>NZ_JBEOXF010000018.1:0-122598 GCF_040296405.1 Streptomyces sp. NPDC002133 | reverse complement strand
GCGCGCCCCCGCTGCGGCCCGCCCCCCGGTCGGCGCGCGGGCGGGCCGCCGCCCCCGCTTCGTCGGCTCCGGGGGAGGTTCCGCCAGGGGCTGCCCTCGTGCTCCGTGTCGCCCAGAACCCCTGCCGCGAGTGGTACGCCGGCGTGCTCGGCGCACCCGCGTGAACGATCGCCGCCTCCGCCTCGTGCGCAGTGAGGTACCGCGCGGCCGCGGGTCACGACATGAAGTCGTCCGGTTCCTGCTCGCCGGGCTGCTCAGGCGCCGGCACATACCGCAGTACGCCCCACATGGTGTGCTCCTCCGGCGCGTCCTGCGGGCCGGTGACCCTTGCGGTGCCGAGCACTTCGAGCAGGGCTCCGGTGTCGATGCCGGCACCGATGAGGACCAGTTGGGTCTGCCGCTCCACGCTGCACGGCCAGGGCTCCGGACAGAAGCGCAGGAACCGGCCGACGGAGTGGACGCTGTACCGGTTGCGGGAGTCGGCCTCGCCGAAGTCGACAAATCCCTTGATGCGGTAGAGGCCTTGCGGCCGGGAGTCGAGGAAGTCCAGCAGTCTGCGAGGATGGAGAGGCTCGGCGGAGGTGAACGAGACGGTCTCGTAGGCGGCGTGCAGATGGCCGTCGTGCTCGCTGTGCAGGTGCCCGCCGTGCCCGTCGTGCCCGTGGTCGTCCTCGTAGAGGTCCTCGAACGACAGCTGGCCCACACGCTCGCCCCGCGGGCGGCACTCGAAGAGCAGCTCGGGATCGACGCGCCCGTAGGTCGCGGGGATCACGGCGGCCCCGTCGGCGAGGCCCGCGATCCGCTCGCGCAGCAGTTGCCCGGCCGCGTCGTCGACCCGGTCCGCCTTGTTCAGCACGATCAGGTCGGCGATGCCGAGATGCCGGTCGAGCTCGGGGTGCCGCTCCCGTGTCGCGTCGAACTCGGCCGCGTCGACGACCTCGACGAGACCGCCGTACACGATGCGCTCGTTCTCGCTGGCCAGGATCATACGGATGAGCTCCTGCGGCTCGGCGAGGCCACTCGCCTCGATGACGATCACATCGAGCCGGGCGGCGGGCCGGGTGAGCTTCTCCAGGAAGACGTCCAGCTCGCTCGCGTCGACGGCGCAGCACAGACAGCCGTTGCCGAGGGACACCGTGGAGTCGCCGAGCTGCCCGGCCACGGTCATGACGTCGATCTCGATCGACCCGAAGTCGTTGACGATCGCGCCGATCCTGGTCCCCCGGCTCGCCCGCAGCAGATGGTTGAGCAGGGTCGTCTTGCCCGATCCCAGGAAGCCCGCGAGGACGAGGACGGGGATCTGCTGCGTGCTCAACGCGGTACCTCACCGGGCTACGACGACATGTCCCGGCCCAGGATATGCGGCGCCCTCAGCCAGGCCGCGGTGTCCCGCGGCAGCCGCCCGGCCTCGTCCAGGGGCCCGCTGGTGAGCAGTAGGGCCTTGTGCGCCGGCAGACCGGCCGGCCGCTCTCCCAGGTTCACCACGCACACCAGCCCGCCCGGCCGGGCGAAGGCCAGCACTCCGGACCCGGACTGCGGCAGCCAGGTCATCGGCCCGTCCCCGAATCCCGGTTCGGTGCGCCGCAGCCGCAGGGCCGTGCGGTAGAGGCTGAGCATCGAGCCGGGGTCGGCGGCCTGGCCGTCGGCGGCGTACGAGAACCAGTTGCGCGGCTGCGGCAGCCAGGACTCGACCGCCGGGGGTTCGCCGGTCCACGGCAGCGGCACCCGGCAGCCGTCGCGCCCCGGGTCGGTGCCGCCAGAGCGGAAGTGCATCGGGTCCTGGATGCGGTCCCTTGGAATCTCCGCCTCCGGGACGCCGAGCTCCTCGCCCTGGTAGACGTAGACGGACCCGGGCAGCGCCAGCGACAGCAGGGCCGCCGCCCGGGCGCGCCGGGTGCCGAGCGCGAGGTCCGTGGGGGTGCCGAAAGCCTTGGTCGCGAAGTCGAAGCCGGTGTCGTCGCGTCCGTACCGCGTGACCGTGCGTGTCACGTCGTGGTTGCACAGGACCCAGGTCGCCGGGGCGCCGACGGGTGCGTGCTCGGCGAGGGTCTCGTCGATCGTGCGGCGCAGCTGCTGCGCGTCCCAGGGACAGGAGAGGAAGCTCAGGTTGAAGGCGGTGTGCAGCTCGTCGGGGCGCAGATAGCGGGCGAAGCGCTCGGAGTCCGGCAGCCAGACCTCGCCGACGAAGATCCCGCCGTACTCGTCGGCGATCGCACGCCAGGAGCGGTAGACGTCGTGCAGCTCGTCCCGGTCGATGTACGGGTGCGGGTCGGTGCCGGCCACGAAGTCGGGCAGGTACGGGTCCTTGGCGAGCAGCGCCGCAGAGTCGATGCGTACGCCCGCGACGCCGCGCTCGAACCAGAAGCGCAGGATCTCCTCGTGCTCGCGCCGCACCGCCGGATGCGCCCAGTTCAGATCGGGCTGCTCGGGCGCGAAGAGGTGCAGGTACCACTCGCCGTCGGACAGCCGGGTCCAGGCGCTGCCGCCGAACTCGGACTCCCAGTCGTTGGGCGGCAGTTCCCCGTCCGCTCCCCGGCCCCGGCGGAAGTGGAAGAGGCCGCGCTCGGGACTGCCGGGTCGTGCCGCACATGCGGCCCTGAACCAGACGTGCCGGTCGGAGACATGGTTGGGGACGATGTCGACGATCGTTCCGATTCCCAGCTGGCGCGCCTCGGCGATGAGCTTCTCGGCTTCTCCAAGGGTGCCGAAGGCCGGGTCGATGGTGCGGTAGTCGGCGACGTCGTAGCCGCCGTCCGCGAGCGGGGAGAGGTACCAGGGGGTGAACCAGAGCGCGTCGATGCCCAGTTCAGCGAGGTACGGCAGCTTCGCCCGTACGCCGGTGAGGTCGCCCGTGCCGTCCCCGTCCCCGTCGGCGAAGCTGCGTACGTACACCTGATAGATGGCGGCGGAGCGCCACCAGTCCGAGTCCGCGTCCGATGCCGGCACAGGAGTCCTTTCGTGGATGCGGGGCTTGAAGCCGAGAGTGGGGCTCCGGCCCAGGTCAGCCTTTGAGTCCGCCCGCCGTGAGACCGCTCATGATGTTGCGCTGGAAGATCAGGAAGATCAGCAGCGTGGGAACGGAGGCGATGGTGAGGGCCGCGATGAGGACGTTCTCCGGCACCCCGCTGGCCAGCGAGTAGATCCCCACGTTGAGCGTCTGCTTCGTCGGGTCGGGCAGGGTGAGCATCGGCCAGAGGAAGTCCTTCCAGACGCCGACCACCGCGAAGATCGAGACGACGCCCAGGATGGGCCGGGAGATGGGCAGCACCACCGACCAGAGGGTGCGCAGCCGCGACGCCCCGTCGATCGAGGCGGCGTCGAGCAGCTCCTGCGGGATCGAGTCGAAGAAGCGCTTCAGCAGGAAGATGTTGAAGGCGTTGGTGACGGACGGCAGCCAGATCGCCCAGGGCGAGTTGAGCAGGTTGCGTTCCACGATCGGCACGTCCAGGACCGTCAGATACTGAGGGACGACGAGGACGGTCGCCGGGATCATCAGGGTGACCAGCATCATCCCGAGGATCGCCTTGCCGAACACGGGGCGGAGCTTGGACAGCGAGTAGGCCGCGGCGACGTCGAGCACGAGCTGGAAGGCCAGCGCCCCGAAGGCGTAGTACAGCGTGTTGAACAGCAGCCGGGCGAGCTCCATCACCTCCCAGGCCCTGCTGTAGGTCTCCGGGTGCAGCGAGCCGGGGATCAGGGTCGGCGGCGACTGCACGGCCTCCTGGGTGGTCTTCAGTCCGCCGGTGACCATCCAGTACAGCGGTCCGAGGAAGACGATCGTGAAGAGGAGCAGGACCAGGACGAGGACGGCCCAGTAGACGTACCGGGCGCGCGGTCTGGCCAGCTGAGCGGGCGAGATGAGTGTTCTGGTGGCCGTCATGTGCGTCGCGCTCCCCCGTTCATGCGTCGTCGGCGGTCCGGCTGAGGCGTACGTACGCCGCCGAGAAGCCGGCCAGCAGTACGAGCAGGAGCAGACCGAGCGCTGCAGCGGCCCCGAAGTTGTTGAAGTTGAAGGCGTACTGGTAGATGAGATAGACGACGGTCGTCGTGGCCCCCTCCGGTCCCGCGCCGTTCGTCAGCAGGAAGGGCTCCGTGAAGACCTGGACCGTCGCGACGATCTGCATCAGCAGCAGGAGCGAGAGGATCAGCCGGGTCTGCGGGATGGTGACGTGCCAGATCTTGCGCAGCACTCCCGCGCCGTCCAGCTCGGCCGCCTCGTAGAGCTCCCCCGGGATCGACTGGAGCGCGGCGAGGTAGATCAGGGTCGCGCCGCCCATGTTCATCCAGGTGGCGGCGATGACGACGGAGAGCATCGCGGTGTCGGGGTCCTGGAGCCACTGCTGCTGCGGCAGGTGCAGGGCGTCCAGGATGGTGTTGAAGAGCCCGTACCCGGGGTCGTACAGGTACTTGAAGAGCAGCACGGACGCGACCGGCGGCAGCATGACCGGGAGATACACCAGCAGCCGCAAGTAGGCCTGCGCGTGCCGGAATTCGTTGAGCACGATCGCGATCACGAAGGGGACGGCGAAGCCGAGGACCAGGGCGAGGCCGGTGAAGAGGAGCGTGCCGCGCCAGGCCTGCCAGATGGCGGGGTCGGCGAAGACCGTACGGAGGTTGTCCCAGCCGACCCAGGTCGTGCGCCCGTCCTCCGTCTTCTGGAAGGCCAGGAGGAACCCCCTGACCATCGGGTACCAGGAGAAGAAGGAGAAGCAGAGGACGGCGCCGATCAGGAAGGCGTGCGCGGAGAGGTTGCGGCCCAGGGCCCGGGCGAGGGCCTCACGGGGCGGGGCCGTGCGGGGGCAGGAGGCGCCGCGGACGCGCGCCTCCCGCTGGTCGCCGGCGGGGAGTGTCGGGGCGGACATGGGCTACTGGTTCGCCAGAATCTGGTTCACCTGCTGCTCCGCCGTCGACAGGAGCTTGTCGACGTCGGCGTCCTTGTTGGTGAGGACCCCGGACATCACGTTGTCGAGGACCTTGTAGATCTCCTGGGCCTTGGGCGGCTCTGCCTTGCCCTTGACCGGGTTGTCCATGAAGGCCTTGAAGTTGGCGACCGGCATGGTGGCGTGCTGGGCACGCTGGGCGTCGTCCTCGGTCTTGCTGGCGCTCAGCCAGAAGTTCGGCTGCGGGAGGCCGACGGGCAGGCCGTCCGTCTTGGTGCGGGACCAGTCGAACTGGCCCTTGCCGACGGTGAGGTTCTTGAAGTTCAGCCAGGCGATCGCGGCCTTGATCTTGTCCGGGGAACTCCCCTTCTTGACCATGTAGTTGTTGCCGCCGAAGAGGGTGGCTTTCTCCCCGGGGATCGGTCCCATGCCGAAGTTCTCGTACTCCGCACCGAGCTGCTGGACCATGTACGTGATGTCGTCGGGCGCGGCGAGGAACATCCCGAGCTTGTCGGTCGCGATCTGCTTCTGCAGGTCGCCCCACTTGAGCAGCTGGGTCTGGCCCATGCTGCCGTCCTCCCAGCGCATGGCGTGGAGGTTCTGGACGATCTGCCTGCCCAGCTCGTTGTTGAACGCGGCCTTCTTGCCGCTCGCGTCGACGACGTCCCCGCCGAGGCCGTAGGTGGTGGCGGTGAAGTGCCAGCCGCCGGTGTTGCCCGCGCTGTACTCGCCGAAGCCCGCGATGCCCTTGCCGAGTCCGGCGATCGTCTTGGCGGCGGTGCGGACCTCCGCCCAGGTGCGCGGCGGGGAGTCGGGGTCGAGGCCGGCCTGCTGGAACAGCTTCCGGTTGATCAGCAGCCCCATGGTGTAGTTGCTGGTCGGCAGGCCGTAGAGCTTGCCGTCCTTGGTCAGCGAGCTCATCACGTTCGGGTCGATGTCGCCGCGGGCCGGGACGGACTTGTCCGTGACGTAGGCGGTGATGTCCGCGGCGCCGTCGTTGTCGAGGACCTGCTCCAGATCGGTGAAGTAGGTGTAGAAGACGTCGGGCTGGGACTTGGCCTTGAGCATCGCCGTGAAGCGGGGCGGCTCGAGGCACTGCCCAGGGGTGGACTTCCCCTCGATCTTCACGTTCGGGTACGTCTTGTTGAACGTCCTGACGTCCTCGTTCCACTCCTTGAGCTCGGCGGCCTTGGCGGCCGGCGGCATGCAGTCGATGGTCAGCGTCACCTTGGCCTTGGGGTCCAGGGGCGCCGCCGGATCGGAGGAGCCGCCGCCATCGGAGTCCCCGCCGCCGTTGTCGCTGCTGCTCGTGCCGCAGGCGGCGAGCGCGGTCAGCGCGAGGGCGGTGAGGAGGGCGGCCGCGGAGGTGCGGCGAGTACGACGCGTGTGACGGAACCGGGCACTGCTCGACCGAGCACTTCTCATCGGTGGTCCCCTTCGGGCATGAGCGTGGAAGCCCCTCGGCGGACACCCTGCGGAACAGGACGTCGTGCGGGGGCATCGCACACTCAACCACCGGCAACAGTTGGCCGCAATATGTCGCGCTGATTTCGTAAATGTTTGACAGTGGGTTGACAGCGGTGCGCAGATCAGCGAGGCGCCTGTGCCGTGGAGCCGCGCACGACCAGCTCCGGCTCGAACAGCAGCTCGTCGGGCGGCACGGCACCGCCCTGGATCTGCGCACAGAGCAGCTCGACCGCCGCCCGGCCCATCGCCTCGATCGGCTGGCGGACGGTGGTCAGCGGCGGTTCGGTGCAGTTCATGAACGCGGAGTCGTCGTATCCGACGACCGAGACCTCACCGGGGACGGCGAGCCCGCGCCGGCGCGCGGCCCGTACGGCGCCCAGGGCGAGCGGGTCGCTCGCACAGATGATGCCGGTGACCCCGCGGTCCAGCAGGCGCGTGGCCGCCGCCTGCCCGCCCTCCAGGGAGAACATGGAGCACTCCAGGAACTCGTCGGGCAGCTCCCGCCCGGCGGTCCTGGCCGCTGCCTGTGCCGCGGCACGCTTGCGCCGCGAGGGCACATGGTCGGGCGGGCCGAGGACGAGGCCGATCCGCTCGTGCCCGAGCGAGACGAGATGGCGCCAGGCCTGCTCGACGGCGACGGCGTCGTCGCAGGCGATGCAGGGGAAGTCGAGGTTCGCGATGGACGCGTTGATCAGGACGACCGGGATCTTGCGCTCGGCGAGCCTGCGGTAGTGGTCGTGGGGTGCGTCCGCCTGCGCGAAGAGCCCGCCGGCGAAGACGACGCCGGACACCTGCTGCTGGAGCAGCAGGTCCACGTAGTCCGCCTCGGAGACCCCGCCCTTGGTCTGGGTGCAGAGCACCGGGGTCAGCCCCTGCTGGGCCAGGGCACCGCCGATGACCTCGGCGAACGCGGGGAAGATCGGGTTCTGCAGCTCCGGCAGGACCAGCCCGACGAGCCGGGCGCGCTCGCCGCGCAGCTGGGTCGGCCGCTCGTAGCCGAGCACGTCCAGGGCGGTCAGCACGGCCTGGCGGGTGGCGTCGGAGACGCCCGGCTTGCCGTTGAGGACCCGGCTGACCGTGGCCTCGCTGACTCCCACCTTCTTTGCAACTTGAGCAAGTCGTCGCGTCATGGACGCAAGACTAGCGCAAGCCATGCAAGTGGCTTGCGCCAGTCTCGTCGACGTCCTCCTGGGGGGTGATGTTGACCTTGAAGGTGGAGGTGGTGTTCCTGATGTCCTGGGCGTTGTCGCCGAACGTCAGCCCGTTGAAGGCGACCTCGCCGACCGCGGGTCCCTGGCCGGCCTCCGGCATCTCGTTCGCCCGGAGCCCGAAGCCGGACTTGGCGTCGAAGGCGTCACCGCTCTTCCTCGCCCCGCTGACGGACACGTCGGTCAGGACGCTGTCCCTGATCGGCTTCAACGGCCGGGTGCCGTTGCACTTCGACTGGAACATGATCCCGGAATAGGTCGGATCCGTGATGTCGAGACCCGTGATCCGGATGCCCTGGAAGTCGTACTCCGCCGAGTACATCCACAGCGCCGGAAAGGTCTGGTCGCCCCAGAAGTGGCCACCGGTCCGCTCCAGCGTGATGTTCTCGAACCTCGACGGGGTGGTGCCGAAGCCCAGCGCCGGGATGGAGCCGAACTGCAGCGTGGCGATGCCGTGCCGTGTAGTTGCCGAAGAAGGCGAATCCGGAGAACGAAGAGCCGTTCGCGGTCGCCCGGACGTCGAATCCGGCGTCCGTGTTCTCCTGATCGGCCGGGGTCGCGAAGCGGCTGAACCACGGGCACGCGCCGACGACCTCGACCGGCTTTCCGTACACCTGGAACTTGTTGGACGTCTGGTACGTGCCCGGTGGCAGATACACGCCGACGAGCGTGCCCGTCGTGTCCATCCGTACCTTGTCCAGGGCGTTCTGCACGTCCTGGTGACTGGTTCCGGCCGGGACGGTGTACGCCGCCGGGTCCGGGTTCGGCGCAGCCGTGACCTCTCCAGGTCGATGAAGTCGATCGCGTACGTGTGGGGGTTCGCGGCGTCCTTCTGCAGCCTGATCCTGCTGCCGGCGGGGACGGTCTCGCCCAGCATCACGTTCGCCTCGTCGTAGATGTGGCGAGGTGCTCCCGCGCCCGGCGATTGCCGGAGCTCGCCTCGGCGCCGTACTGCCACATGTACTTGGAAGTGAGGTCGATGCTCTTGCCGAATGTCCCGTCGACGTAGATGTTGAGGGTGGAGTTGATCCCCCCGCCGCCGGGCGCGTCGGGGATGGAGAAGCGGGTGACCAGGGTGTTGGTGGCGGCCCCGGCCGTGAACTCGACGTAGTTGCCGGTGTTGTCGAGGGTGACGGCCCTGCGTCCCGACGCCTCGCCCGCGAGATCGCCGATGGTCCCCTTCGGTCCGACGACCCGGGCGCCGCCGCCCGCGACACCGTCCTCCGCCTCGTACATGTCGTAGGGCATGTTCGCGCCGCGCCCGACGAAGAGCGGCTTGGTGCTGGTGTTGTTCGCGCGTTTCACCGGCAGTTCGTTGGTGTCGTCCGCGATCACGACCTTGACGGTGTACTTGCCGTTGGCGGCCGCCCAGGTACCGAGGTTCACCGGGGCCGCGGTGGCTCCAGGGGCGATGGGTCCCGTGTGGGCGCCTGTCAGGGTCTTCACGATCGCGCCCGCCGCGTCGGTCACGGTCAGCGTGATGCCGTGACTGCCGCCCAGGGACACCACCGTGCCCTGGTTCCCGACCGACGGAGAAGCTGACGGTGTCACCGCCGGCCGGGGCGCTCGGGGACCAGTTCACCGCGGCGGCGACCAGGTCGGAGCTGTCGACCGGCTTGACGACCAGCGGAGCCGCGGCGGCGAAGGAGTTGCGGGTCTCGTTCTGCTCGATGACCGTGTTCGCCTCGTCGACCACCGCGCTCAGTGGGTAACTGCCCGCGTCTCGCGCCCCGATCCCGGCGCTGACCGTGGTGGACGCACCGGCGACGAGAGTGCCGACCGACGCCGTGGCGACCTTGGATCCGCCGAGCTGGGACGCCACGGCCGTGGCGCCGGAGGGCGCCGGGCCGGCGTTGCGCACGGTCGCGGTCAGGGTGACCGGGTCCGACTCGACCGGTGCGGCGGTCAGCACGGTGACCTGGAGGTCGGGGTTCGGCGCCGGGACGCCGATCACCTGGAACTCCGCGATCTGTCCGGCGGGGGCTCCGGTGTTGGAGGTGACCTTCAGCTGGAACTCGGCGACGCGCGCGGAGACGTCGATGGCCACCGTGTTCCCGCTCGCCGGGTCGAACGTGTAGTCCTTCGCCTGCACCAGGCTGCTGTAGCCGGCATCGTTCTGCTCCCGGCCGAGGACCTGGATGTTCCCTGGGTCGACATGCATTTATGCATGAAAGAACTTAGCTATTTGCCGTCAGAGGTTGGAGAGTTGCCGCGATCTGCCTGGAAGGCTACAGCTCCGGGCCACCTCCCGTGGCCCGTGTGAAGCGTGAGCGCAGCGGCTGCGAGGTCGGCACATCGCGCACCAGCAGCTTTCCGTGGCCTCATACGAGACATGACAACCCGCTTGCAATTCACGCAAGCTGCTTGCGTGACTTGCGGAGAGTGATGCAGAGGGATTTCCCGAAGCGTGTCCCGGCCCCTTACCGTGCATATGTATGAGCCCCGCACCGACCGGCCCCGCAGGCGCACCCGCGAGACGGCGGCAGTTCGGCTGGCCGCGGCGAGTCTTCGCACAGGTCCTGCTGATGCAGCTGGCCATCGCTTCCGGCGTCACCGTGCTGGCCACCGGCCTTTTCCTGGCCCCGCTGAGCGACCAGCTCGACGACCAGGCGATGCGGCGTGCCCTGGCGATCGCCGAGACGACCGCCTCGCCACGGGTCGCCGAGGACCTCCTCGGCTCGCAGCCTTCCGTCCGCGGCCCGGTGCAGCGGGAGGCGGAGCGCATCCGCCGGACCGCGGGCGCCGAGTACGTCGTGGTCATGGACACCCGTGGCGTGCGCTGGTCGCACACCGACCCCGGGCAGATCGGAAGGGTCGTCTCCACCGACCCCAGCCAGCCGCTCGCGGGCAGGCACGTCATGGAGATCGACAACGGCACACTCGGCCGCTCCGCCCGCGGCAAGGTCCCGCTCCGCGACGACCGGGGCCGGATCGTCGGTGCGGTCTCGGTGGGGATCGAGTACGACAGCGTCCGCGGCCGCCTCCTCGCCGCGATCCCCGGGCTGCTCGCCTACGCGGGCGGCGCCCTGGCCGTCGGTGCCCTCGCCGCGTACATGATTTCCAGACGGCTCCAGCGGCAGACCCACGACCTGGCCTTCTCGGACATATCGGCCCTGCTCGCCGAGCGCGAAGCAATGCTGCACGGCATCCGAGAGGGCGTGGTGGCCCTCGACGGGGCCGGCCGGATCCGGCTGATGAACGATGAGGCGCAGCGCCTCCTCGGCCTCGGGCCGGAGGCGGCGGGGCAGCCGCTCGACGAGGTGCTCGGCACAGGCCGCACGACGGATGTGCTGGCCGGCCGGGTCACCGGCGAGGACCTCGTGACCGTACGCGGCCACCGCGTACTGATCGCCAACCGGATGCCCACGGACGACGGCGGCGCCGTCGCCACGCTCCGCGACCGCACCGAGCTGGAGCAGCTCGGCCGTGAGCTGGACTCGACGCGCGGACTGATCGACGCGCTCCGCGCCCAGGACCATGAGCACGCGAACCGAATGCACACGCTGCTCGGGCTGCTGGAGCTGGAGATGCACGAGGAGGCCGTCGATTTCGTGACCGGGGTCGTCGGAGTGCACCGGGCCACCGCGGAGCAGGTCACCGAGAAGATCCACGATCCGCTGCTGGCCTCGCTGCTGGTCGGCAAGGCGACGGTCGCGGCGGAGCGCGGCGTCTCGCTGCGCATCGCGCCGGGGACGCTGCTGCCCGACCGGCTGGTCGACCCGCGCGGGCTCGTCACGGTCGTGGGCAATCTCGTCGACAACGCGCTGGACGCGGCCGCCGGCTCCGACGATCCGCGCATCGAGATCGAGCTGCGCGGCGAAGGGCGTACGGTCGTCCTGAGGGTCTCCGACAGCGGGCCCGGCGTCCCCGCCGAGCAGCGCGAACTGATCTTCACAGAGGGCTGGTCCACGAAGGAGCTCCCCGCACACGGAAAGCGGGGCCTCGGGCTGGCCCTGGTCCGGCGTTTCGCGGAGCGGCAGGGCGGCAGCGCCCGGGCGGGTGCGGCCATGGGCCGCGGTGCCGAGTTCACCGTCGTACTCCCCGAGGCGCTGGCCGACCCGGGGCTGGAGCCGGGACTCGCAACCGTGGGAGAGACACGATGACCGCGCTGCCCGAGGCACGACCCGAGGCGCCGATCAACGTCCTGGTCGTGGACGACGACGTCCGGGTCGCGGAGATCAACGCCGCGTATGTGGCGAAGGTACCGGGCTTCCGGGTCGTCGCCCGGGCCCACACGGCCACGGAGGCACTCGCCCGGGTCGCCGAGCTGCCTGTGGATCTGATCCTGCTGGACCACTATCTGCCCGACGAGAACGGGCTCTCGGTGGTCCGGGAGCTGCGCCGCCGGGGCCACCACACCGACGTGATCATGGTGACGGCCGCCCGTGACGTCGCCACCGTCCAGGCGGCGATGCGGCACGGCGCGCTCCAGTATCTGGTGAAGCCGTTCACCTTCGCGGGCCTGCGCACCAAGCTGGAGGCCTACGCCGGGCTCCGCAGGACCCTGGCCGGCGGCGGGGAGGCCGAACAGGCCGAGGTGGACCGCATCTTCAGAGCCCTCTCCGCCACGAGCGCCCCCGACCTCCCCAAGGGCCACTCGCCGACCACGGCCGAACTGGTCCGCAAGGTCCTCCAGGCTGCCGACACCGCACTGTCCACCCAGGAGATCGCCGAACGGGCCGGCGTGAGCCGCCAGACCGCCCAGCGCTATCTGAAGCTCCTGGAACGCTCGGGCAGGGTCCGGTTGTCGCTGAGATACGGCGAGACCGGGCGTCCGGAGCACAGGTACACATGGGCGGCGGCCCCTCCGGGGCGGTGACGCCCACAGCTCACACCGCGCCCGCGCCCGTCAGCGCGCGCACCTCCGTCTCGGCGTGCTTCGCCTTGTCCGGCTCCTCGGAGGAGGCGACCGTGCCGATCCAGCCGGCCAGGAAACCCAGCGGGATGGAGACCAGTCCCGGGTTCTGCAGCGGGAAGAGATGGAAGTCCACCCCGGGGAAGAGGGAATCGGGGCTGCCCGACACCACCGGCGAGAGCAGCACCAGCAGCACTGCGGGGATCAGCCCGCCGTACACCGACCACACCGCGCCACGTGTCGTGAAACCGCGCCAGAAGAGCGAGTAGAGCAGCACAGGAAGGTTGGCCGAGGCGGCGACCGCGAAGGCCAGGCCCACGAGGAAGGCCACGTTCAGATCGCGGGCGAGCAGGGCGAGCGCGATCGCGACCGCGCCGATGCCGACCGCGGCGACGCGTGCCACGGCGACCTCGCTGTGCTGCTTCGCGTGGCGGCGCTTCAGCGAGACATACAGATCGTGGGCGACCGAGGCCGATGAGGCGAGCGTGATCCCCGCGACGACGGCCAGGATCGTCGCGAAGGCCACCGCCGCCACGACGGCGAACAGCACCGTGCCTCCGGTGGAGCCCGCTCCCCCGCCGAGGTCGAGGGCGAGCAGCGGGACCGCCGTGTTCCCCGCGGCGTTCGACGCACGCACCTCGTCCGTGCCGAGGACGGCCGCGGCGCCGAAGCCGAGCACGATCGTCATCAGGTAGAAGCTGCCGATGAGACCGATGGACCAGACGACCGAGCGGCGGGCGGCCCGGGCGGTCGGCACGGTGTAGAAGCGGGACAGGATGTGCGGCAGGCCGGCGGTGCCGAGCACCAGCGCGAGCCCGAGGCTGATGAAGTCGAGGCGCGCGGTCCAGTCACCGCCGTAGCGCAGACCCGGCGAGAGGAAGTCCTTGCCGTGGCCGCTCTGTTCGGCGGCGGAGTTGAGCAGCTCGTTGACGTTGCCGTGAAAGCGTGCAAGGACGAGCACGGTGAGCGCGATCGCGCCCGCCATCAGCAGCACGGCCTTGACGATCTGGATCCACGTGGTGGCTCGCATCCCTCCCAACGACACATAGATCACCATCAGGGCGCCGACACCGATCACGGTCCATGAGCGCGCGGCCTCGCTCGTCCCGCCCAGGAGCAGCGCGACCAGGCTGCCTGCCCCCACCATCTGTGCCAGCAGATAGAGAACGGACACGGTGACCGAGGAAGTTCCCGCCGCGATGCGGACCGGCCGCTCGCTCATCCGCGCGGCAACGACGTCGGCGAGCGTGAACCGGCCGCAGTTGCGGACGAGTTCGGCAACGAGGAGCAGAACGACCAGCCACGCCACGAGGAAGCCCACGGAGTAGAGCATTCCGTCGTAGCCGTAGAGCGCGATGAGCCCGGAAATGCCGAGGAAGGAGGCCGCCGACATGTAGTCGCCCGCGATGGCGAACCCGTTCTCCATGGGCGAGAACAACCGTCCGCCGGCGTAGAACTCCTCCGCCGAGCCGTGCCGGTTGCGGCCGACCCAGGTGGTGATGGCCAGGGTCACCGCGATGAAGGCGCTGAAGAGCAGCAGCGCGAGGGTCTGGTGGTCGCCGGTCAACGCTCGTTCCCCCGCGTCGTCTCCGCGTCCCTGGCCGGCTCCTTCGCGCGTGTCCGGTCGAAGACCGTCCACCTCAGGTCGAGCGCGGCGCGGTCCCTGCGCAGCCGGGCGTGCCGGGCGTACGCCCAGGTGAGCAGGAAGGTGCTGAGGAACTGCCCGAGCCCCGCCACCATGGCCACGTTGACCGCGCCGGCCACCGGCCTGGCCATCAGCCCCGGTGCTGCGGTGGCGGCCACGACGTACGCCACGTACCAGACGAAGAAGGCGATGGTGGCCGGGACGACGAATCGCCGGTAGCGGCTGCGGACTTCCTGGAAGGCCGCACTGCGCTGGACTTCCTGGTAGATGTCCGTCGCGCTGTGCCGGGGCTCGGGACCTGCGGTCCCTGCGGCGGCCCCCAGGGGCGCCGCGGGCACGGGCACGCCCGTCCCGTCCAGTTCGCCCCAGCCGGAGGCCAGCGCGTCGTACCACGGGTCGTCTAGCCGCACGGCTTCGGCGTCCCGGCCTTCCTGCTTCTCCACGCTCTTGCTCTCCTTGTCGGCGGACCCGTTTCGGCCGCGTGCCCAAGGATGGACAGAACGGGGAGATCCAGGACTCTTCTCTCCTTTTCTTCACCCCATCAGGTGACGGAAAACGAGGACTCCGCCCCGCGGTGGCCGCGGGGCGGAGTCGTCATGAGCCGTCAGGAGCTGTCAGGCGTCGATGCGCGAGCGGTCCAGGGTCGCGGCGGAGCTGGTGATGAACTCCTTGCGCGGGGCGACCTCATTGCCCATCAGGAGATCGAAGACCTGCTCGGCGGCCTCCAGATCGCCGATGTTGATCCGGCGCAGGGTGCGGTGGCGCGGGTCCATCGTGGTCTCCGCCAGCTGGTCCGCGTCCATCTCGCCGAGGCCCTTGTAGCGCTGGATGGAGTCCTTGAAGCGGACACCCTTGCGCTGGAACTCCAGCAGCCTCGCGCGCAGTTCGCTGTCCGAGTACGTGTACACGTACTTGTCCTGCCCCTTCTTGGGCTGGACGAGCTCGATCCGGTGCAGCGGCGGCACGGCGGCGAAGACCCGGCCGGCCTCGACCATGGGCCGCATGTAGCGCTGGAAGAGCGTGAGCAGCAGACAGCGGATGTGTGCGCCGTCGACGTCGGCGTCGACGAGGAGCACGATCTTGCCGTACCGCGCGGCGTCGATGTCGAAGGTGCGGCCTGAGCCCGCTCCTATGACCTGGATGATCGCTCCGCACTCGGTGTTCTTGAGCATGTCGGAGACGGACGACTTCTGGACGTTGAGAATCTTGCCGCGGATCGGCAGCAGCGCCTGGAACTCCGAGTTCCGGGCGAGCTTGGCCGTACCGAGCGCGGAGTCGCCCTCGACGATGAAGAGTTCGCTGCGCTCTACGTCGTCACTGCGGCAGTCGGCGAGCTTGGCCGGCAGGGACGAGGTCTCGAGGGCCGTCTTCCGGCGCTGCGCCTCCTTGTGCTGGCGCGCCGCGATACGGGTACGGGCCGCGGCGACGGCCTTCTCCAGGACGGCCCTGGCCTGCGCCTTCGCGTCCCGCTTGGTCGACGTCAGGAAGGCCTTCAGCTCCTTCGCGACGACGTTGGCGACGATCCGGTTGGCCGCGGAAGTACCGAGGACCTCCTTGGTCTGGCCCTCGAACTGCGGCTCGGCGAGTCGTACGGTCACGACGGCGGTGAGACCTTCGAGCGCGTCGTCCTTGACGACGTCGTCCTCGGCGACCCGCAGCAGCTTCGTGGAGCGGAGCACCTCGTTGACCGTCTTCGTGAGGGATCGCTCGAAGCCGGTGACGTGGGTGCCGCCCTTGGGCGTCGCGATGATGTTCACGAACGACTTGACCGACGTGTCGTAGCCGGTGCCCCAGCGCAGCGCGATGTCCACGGCGAGATCGCGCGTGACCTCGGTCGGCGTCATGTGGCCGCGGTCGTCGAGGACCGGCACCGTCTCCTTGAAGGTGCCGTGGCCGGTGAGGCGCTGGACGTCGCAGACAGCCTTGTCCTGGGCGAGGTACTCGCAGAACTCGCTGATGCCGCCGTCGAAGCGGAAGATCTCCTCCGACTTGCCCTCGCCCTCGAGATCGCGCTCGTCGCGGACGACGATCGTGAGGCCGGGGACCAGGAAGGCGGTCTGGCGGGCGCGCTGGTGGAGCGTCTCCAGGGAGAGCTTGGCGTCCTTGAGGAAGATCTGGCGGTCCGCCCAGTAGCGCACGCGGGTGCCGGTGCGGGTCCTGGGCACCCGCTTGCCCTTGATCAGCCCGTTGGCCGGGTCGAAGGGCGCGTCGGGGCCGGACTCGGTGAAGATGCCGGGGACACCACGGCGGAAGCTGATCGAGTGGGTCGCGCTGTTCCGGTCGACCTCGACGTCGAGGCGGGCCGAGAGGGCGTTGACGACGGAGGCGCCCACGCCGTGCAGACCGCCGGAGGCCGCGTACGAACCGCCGCCGAACTTTCCGCCGGCGTGCAGCTTGGTCATGACGACCTCGATACCGGACAGGCCGGTCTTGGGCTCGACGTCGACGGGGATGCCCCGACCGTTGTCCCGGACCTCGACGGAGCCGTCGTCGTGGAGGATCACATCGATGTGGTCGCAGTAGCCCCCGAGGGCCTCGTCCACGGAGTTGTCGATGATCTCCCAGAGGCAGTGCATCAGGCCGCGACTGTCGGTCGACCCGATGTACATGCCGGGCCGCTTGCGGACCGCCTCGAGCCCTTCGAGAACCAGCAAGTGCCGCGCGGTGTAGTTGGAACCGTCACGGTCTGCGGTCAGCAGCGCACTGGACGGCACGGACGTTTCGGCGGTCACGCGGTTCGCTCCTCGCTGAATTTGGATCTGGCCCCTGTGGGGTAAAGGCCCGGCGTCGGTCGCCGGTCAGAGGGTACCGAGGCCTGGTAGAGCCGATGTAACGCCACCCTCGTGATTCGTCATGTTAGTCCAGACTCGCATGTACGTTCGATCCCTCGTTGGAGTGACGTGCACATCACGTTCCCTTCCAGGCATGAACCATTTAGGCTCCGGGCACGTCCTCATGAACAACCGGCAGCCCAGCCGGGAGGGCGAACGAGACAAGCAAGCCCAGCAAGCCAAGCGAAACCGTAGAGCGATGCAGCGATACGGCACATTCGCCGCCAACCGGCAGCAGCCAGCCACCTGGACGAAGAAGTTTCAGGGAAAAGGCCCGAGCGGGAACGTTTTCGGCCTGGTTGGATGTTGACCCTGGTACGACAGCTCGTCGAGCTAGAGAAGAGGCGACGTGACTACTGTTCTGACCCCCGCGAGCCCAATGACGGCCGCTGACCGCTGCGACCGCTGCGGCGCCCAGGCGTACGTGCGCGTCGTCCTGACAAGCGGCGGTGAGCTGCTCTTCTGCGCCCACCACGGGCGCAAGTTCGAGCCGGAACTCAAGAAGATCGCCGCCGAGATACAGGACGAGACGGACCGGCTGACCGCCGTACCGGCAACCACCGGAGACGACGAACGCTGACCTTCGCGTCCGACGACGAGCCAAGGGCCGGTCCCGGACCGGCCGATGGGCGGCCGCCCCTCTCGTAGGGGCGGCCGCCCATTCTCATGACCCAATGCATTCGCGCAGTCACCGTACGCGTACGGGCAATTGGCGCAAAAGCTGATCAACTGCCGTGCCGTCACAGCAGATCGGCCGCCGAACGCAGCGCTGCCGAGATCCGGGTGTACACCCCGGGGCTGTCCGCCCGCCCGCAGCCGCTGCCCCACGAGACCAGCCCGATCAGTCGGCCGCCCGCCACCAGCGGTCCTCCGCTGTCCCCCTGGCACGCGTCGTGCCCGCCTCGCTCGTCTCCCGCGCAGAGCATCGTGGACGATTCGTAGCGACCGCCCACGCCGCCCGGGTAGGCCTTCGCGCACGTCTCGTCCGGCAGCACCCGCACCGGCGCGGCACGCAGCGCATGGGCGTAGGTGCCGACCCCGGTCGTATCGCCCCACCCGTAGACCTCGGCGGCGGTGCCCACCTTGTACGCCGGGTCCCCATCACGCGCAGTCCCGATCACATGGCTTGCGGGGAGGGCTTTCGCGAGCGTCAGCACGGCCAGATCCGTGGTGTTCGTGTGCGAGTCGTACGCGGGCGCGATCCGCGCCTCCTGTACGGGAACCTCCTGGCCGCCCGCGCCGAGCAGTTCCTCCCGGCCCGCGATGACGCGCAGATCGGGGATCTGCTCCACGGGCATCCCCAGCACCGCCACACTGAGGCAGTGAGCCGCCGTGAGCACCTTCGTCGGCGCCACGAGGACCCCGCCGCAGAACTGCCCGGCCCGCATACCTCCGAACCGGTCACGGCTCGACAGGGCGACGACCCACGGGCTGTCCACGGACCGCGCCGGACGACCGCCGATGATCACACTGTCGGCGGACGCCGGAGCCGGGTGGGCGAGTGGCACCAGGACCGCTGCAGCCGCCAGGGCCATGGGTCCTGCCAGTGCTCGGGCGATGGGGCGACTCATACCGATCTCCTGACTCTCCGGTGGACTCCGTCCACTCAGAGTCAGCCAGCCCACGTCGGCCCGCACCCGGTGCACGCCGACAGGACCCGACGGCCGAACCCGGCAGCCGACGCTGGCCGCCGTGCCCCTGCACAACGCCGAGGGCCCGGCTCCCTCTCGGGAGCCGGGCCCTCGGTCATGCAACTGTCCTGCGCAGTGCCACGGACTCAGTCGAGATAGTCCCGCAGCACCTGCGAACGGGACGGGTGGCGCAGCTTCGACATCGTCTTGGACTCGATCTGGCGGATCCGCTCACGCGTCACGCCGTAGACCTTGCCGATCTCGTCCAGCGTCTTCGGCTGGCCGTCGGTGAGGCCGAAGCGCATGGAGACCACGCCCGCCTCACGCTCCGACAGGGTGTCGAGCACCGAGTGCAGCTGCTCCTGGAGAAGCGTGAAGCTGACCGCGTCGGCCGGAACGACCGCTTCGGAGTCCTCGATCAGGTCACCGAACTCGCTGTCGCCGTCCTCACCCAGGGGGGTGTGGAGGGAGATCGGCTCGCGACCGTACTTCTGGACCTCGATGACCTTCTCGGGGGTCATGTCGAGCTCCTTGGCCAGCTCCTCCGGGGTGGGCTCGCGGCCCAGGTCCTGGAGCATCTGGCGCTGCACACGCGCGAGCTTGTTGATGACCTCGACCATGTGCACCGGGATACGGATGGTACGGGCCTGGTCGGCCATGGCGCGGGTGATCGCCTGACGGATCCACCAGGTGGCGTACGTGGAGAACTTGTAGCCCTTGGTGTAGTCGAACTTCTCGACGGCGCGGATCAGACCGAGGTTGCCCTCCTGGATCAGGTCCAGGAAGAGCATGCCGCGGCCCGTGTAGCGCTTGGCGAGCGAGACGACCAGTCGGAGGTTGGCCTCCAGCAGGTGGTTCTTGGCCCGGCGCCCGTCCTCGGCGATGATCTCCAGCTCGCGCTTGAGCTTCGGGGCGAGCTTGTCGGAGTTCGCCAGCTTGTCCTCGGCGAACAGACCCGCCTCGATGCGCTTGGCCAGCTCGACCTCCTGCTCGGCGTTGAGCAGGGGGACCTTGCCGATCTGCTTGAGGTAGTCCTTGACCGGGTCGGCGGTGGCACCGGCCGCGGCGACCTGCTGCGCAGGAGCGTCGTCCTCGTCCTCGTCGGAGAGGACGAAGCCCGCACTCTCGGCGCCCTCGGGCTCGTCGGCACCGCCCTTGCCGGGCTGCGCCTCCTCGATCGCGTCCTCGCCCTCGAGCAGCTCGTCGCTGTCCTTCTTGGCGGCGGCCGTGGTCTTCTTCGCGGCCGTCGTCTTCTTGGCGGCCGTCTTCTTGGTCGCCACAGTCTTCTTGGCCGCGGTCTTCTTCGCGGCCACCTTCTTCTCGGGCGCCCCGGTCTCGTCGGCCGTGGCTGCCGCGATGTCTTCGGTCGTGGCCGCCGGTGCGGTGGTGGTGGCCGCGACGGTCTTCGCCGTGGCCGTCTTCGCCGCGACGGTCTTGGTGGCGGTGCGCTTTGCCGGGCTCTTAGCTGCGACGCTCTTGCGGGTGCGCTTGGGCGACTCCGCGGCACTGACCATCAGCGTCACACCCTCTTCCTCGAGGATCTGGTTGAGGCTGCGCAGAACATTCTTCCACTGGGTTGGCGGAATTTGGTCAGCCTCGAAGGCCCGACGCACGTCATCGCCGGCAATCTGCCCATCAGCCTTTCCCCGCTCAATGAGCGCCATCACAGACTCGGACTCGGCGATCTCCGGCGGGAGCGTACGGGATGTGCTGGCCGACACGAACAACCTCTCGGAACGATGGAAACGGCTTCCGGCCCCGCCCATGATCGGGCCGGAGCCGACGACCGCCGGTTGGGGATGTACCGACGGCGCGGGCTGAGCCTCAGAGCTGGACAGCGCCATGAACGACGTCTGTATTCCCTCCGTGGCTGTCACCTCTTAGGTCATCGCACTGTTTCGAGGAGTGTTACGCCCAATCCGCGTGGCCCGAGTCACACCTCATTTGCGACAAAACGAAGAAATGGGAAGTTGACTCCCCAATTGCCCCGACAATCGCCTGCCCCGGGCGTCACTGCCGGGCCGTCGCCCGCTGGCGCGCTCCTCCGACGGCGCTCGCGCGGCGTTTCGCACAGCCTTCCGCTGGAACGTTTCCATGATCGTGTCGCCGGACCCCGGGGTCCGGCGACACACGATGGGTACGCCGTGGAACACCTGCCGTGTCTGCGGTCAGTGCTCGCGCGGGGCGGGCACGACGCGCTCCACCTCGGGATGAACGGTGAGAAGTTGACGCATGGCCGCCTCGGCACCGTTCGCGTCGCCGGCGGCGAGGGCGTCGACGATGCGGGCGTGGTGCGTCAGGGACGCCTCGGAGGCACGGTCGCACCCGACGGCCGGCCCGCCCGACACCTGAAGGGCGGCGGCAACGATTCCGGACAGGTGCTCCAGCATGCGGTTGCCGGCGACCTGGATCAGGAGGGAGTGGAACTCGACGTCGGCCCGCGCGAAGGTGATCCCATCACCCTGAGTGAGCGCGTGACCCATGATCTCCACCATGTCGCCGAGGCGCTGCTGCACGTCCTCCCTGCCGTGTCCGGCGGCAAGACGGGCGGCGAGGGGCTCGATCGTCCAGCGGAGCTCGGTGAGCTCGCGGCGCTGGTCGTCGCGCTGCGGGCCGAAGGCGCGCCACTCGATGATGTCGGGGTCCAGCAGATTCCAGTCGCTGACGGGACGGACCCGGGTGCCCACGTTCGGGCGGGCGCTGACGAGGCCCTTGGCCTCGAGGACGCGGAGCGATTCCCGGACGACGGTCCGGGAGACCTCGAAGCGCTGGCCGATCTCCTCGGGTACGAGCGGACGGTCGGCCCCGAGGTCGCCGGAAACGATCATCTGGCCGAGCTGCTGGACGAGTTGGCCGTGGAGTCCGCGGCCCCGGCTGCCCGCCGCGCGGCGGCCGGCCGCCCGGCCCAGGTCGGAGTCCGAGGTGTCCCAGGCCGAGGGTCCGACGCGGTCCACACGGTCGACGCCGGGCACCTCCGGGTAGGGGTAACGGTCGAGATCGCCCGGACCGGCGAGGCCGGAGTCGGCGGGGCGGGCGGCGGTCATCATGGTGTGCGCAAGGGTACTCACGCATCCTTTGTCGGCGTGCCTCTCCCGCCCCTTGAGGTCTTTGGTGAAAAGCACACGAAAGGGTGATCGCAGCCCACTCCACAATTGACGACTTATCAGGAGAAAACGGTTATTCCCCGGGGAGTTGCGTGGCGCTCATTGCTTTCGGACGCCGTTTCTGCCACCAACGGGCCCTGCGGCGAGGGCCCGTGAGCAGATATCCGCAGAGCAGCGCGGACAGGGACAACGCGAGTGCCGCACCCACGGGTTGGGCGACGATGCGCAGTCCTGCGAGAAGCCAGCGGTCCGTCTCGTACGGCCACTGCAGCCAGACCAGCTCGCGCAAGCGGGCCGGGAGTCCGGCGATCGAGCGCGCGGATGGTCCCGCGAGCGCCTTCTGCACCAGCGGCACGACCATCAGCGGTACGGCGAGCACGGCCGCCACTCCCGCGGCGGTGAACCGGAAGATCCCTGCGGCGAGCAGCCCCGACCACGCACAGCCCACCACCAGGCCGGACCAACTCGCCGACAATGCGTCCCAGTTTTCGGGCACGGACCCCAAGTCACCTCCGTACGCGAGGCGGAGCATCTGCAGGTCGATCACGGCGACGAGAAAACCGAGCACGAGCGCTGCCACCGCCGTGACCCCGAGCTTCGCGAGCAGCAGCCCGAGGCGGCGCGGCACGGTCCCGCAACCGGACGCGAGGGCGGGGTAACGGAACTCGTCGCCGAAGGAGAGGGCGCCGAGCAGTCCGGCGCCGAGGGCGGCGGGCGGCAGCGGCAAAAGCTCCGGCCAGGCGGCGAGGAGGCTCGGCTGCGCAGTGCCGCCGGTGCGGGCGAGCAGGACCGAGATGCCGGCCGAGACGACGAGAACGGCCGCCCCGATCAGATGGGTTGCCGGGACGCCGATGAGACGGCGGAGCTCGTAGCGCACAGGCTGCAGGGGTGTGCGCGGCGGACGGAGATGGAGCGGAGGCAGAGGCGTCCCGGCATCGGTGCCGGTGCCGGTGGTGGTGGTGCCCATGTCTGCGGACTCGGAAGGTGGCAGCGTGGACGTGGAGGTGTAGGTGGGGATCACAGGGACGTCCGGCGCCGGGGCGGGCGCGGGACTCGGAGTGGGGGCGGGGGCCCCGATCTCGTCGGCGAGCTGATGGACGAGAACGCCGTGCCGGTAGGCGGTCTCGCCGATCTCGGCACAGCTGCTGCCGAAGACGGACAGCCGGTTGCCGTGTTCGGTGACCACTTCGACGGAGCGTCGTGCGGCCCGGGCCTCGCGGCTGACGATCGCGGCGAGCCGGGCGGCGTGCGGGGTCCCGACGACGACGCGCGGCCGCAGCCGAATGCGGGCGAATTCGGCGACGTCCTGGTCGGCGACGAGTCGGCCTCCGTCGAGGGTGACGACGCGATCGGCGGTCCGGGCAGCCTCCTTGGGGTCGTCGGTGGTGTACAGCACCGTGCCACCGTGCGCCGCATGGGCCCGAAGCAGCCCGAACAGCCAGCCGCTCTCCCCGGGGGACAGCCCCTTGACGGGATCGTCGAGCAGCAGTGTGTGCGGGTCCCCCAACAAGGCGCAGGCCAGGCCGAGTCTGCGGTCCATCCCGAGGGAGAGGCTGCCCAGCCTGCTGTCGCGCAGGGATCCGATCCCGACGACCTCCAGCATCTCGTCGGCGCGTGATGCGGGGACCCCGGCGGCGGCACAGAGCATACGGAGCTGACCACGCACCGTACGGGCCGGATGCCCGGGTACATCGCCGAGCAGCGCCCCCACCTCATGCTCGGGGCGGGCGATGCGGTGCAGGGGGCGGCCCCGGAAGCAGGCGACCCCGCGGCCCGCCTCGAGTTCCAGCATCAGCCGCAGGGCCGTGGTCTTGCCGGAGCCCGGCGCGCCCAGCAGTGCGGTGACGGTGCCAGGCAGCGCCTCGAAGGTCAGGTCGTCCACGGCGCGCGCAGCGTCCCGGCCGGGGGTGCTGGTGAGTCCGATGACCTTGAGCATCGCTTCTCTCGCAGGAGGTGAGACCGCTCAGCGGGCAGGGCGGGTACGCGGTCGAGTGGAGCTACCGCAGAAAGATAACCCGACATTTCCGACTTTTCGGGCAAGTTGACCCGAGTGGAGGAGGCAGGCCGACGGTCCGGGCCCACCACCTCGTCGGACGCGGTCGGCGCACGTCGGGCCGCAGCCCGGCCACGACAGAACGGCGATCCGACGGACTCAGACCTCGGGCCGCAGCATGGGCGGGTTGAGCAGCGTTGCTCCACCGGCCCGGAACAGCTGGGCGGGTCGGCCGCCCTGGCGGGTCGTCGTCCCGCCCGCCGGAACCAGGAAGCCCGGCGTCCCGGTCACCTTCCGGTGGAAGTTCCGCGGGTCCAGTGCCACTCCCCACACCGCCTCGTACACCCGCCTCAGCTCGCCCACTGTGAACTCGGGCGGGCAGAACGCCGTTGCCAGGGAGGAGTACTCGATCTTGGACCTGGCCCGCTCCACGCCGTCCGCCAGGATCTGCGCATGGTCGAAGGCGAGCGGCGCGGGCGGCTCGTCCTCGCGCCCGCCGTTCTCGGGGTTCAGCAGCGTCTCGACGGGCGCCCAGCGCGCACTGTTCGCGTCGCCGCCCGGCCGGGGCGACGGCAGATCCGGGGAGAGCGCGAGGTGGGCGACGCTCACCACTCGCATGCGGGGGTCGCGCTTCGGATCGCCGTAGGTGGCGAGCTGCTCCAGATGGGCACCGTTGCCCGGCTCGGGCGAACCGGGGTCGTGCACACACAGCCCCGTCTCCTCGACGAGCTCTCGCGCCGCAGCTGCCGACAGATCCTCGTCGGCCCGTACGAATCCCCCGGGCAGCGCCCAGCTCCCCTGGAAGGGCGGCTCCCCGCGGCGTACGACCAGGGCGCAGAGGGCGTGGCGACGCACGGTGAGCACGACCAGGTCGACGGTGACTGCGAAGGGCGGAAAGGCCGACGGGTCGTAGGGCGACATGCCGCGATCATAGTCGTCTTCCTGACGATAAACACTCCCTTCGTGATCCGTGACAACGACTTCTTCACGGACTCCGTTGCCCATGCCGATCGTCGGGGCCATCCCGCTCACCCTCCCTTTTCACGCACCCGACTGAAGTCCGTCGGCGGCTTCGTCGATCACGCGGCGACCCAGCCTGCCGACCGTTAAGGAAGATGGGCCCTCCGGCGTCCCGAAGCCCGGCCTGTGCCAGGGACCGGCTCCGGGTGCGGCCCCGTGGCACGCAATGCCCGCCCGGAGGTAGCGGCCGGCACGGAGGACCGGAGCGAGCGTGCGCGGGCACCTGGAGCCCAACCCAGGGCTGGCGCCAAAGCGGATGGCCGACCCTGGGCCGAGGACGGAAGATGATCGCCGAGGACCATGGGGACTCTGCTGCCTTCTGTGCGCTCACGACAGCCGCTGCGCGGACGGCGTCACGGGTCGAACGACACCGCCACACATATGAACGGCAGCGCACCCGGAAAGGTCACGCCCGTCATCGCTGATCTCCCGAATCGCGCCGCCCGCCGCCCTGACCGATCGTGCGTGCCCGGTTCCTGCCGACCGCCGTGCCTGAGCTCGGCGCGGGGCGCCGCCGAGCCGGGTTGGCCGCCCCGGGCGCCGAAGGGGCGGACCGCGCGATCTTCCTTTTCCTCATGGCGTGTTCCAGCGGACGTCCCGTCCCCGCGCTGGGCCGGGACGACGGCGTCGCCGTCCGGCCACCCGAATCGGACCCGGCCCCTGACCCGGCTCGGTCGGCGGCCTCCTCCGATGCGTGCTCCCCGCGCAGGCAGCGACGCAGCGACTCCGGATCCAGCCCGTCGTTGCACGCCTGGTGGAGCAGCCGCGCGAATACGTACTCCGGGTCGGCGCGCAGGGCGAGACTGAGTGCGACCCGGGCAGCGGGCTCATCGCCCGTCGACCAGGAGACCCACCCGGCCAGGGCGAGCGGTGCGGCCGCGTACTCCGCGTACCGCCTGACGCAGCGCCGGGACAGCGCCCGCCAGAGCCGCAGTGCCCGGTCCGCCTCGGGCCCCTCCATCCAGGCCGCGGCGCGGTCCCGGGTGTCGCGGTCCTGGAGCCCGAGGATGACGGCGGCCGCCTCGTCGTGCGAGAGGAGTCTGTCGTCCGTCGAGTCCGCTTCCGGCCATCCGACCCCCAGGGTGGCTTTCTCCCCCAGCCGCTTCATCAGCCGGCGGGCGAGCCGCAGCGTCTCCTCACCGACCTGCTCCCGGCTTCCCTGATCCAGAATCCTGGGCACCAGGGCGGAAGCCGTGTCGTCCAGCGCGCGCTCCTGCTCGAGCGAAAGGGACATCCGCGCCTCCAGACGTGACTCCATGTCCCGCAGCGACCCCCTGACCTGGATCCCGGCATAGGCGGCGGCCGCGGCCATCACGGAAGTGCCCTGCATCGCCATGGCCGTCCCCTCCGCCGGACAGCACCGGGAATCCGGGCAGCAGTAGGACCAGAAGCGGCCGTCGGAGATGCACAGCGCCTCGTACACCGGCACGTCGAGCGAGCCGCAGGCCGTCCGCAGCCACTGCGCAAGCGGCCGAAGCCGCTCCATCACCACGCGGCCCGTCTCCCCTTCCACTGGGTCCTGGCACAGGAAGACGACAATGCCGTCCGGCCTGGCTCCACGCCGCTCGCCGGCTTCGACGAGGCACTCCGCCAGCTGCTCGGCCACCGGCAGCCACTCCCGCTGAGTCGCGGGAATACCGACCCTGAGCCGCCCTCCGAAGCGACCTCGCGGGCCGTGGAGCGCGACCATGACCACCGAATCGGTCGGGTGAAAACCCATCAGATACGGCAGGGCATCGGCAAGCTCGGCCGGTCCACGCAGGGTGATGGACGGCTCGTCGGCGCGTCCGCCGGGCTCAGTGGCCGGGCTGAAGGGCTCACCTTCCCCGCCGTGGGGCTCACCGGCCGGCCCGTGAGGCTCGGTGGGCAGGCTGCGGGGCACGCCGGCCTGAGACTCGGCGGCCCGGCCATGGGACTCCGCGCCCCGGCCATCGGACTCAGCGGCTCGGCCGTGGGACTCTTGGGATTCATGAGACTCGTTGGGTTCGTTGCTGTTTCGCATGCCTCGACGGTCCCGTGATCAAGAAATCCCCGCCAGCCCTGTGGATAACGTTATCCACAGGCGCAGCGGCAGCGTTCGCGCATTGTCCGTGCCATCGGGTTGCATGGGGGCATGACCAACACAGACCGCGCAGATCTGAGAGCCTCCGCCGACTCCGTCCTCACGCGCCTCGTCGGAGACACCACCGGCTCCGCCAGGCTGCGCGAGGACCAGTGGCGTGCGATCGAGGCACTCGTCGCCGACAAGCGCAGGGCGCTGGTGGTGCAGCGGACCGGCTGGGGCAAGTCCGCCGTCTATTTCGTCGCCACCTCACTGCTGCGGGAGCGCGGCAGCGGTCCGACGGTCATCGTCTCGCCACTGCTCGCGCTCATGCGCAATCAGGTGGAAGCCGCGGCCCGGGCGGGCATCCGCGCCCGGACGATCAACTCGTCGAACACGGAGGAGTGGGACACGATCCAGGCGGAGGTCGCCGCCGGCGAGGTCGATGTGCTGCTGGTCAGCCCGGAGCGCCTCAACAACCCGGACTTCCGGGACCAGGTCCTGCCCAAGCTCGCCGCCGCGACCGGGCTCCTTGTCGTCGACGAGGCACACTGCATCTCGGACTGGGGCCATGATTTCCGGCCCGACTACCGGCGGCTGCGCACGATGCTCGCCGATCTGCCGCCGGGAGTTCCAGTGCTCGCGACGACAGCCACCGCCAACGCCCGCGTGACCGCGGATGTCGCCGAGCAGCTCGGGACGGGCGCGGGCACCGACGCGCTGGTCCTGCGCGGTCCGCTCGACCGGGAGAGCCTCAGCCTGAGCGTGCTGCAACTCCCTGATGCCGCACACCGTCTGGCCTGGCTGGCCGACCACCTCGGCGACCTGCCCGGCTCCGGCATCATCTACACGCTCACGGTCGCGGCGGCCGAGGAGGTCACTGCGTACCTTCGGCACTGCGGCCACACCGTGGCGTCGTACACGGGGCGTACGGAGAACGCGGACCGGCAGCAGGCCGAGGACGATCTTCTCGCCAACCGTGTGAAGGCCCTGGTGGCCACCTCCGCCCTGGGCATGGGCTTCGACAAGCCGGACCTCGGATTCGTCGTCCATCTGGGCTCACCCTCCTCCCCCATCGCCTACTACCAGCAGGTCGGTCGCGCCGGGCGAGGCGTGAAGCACGCCGATGTGCTGCTTCTGCCGGGCAAGGAGGACGAGGCGATCTGGCAGTACTTCGCCTCGGTCGCCTTCCCACCGGAGGATCTCGTGCGGCGCACCCTGGACGTGCTGGCCCAAGCGGGCAGGCCGCTTTCGCTGCCCGCGCTCGAGCCCCTGGTCGAGCTGCGGCGCACGCGGCTGGAGACGATGCTCAAGGTGCTCGACGTCGACGGCGCGGTGCGCCGCGTGAAGGGCGGCTGGATGACGACCGGCGAGCCCTGGGCGTACGACGCGGAGCGCTACGCCTGGGTGGCACGGCAGCGTGAGGCCGAGCAGCAGGCGATGCGTGATTACGCGTCGGCGGTGGGCTGCCGGATGGAGTTCCTGCGGCGGCAGCTGGACGACGAGGAGGCTGCTCCGTGCGGCCGCTGCGACAACTGCGCGGGGGCCCGCTTGGACGCCGGCGTGTCGACCGGGGCGCTGGACGCGGCTCGCGGGGAGCTCGGCCGGCCCGGTGTCGAGGTGGAGCCACGCAAGATGTGGCCCACCGGACTGGCGGCCGTCGGCGTCGATCTGAAGGGCCGTATCCCGGTCGGCGAGCAGTCCTGCACGGGTCGGGCGTTGGGGCGGCTCTCCGACATCGGATGGGGGAATCGGCTGCGCCCGATGCTTGCCCCGCAGGCCCCGGACGGAAAGGTTCCGGACGATGTGGTGAACGCGGTCGTGAGTGTGCTGGCCGACTGGGCGAAGGGGCAGGGCGGCTGGTCGTCAGGAGCCGCCGATGCACCGCCCCGCCCGGTCGGAGTTGTCACCATCGCCTCGCGGGGCAAGCCGCGGCTCGTCGCCTCGCTCGGGTCCCGGATCGCCGAGGTCGGTCGTCTGCCGCTGCTGGGCACCGTCGAATACTCGCCGGATGCGCGGGACACACATATTTCAAGGACGAACAGTGCACAGCGGGTACGGGGATTGCACGATGCGCTGATCGTTCCGCCTGCACTCGCCACGGCCGTCGAGTCGGCGGCCGGGCCGGTGCTGCTCGTCGACGATCTCTCGGACAGCGGCTGGACCCTGGCCGTCGCGTCACGGCTGCTGCGCCGAGCCGGGGCGAAGGGGGTGTTTCCGCTGGTCCTCGCGGTTCAAGCCTGAAAGGGCGTGGCACTTGGCCCGATTGGGCAGGGATATGAGCGCCATACCTGCCCATTCCAGTCAGCGGACTCAATTGCTCGTTGCCGCTCGCCCGCAGGCCCGCAAGAATTGGAGCCATCCCCGCACGGCTCGCCCGCGGTCCGCAAGGGCTGTGCTGCGGTGCGCCTCACCGACCCCTGCCCGCACTGTGGGCGCGTATGCGAAGGGAGGAACGTGACCTTCGGATTCGCTTCGTCCGCAGCCACTTCGATCAACGGATCGGCCAATTCCGCGAGCCTCGCGAGGATGCTGGAGCCCGCCGAGTGGGCGGCAGCCGGGATACCTCTGCTGCGCAATCCCCGTGACGTCGTCAGCGGCCTGCACAGCCGGCACAGGCCGACTCCGTCGACGGCCGTCGTGGCCGTGCTCGACCAGGAGGAACGACTGTCGGCCAGCGCCTCGTTCGCCCGGCGCGGCGTCCCCGCCGACGGCTGGGAGTTCCGTAACGCCCTGCTCGCCCAGCTGCGCCGGGTCATCCCGCACGATCTGCGCCGCCGCACCCCGGTCCGCACCGCCGTGTTGCTCTACTGCCGCGACGGCGACGAGCGCTGGACGGAGGAGGACGGAGCGTGGATGTGGGGACTGCGCGACGCCTGCACCCTGCACGGGCTCCGCTGCGGCGCGTACATCACGCTGACGCGCGCGGGGTGGCAGGTGCTCGGTGAGGGGCGCGGCGGGCGCCGGCCCAACTCCGAGTCCAGACCTGGCGGCTTCGGTGAAGAGGTACCGGATCCGGCGGTGCTCCCGCTGCGCACGGCGAGCGGGGCGGCCGAGGTCCTACGCCGCACGGCGGCCCGCTGAGCCACGCGGCCACGGGCGTCGGCACCGGTACCAGCACCGCTCCGGGGGTCCCGTACCTCGGGGCCGGTCCGGGCGGGTGCGTCGAAGCGACCGGCCGCGGTGCACGGCCGGCCAGGGCACGACGACCGCACCACGCACAGGGCGCGGGCGGCGCCGTGACACCGGCGCGGCGCCGCAGGCTCAGACGCCCGCGCCGAGTACGGCGTTGATGCGCTGCGGGTCGCCGCACACGATGAGCAGCGCTCCTGCGCGGCTCATGGCGACAGGCAGGGCCTGGGCGGTCACGTCGTCGCTGCCGCCATTGACGGCGACGACGACCACGGGCCGGGTCGACGCGCGGGCCGCCGAGGCGGCGTCCGCGTAGAACACGTCGTCACGAGCGTCGTGCTGCGCCCAGTAGGCGCTCTCGCCGAAGGACAGCTCGTGCGCGGCCCATGGGTGCTGCTCACCGGTGGTGAGCACCAGGACGTCGCCGGGTGCCCGGCCGGAGTCGAGCAGCAGGTCGACGGCCTCGTCGGCGGCGTCGAGCGCACCCGTGGCGGTGGCCGGGATCAGCTGGATCTGCGGTGCGGAACGTTTCTCCTGCCGCGACGACGCGCTCTGCCCGGCAGGGGCATGGGTGCGCTGCGCAGGTGGTGTGGGTCGGGCCGGGCCGGGGCCCGGGCGACCGGGACGGGGCGCGGCCGCGGTACGCGGACCGGGTACGGGACGGGGGGTCGGCGCGGTGCGGCCGGCGGCCGGAGTGGCGCGGGGACCCTGGGCACTCTCGTGAATCTGAGGCTCCTCGGGGATGAGAGGCATGGGTGGATATCTATCAAACGCCGCTGCGTCTGGCATCGGCGGGTGGGCACATGAGTGCGACCGGACTCGTAGTCCGGCTCGCACGGCGGTCGGTCGACCGGCCGGATCAGAAGTCGAAGCCGAGCTGGCCCCCGCTCTCCAGGGCGGCCGCCTCCGGGGAGATCCGGACCTTCTTCAGGTGCCGCCATTGCGGCAGCGCGTCGAGGAAGGCCCAGGAGACCCGGTGGTACGGCGTGGGGCCCAGCTCGGCGAGTGCCGCCTTGTGCACCGGCGAGGGATAGCCGGCATTCTCCGCGAACCCGAAGGATTCGCACACCGGCTCCAGCCCCAACTCGGTCATCATGGCGTCCCGCCGCACCTTGGCGATCACCGAGGCGGCCGCGACCGCGACGCAGGACTGGTCACCCTTGATGACCGTACGAACGCGCCAGGGCAGACCCAGGTAGTCGTGCTTGCCGTCGAGGATGACCGCGTCGGGACGCACCGGCAGGGCGTCCAGGGCACGCACGGCCGCCAGCCTAAGCGCCGCGGTCATCCCGAGCGTGTCGATCTCCGCCGGGGACGCGTGCCCGAGGGCGTGCGACGTGACCCACCCCTCCAGCTCTCCCGCCAGCTCCGTACGGCGCTTGGGGGTGAGCAGCTTGGAGTCGGTGAGACCGGCAGGGGGCCGACGCAGCCCTGTGACGGCGGCGCATACCGTGACCGGCCCGGCCCACGCCCCGCGCCCGACCTCGTCGACTCCGGCAATGATCTTGGCACCGGTGGTGGCCCGGAGCGAGCGCTCAACGGTGTGGGTGGGTGGTTCGTACGGCATGGCGCCAGACAGGTTACGCCGCCCGGACGTGCCGCAACACCCCGGATCCCGTTCCGAGGACGCTCCCCCGGGTTCAGCCGGCGCGAGGGCGCAGCAAGGGCACCATGACCTGATCGATCATCGCCGCGATATCCGCATCATCCCATTCGCTTCCGCACACTTTGGAGCGATACATCATCATCGCCGGGATCACGTCGCAGACCAGGCTGCCCGTGGCGTCGGCACGCACGTCACCCCGCGCGACACCCCGGTGCACCACCTCCTCGAAGAGGCGGATCGAAGGTTCGATGACTCCGCCGAGGATCAGTGCGTGGAAGCGCTCGGCCGTCGACGTATCGCATTCGTGAAGGACCGAGCGCAGCGCGTACCCCGGCTTGGAGTACATGGCCGCGCGCATCCTCCGACAGAGCTGATAGAGGTCCTCGCGGACGCTCCCGTGATCGGGCGCGTCGCCGAGGCTGGGGATTCCGGCCTGCAGGGCGTCCGCGACAAGATCCTCCTTGGACGGCCAGCGGCGGTAGACCGCGGCCTTGCCGGTGCGGGCGCCGGCGGCGACTCCCTCCATGGTCAGCCCGTTCCAGCCGACGGTGCTCAACTGCTCGAGCGCGGCGTCGAGGATCGCCCGCTCCAGCACAGGTCCGCGGCGTCGACACGACATCGACCGCGGCCGAGCGGTGGCCGCGGATCGCGAAGTATCCATCAACAACTCTCCATCGCAGCAATGCGGTAGCTCCAGTGAACGCTTGCGTTCACTGTCGGGGACTCACTACCGTTGAGGACACAGTGAACGGATCCGTTCACTAACTCAAGTGTGGGGGGACCATAGTGACAACCTCTCAGCTCCAAGCACAGCCAAAGCCGGGCGCGGCCCGCCGGGAGGGGCGTCCGGGAATAGCCCTCACCGTCATCGCCGCCTGCCAACTCATGGTGGTACTCGACGCGACGATTGTGAACATCGCGCTTCCGGATATCCAGGACGCGCTCAGATTCTCCACCACCGACCTCTCCTGGGTGCTCAGCGCCTACACCTTGACCTTCGGCGGCCTGCTGCTGCTCGGCGGTCGCGCGGGCGACATCCTGGGCCGCCGACGGGTGTTCATGGCCGGCATCCTGGTATTCACGCTCGCCTCGCTGCTCGGCGGACTCGCGCAAGAGCCGTGGCAGTTGCTCGCCGCACGGGCGCTCCAGGGCGTAGGCGGCGCGATCGCATCGCCCACCTCGCTCGCCCTGATCACGACGACGTTCCCCGAAGGACCGGAACGGAACCGGGCGTTCGGCGTCTTCGCCGCCGTGTCCGCGGGCGGTGGCGCGATCGGCCTGCTGGCCGGCGGCATGCTCACGGAGTGGCTCGACTGGCGCTGGGTGCTGTTCGTCAACGTACCGATCGGCATCCTGATCGCGTTCCTCGCGCCGCTGTACATCAGCGAGTCGGAGCGCCACCCCGGCCGCTTCGACATAGCGGGCGCACTGACCTCCACCGCCGGTATGGCCTCGCTGGTCTACGGATTCATCCGCGCCTCGGAGGAAGGCTGGCGGGACTCGCTCACGCTCGGCTCCTTCGGCGCCGCGGTGGTGCTGCTCGCAGCCTTCGCGGTCGTCGAGTCGCGGGCGCGGGAACCGATCACTCCGCTCAGGATGTTCGCCGACCGGAACCGGTCGGGTACGTACGTCATCATGCTGAGCCTGGCCGCGGCGATGTTCGGCATGTTCTTCTTCATCGTGCTGTTCGTCCAGAACGTGCTCGGCTACAGCCCGATCGAGGCCGGTCTGGCGTTCCTCCCCGTCACGGTCGCCATCATCACCGGCGCAGGGCTCTCCCAGCGGCTGCTGCCGGTGCTGGGCCCCAAACCGTTCATGGTCACGGGTTCCGCGATCACCGGGATCGGCCTGTTCTGGCAGACCCTGATCAGCCCGGACAGCTCGTACGTGAGCGGGGTCCTCGGCCCGATGGTGCTCTTCGGCTTCGGGATGGGCCTCAACTTCGTGACGCTGACCCTGACCGCCGTCTCCGGCGTCGCCCAGCACGAGGCGGGCGCGGCATCGGGGCTGCTCAATGCGACCCAGCAGGTGGGCGGATCGCTGGGGCTGTCCATCCTGGTGACGGTGTTCGGCACGGCCGGCCGGAACGAAGCGGAGAAGCAGGTTCCGTCCTTCCTGGCACAGGCGACGCCTGAGCAGCAGGCGGAGTTCGCCAAGACGCAGGAGCTGCCCGCGCCCTGGGGCCACGAGGTGCTGACCGAAGGCATCTCGACGTCGTTCACGGCCGCGGTGGCCATGGTGCTGCTGGCTCTGCTCACGGCGGTCGTGGTGATACGTGTCCGCAAGAGCGACCTGGAAGCGCTGAGCGGCACGGCGGGGGCAGCCGGCCCCGCCGCGTAGCGAGCCGGCTGAACGACGGTGTGCGGTCCGTCCGCGGAGGGACGGACCGCACACCTGTCGTCCGTCGGTCCTCAGTCCATGCCGGTACCCGGGTCGTATTCGTCGCCGCTGCCGCCGTCGCCGAACTCGGCGTCCTCGTCGTATTCGTCGCGCTCCTCGCCGTACAGTCCGTCCGCCCACGGGCAGCCGGTCCTGTCGAGCTTGGCAGGCCGCTCCTTGAAGATCGACCGGGCCCTCACCTCGCCCCAACTGGTGGCGTACCAGGGTTCGTCCTCGTGCGAGCGAGTCTGGATCGACTGCAGCGTGCAGGAGCGCACCGGCTCGGGCAGCCGGTCGAGGGCGGGCACGGCATCCGCCGAAAGATCGCGCAGATAGTCGACATCGATCTTCTTGGTCGCCTCGTAGCGCTGTACGTTCCGCTCGGCGATCAGGGCGTCCGGGGACGCGAGGCCGAAGGCCAGCACGGCGGCCGCGGCACTGCCCGCGACGGCTCGGGGCAGCCGGCGGCCGCCGAAGAGCCCCGCCGCGATGATCAGCACGATCACCAGGCCGAGCCACAGTTCCATCGCTGCCACGGATACGCGCAGCCGTGTCAGCCCGTACGCGTCGACGTACAGGTCCATCCTGCGCAGCGCGGACGCCACGACGACGAGGGTGAGCACGCACAGGGTGCCGAGCACAGCGCGCACCAGGGCGCGGTCGCGGGCGCCGTCGCGCGGGGCCCAGCGCAGGGCGAGCCCTATGACAACCAGGGTGAGCAGGGTGGCCCAGAGAAGCTGCCAGAAGCCCTGCCGGGCGTATGCCGCGTAGGTCAGCCCCGTCTCACTGAGGACCTTGTCGTAGCCGCCGAAGAGGACGGCGAGCTGGACCGTGTTGAAGGCGGCGAAGAGAAGGTTGAGGACAACGAGGGGCAGCGCCCACTCGAACCGGCCCCTGGCCTTGCCCGGGTGCAGGGTGAGGCGGTCCCAGCGCAGCGGGGCGGCGGCCGTGCGGGCCGCGGCAAGTGCGCCGACGAGGCCGACCACGAAGAGGAAGAACCGCCAGGGGCCGTCGACGAACGAGACATCGGGGATCAGCTCGCCGAGCAGGTCCGCGAAGGCCGCGTCGGCTCCGGCGAACAGGGCGCCGAACACGACGAGCAGCGCCGTCGCAACGGCAGTCGTGCGGACAATGGGGCCCCAGCGGCCGCGCGAACCGTCAGCCCGCTCACGCAGCCCTCGCCAGCCCCAAGCCGTTCCGGAGCGGATCGAGTCGAACAGGCCAACCGATCCGAAGAGCACGCCCGGCCAGCTGCGCCCGCCGTGCAGGGCCAGCGAGCCGACCGCGAGCGCGGAGACGACTGCCAGGAAGGTGGGCCAGCCCGCGTCGCGAAGTGCGGGAACGGCAAACAGGCCCAGGGTGCCCAGCGCCCAGACCGCAGTCCACGGGCGGAGCCGTCGGCCGGCCGCCTGAGCTGCGAAGAATGCGGCCAGTGCGGTCGGCACGGCCACGATCAGCAGATTGACGCCGAGCCCGTCGCCGAGCAGCAGTGCACTGAGCAGCGCGGCGGCGAGGGCACACCAGAGCGTGGCAGCGCGCACGGGTGCGGGTGGGCCGGGCCGTATCGCGTCGAGCCGGGACTTGGCAGGCGCTGCCTTCGGCGGCCAGGGCTGCGCGGGGTGGGGCCAGGGTGACGCGGGCACCTGCACCGGGCCCGGCACCGACTGCGGGCCGGGGCCGGACGGGTGCTGCGACGAAGGCGTGGCCGAGGCGCGCGGCCCGGGGGACGCCTGTCCAGGATCACTCTCCTCGGTCCGATCAGGGGCCGTGCCCCGACCCGAGTCCTGCCCCTGGCCTCGCTCCTGATCCGGTATTCGATCGCGGACCTTGTCCGGGCCAGGGCCCTGGACCACGGCGGCGCTCGGCTCCGGCTCCGGCTCCGAGCCCGAGGCGGCGCCCGGCACCGACTGCGGTCCCGAGGCAGGGTCCTGGGCCTCGCTCCGGCGCAGGCCGGACCTCTTGCCGTCGGACCGGTCCTCCGGCTCCGGCCCGAGGCCGGATGGTGTGGACGGTACGTCTGACACGGGACCCCCTCCCGGCCGGGTGCCCCGTGCCCTGCCTCGTGGCGGCGCAGCGGTCCCGGCGTCTCGTTGGCGCACGCCGGTAATGATCAACGCGGCGGCGTGGCCGACAGGCTAGCCCTCCGCAAACCGGCTCGGTCGTCCGCGGCCATGCTGTGGCAGGACCGTGACAGTGGGACTGCACTGCCAGGCGACCTGCCTCCGCGCGCCGTGCGACGCGTGGCGCTGCCGGGCCTTCCGGGCCCCCCTGGAGGCCACGCTGACCCCGCCCGGGCCCGGTCCCGCACCGCCCAACACCACGCCGGCCCCGCGGGACGCCGTGCCGCCGCCCGTCCACGCCGTGCCGCCGGTTCACCGACCAGCCGTGTCGGCCCGGGCTCAGCCCACGCGGGCAGGCAGCCAGGCGGGCAGGGCCTCGGTCCTGTCCAGCCAGACCGCCGGCGGAGCCCCGGCCTCCGTCGCGGCGACCACTCCACCGGCGATCGCGCAGGTCGTGTCGACGTCCCCGCCCACCTGGGCGGTCGTCCAGAAGGCCTGCTCGAAGTCGCCGAGCGCGCGAGCGGCCGACCACAGAGCGAACGGCACCGTGTCGTGCGCACTCGTACGCCGCCCGCTGCCGAGCACCGCGGCGACCGTGCCCGCGTCGCCGTAGTCCAGCATGTCCTGCGCTCTGCGCAGCCCTGCTCCCACCGCACTGCGCGGCACGAGAGCGACCACCCCGTCCAGCAGCTCGGTGGGCGTGGGCGGCCCTGTCGGGGAGGCGGCCAGCGCCGCGGCCGCGGCGACCGCCATGCTGCCCACCACGGCCTCGCGATGCTGGTGCGTCGTGTACGAGGAGATCTCGGCCTGGTGCGTGGCCTGCTCCGGATCGTCGGCGTACCAGGCGCCGAGCGGGGCGATCCGCATTGCCGCACCATTGCCCCACGAGCCCTGGCCGTTGAACAACGCCGCGGCGAGTTCACGCCAGTCGGCGCCCTCGCGGATCAAGCGGAGCATCCGGTTGACCGCAGGCCCGTAGCCGCGGTCGAAGTCATGGTGATCGGCGAAGGAACGGGCGAGCTCATCCTGGTCGATCCGGCCGTGGGAGGCGAGCACGGCCACCACGGAGCACGCCATCTCGGTGTCGTCGGTCCACTGCCAGGGACCGGACGGCAGCTCGCGCCGCTTCAGCAGCGGATAGTTCGCGGGGACGAAGAACTGGGAGCCCAGGGCGTCGCCCACGGACAGCCCTCGGAGGCTGGCCAGGGCACGGGCGAAGCGCCGGTCGACGGAGTCGGGCGACGCGGAAACATCGGAGGAGCCGGACGTACCGGCAGCGTCGGGAGAGGCGGGAAAGGAATCAGCGGTCATCGCTCGGCCACTCTATCCGGTGGTCCCCGTACGACTCGGGGATGCACCACCGCTCGAACGGCCTGTCCAGCGTGTAGCGCCCGTCCTCGCCGAGCAGCAGCATCCTCATCTCCCCGTTGTCCGGGTTGGAGAGCGACTCGAACTCGGCCACCGTCCAGTGGAACCACCGCATGCAGAACAGCCGCATGGTCAGCCCATGGGTGACTATCAGGACGTTGGGCGGGTGGTCGGGCGCCTCGAAACTCCGGTAGAGGCTCTCCAGGAACGCCCCCACCCTGTCGTACACATCTGCCCCCGACTCGCCCTGAGGCAAGCGGTAAAAGAAGTGCCCGTAGGCGTCGCGGTAGGTCTTCTGCAGCCGTACGTCGTCCCTGTCCTGCCAGTTCCCCCAGTCCTGCTCGCGCAGTCTGGGCTCCTCCCTGACCCGGACGAGTTCCGGGTCGAGGCGGAAAGCCCGGTACGTCTGATGGGTACGGCGGTACGGCGACACATAGACGCTGACCGGTTCCCGCCCGAACGTCTCCCGCAGCCGTTTCCCGGCCTCATCGGCCTGGAGCCACCCGCGCTCGGTGAGCCGCAGGGCGTGGTCGGGCACTCGTTCGTACACCGAGTCGTCGGCGTTCCCCTCCGACTCGCCGTGCCGGACAAGAACGATGCGCCGCGGTCGTGCCATATGACAAACCCTAGATCCGGAAGGGCCCGGTCGAGCAGTTGTCCGACCTTCGTCCGGCGTGTCATCCCGTGGAGTGCCGCCGGCCGCGATCACGTCGTCCCGTCACACCGTCCAGGAGGGTTCGAGCTCCACGACGTCCCCTGCCAGGGCCGCGACGTCGGCCTCTGTCTGCGCGCGCAACGAGAGCCGCTCCACCCGCTCCACGCGGTACTTGCCGTGCTCCGCGGCGGACTGCCACATGGACAGCACCAGGAACTCGTTCCCGGGCGCGTCGCCGAACAGTCCGCGCACCATCCCCGGCGACCCCGCCATCGCCGGGTTCCACACCTTCTCCTGCATCAGCGAGAAGTGCTCGACCTTGTGCTCGTGCACCTTGCAGTGGGCGACCCGAACGACGTCGGCGTCGGTGAAGCGGGGCTCGAAGCCCGTCTTCACATCGAAACGATGATCGAAGAGCTTGACCTGGCTGTCCTTGAACGTGCCTGACTGCGCGGCCGCCAGCCGATCGTGCGAACGCGCCATGAACGAGTCGTAGAACGCACGGGTCTCCCAGAACGCGAAGACATGGGCGACATCCGGCCGCCGCCGGCTCCATCCCCCGCCTTGTCCCCGGAATCCCGGCTCACCCAGCAGCCCCGCCCACTTCCGCTGCCCCCGCTCGAACCCTCGACGGTCCACCACGGTGCAGCGAATCCACTTGACCAGCACCGCGCCATCGTACGGCCCCGAACGTGGCCCTGGTCACTCTCCGGCAGAAGGCGCCACCCGTCGTCACACCCCATCGAGCGCCTCGTTCGCACATGAATTCGCAAGCCGATCAGCCCCTCGTTCCGCACAATGACCGACATGACCGCGCTCCATCTCAACCCTCTCTTCGCCCGCCTGGAATCCGCCGAGCGCATCCTCGTCGCGGGCGCGGGCGGCGGTTTCGACATCTACGCCGGGCTGCCCGTGGCCCTCTCGTTGCTCCACCAGGGCAAGGAGGTCCATCTCGCCAACCTGTCCTTCAGCGCGGTCGAAGGGCTGCCGCTCGAAGCCTGGCTCGCCCCGGACGTCGCGATCGTCACGCCCACAACCGCGCTGCACCAGACCTACTTCCCCGAGCGCACCCTCGCCCAGTGGCTCGACCGCCACGGCTACCCGAGCACGGTCCACGCCTTCCCACGCGTCGGAGTGCAGCCGCTTCGCGCCGCCTACCGGTCGCTGATCGAGCGGTACCGGATCGACGCGGTCGTCCTTGTCGACGGCGGCACCGACATCCTCATGCGGGGCGACGAATCGGGGCTCGGCACACCCGAGGAGGACCTGACGAGCGTTGCCGCGCTCCACGGACTCGACGTGCCCGAACGCCTGGTCCTCTCGCTCGGCTTCGGCGTGGACGCGTACCACGGGGTGAGCCACGGTCTCGTCCTGGAGAACATCGCGGCGTTGGATCGCGACGGCGCGTACCTGGGCAGCTTCTCGGTCTCCCGGTCGACCCGGGAGGGCACCCTGTTCGTGGATGCGGTAGCGCACGCCCAGGAGCACACTCCTGATCACCCGAGCATCGTGAACGGCTCCATAGCCGCAGCGGTCCAAGGTGCGTTCGGAGACGTTCAGTTCACTTCGCGCACTCGCGGCAGCGAACTCTTCATCAATCCTCTGATGTCGCTCTACTTCGCCTTCGAACTGGAGGGCGTCGCCCGGCGCTGCCTCTATCTGGAAAAGATCGAGGAGACGCAGTTGATTCGCCAGGTGAGCAGCGCCATCGCGGTCTTCCGCGAGGACGTCGCACGGCAGCGCCCGCCTCGGCGCATCCCGCACTGACCGAGCGGCGGAGCGACCGAAACTGTTCGGAGTGCGTCCTCCCGAGCGTGACAACATGGGCCTTCCACAGGGGGCGTTGACGTCCGCAACGGCGTCCACGAGGAAGGGAAGCAGGGTGGGCACTCTCAGCAAAGGGCTCCGGAAGGTCCAGGTGACGCTCAAGTGGGATCCCAGCCCCATCGGCGCACCGGCCATCGACCTCGACATCGTCGCCGCGACGTACGGCGTGGGCGATCCGCACGGCAAGCCCGCGTATCTGGTGCACTTCGGCAGCCGCTCCCCCGATGGCACCATCACGCTCAACAGGGACAGCCGGACGGGCCAGGGCCTCGGTGCGGACGAGGTGATGACCCTGGAACTGGACCGTCTGGCCGATGGATACGCGCGGGTCGTGGTGGGTGTGGTCATCCAGCAGCGCGGCCGCGGGCTGACGTTCTCCGACATCAGGAACACCGGCGTACGCATACTCGAAGGCCCCGTCGAGCTGGCGAACGAGGATCTCGCGGGTGTGCCGGAGGCCTCCGCAGCGACGGTCGCGGAGTTCACCCGTGACGGCAGCGGCGCATGGCAGCTCCGTCCCGCCGTCCGCGGCTTCGCCGCAGACCCGGCCGAGTTCGCGGAGCTGATGGGCACCACATCCTCCTGAGCGCCGGAACCGGGCGGAGCGGCCGCAGCCCGTTTGTGCCCGGTTGTCGGCCGTCCGGACGCGCGCGGAGGGCGCCGACCTCAGGTCGACGCCCTCTGTGACGAGGAGATCAGCCGGCTGCGGGCAGCCGATCAGCGGCAGCCGGCCTCCGTATCAGCTGCAGCCGCTGGTCGAGCCGCAGCCCTCGCAGATGTAGCAGGAGCCGGCCCGCTGCATCTTCGTACCGCACGAGAAGCACAGCGGTGCGTCCGCGCTGATGCCGAGCTGCATCTCTACGAGCTCCGCCGAGGTGTGCGCCTGCTTCGGGGCCGGGATCTCGGCCTTCGGCGGGGCGACGGCCTTCAGGGTCTCCTGCTGGCGCGGGGCGGACTGGGCCAGGCCCTCGACGTCCATCTCGACATCGTCGACGGACTGCTCGTACGAACCGGTCTCCAAGTGACGCTGGCGCTCCTCAGCGGAGTGGATGCCGAGCGCCGAGCGGGTCTCGAAGGGCAGGAAGTCCAGCGCCAGGCGGCGGAAGATGTAGTCGACGATCGACTGCGCCATCCGCACGTCCGGGTCGTCCGTCATGCCGGCCGGCTCGAAGCGCATGTTGGTGAACTTCGAGACGTACGTCTCCAGCGGCACGCCGTACTGCAGACCGACCGAGACGGCGATCGAGAAGGCGTCCATCATGCCCGCGAGGGTCGAACCCTGCTTCGACATCTTCAGGAAGACCTCGCCGAGGCCGTCGTCCGGGTAGGAGTTGGCGGTCATGTAGCCCTCGGCACCGCCGACGGTGAAGGAGGTGGTGATGCCGGGACGGCCCTTCGGGAGGCGCTTGCGGACCGGGCGGTACTCGACCACCTTCTCGACCGCGGTACGGATCGTCTCCTCGGCCTTCTCGGTGATCTCGGTCTTCTCCTGCTCCTTCTTCTTGGCGGAGAGGGGCTGACCGACCTTGCAGTTGTCGCGGTAGATCGCGAGCGCCTTGACGCCCATCCTCCACGCCTCGAAGTAGATCTCCTCGACCTCCTCGACGGACGCCGACTCCGGCATGTTGACCGTCTTGGAGAGCGCGCCGGAGATCCACGGCTGGATCGCGGCCATCATGCGGACGTGGCCCATCGGGGAGATGGAGCGCTCACCCATGGCGCAGTCGAAGACCTCGTAGTGCTCGGTCTTCAGGCCCGGGGCGTCGATCACATTGCCGTGCTCGGCGATGTGGGCGACGACCGCCTCGATCTGCTCCTGCTGGTAGCCGAGGCGGCGCAGCGCCTGCGGAACGGTGCCGTTGACGATCTGCATCGAGCCGCCGCCGACCAGCTTCTTGAACTTGACCAGCGCGAGGTCGGGCTCCAGGCCGGTGGTGTCGCAGGACATCGCGAGACCGATGGTGCCGGTCGGCGCGATGACGGACGCCTGGGCGTTACGGAAGCCGTTCTTCTCGCCGAGGCGGATCACGTCCTGCCAGGCTTCCGTCGCGGCGGCCCAGATCGGCGTGTCCAGGTCGTCCATGCGGACGGCCGTGCCGTTGGCGTCGGCGTGCTGCTTCATGACGCGCTTGTGCGGCTCGGCGTTGCGGGCGTAGCCGTCGTAGGGGCCGACGACCGCGGCGAGCTCGGCGGAGCGGCGGTACGAGGTGCCGGTCATCAGCGACGTGATCGCACCGGCCAGGGCGCGGCCGCCGGCGGAGTCGTACGCGTGGCCGGTCGCCATCAGCAGGGCGCCGAGGTTGGCGTAACCGATGCCGAGCTGGCGGAAGGCGCGGGTGTTCTCGCCGATCTTCTCGGTCGGGAAGTCGGCGAAGCAGATGGAGATGTCCATCGCCGTGATGACGAGCTCGACGACCTTCTGGAAGCGCTCGACGTCGAAGGACTGGGTGCCCTCGCCGTCGTCCTTGAGGAACTTCATCAGGTTCAGCGAGGCCAGGTTGCAGGACGTGTTGTCCAGGTGCATGTACTCGCTGCACGGGTTCGAGCCGTTGATCCGGCCGGACTCGGGGCAGGTGTGCCAGTGGTTGATGGTGTCGTCGTACTGGATGCCCGGGTCGGCGCAGGCCCAGGCGGCCTCGGCCATCTTGCGGAAGAGCCCCTTGGCGTCGACCTCCTCGATGACCTCGCCGGTCATGCGGGCACGCAGGCCGAACTTGCCGCCCGCCTCGACCGCCTTCATGAACTCGTCGTTCACGCGGACCGAGTTGTTGGCGTTCTGGTACTGGACCGAGGTGATGTCCTCGCCGCCGAGGTCCATGTCGAAGCCCGCGTCGCGGAGCGCGCGGATCTTCTCCTCTTCCTTGACCTTGGTCTCGATGAAGTCCTCGATGTCGGGGTGGTCGACGTCGAGGATGACCATCTTCGCGGCGCGACGGGTCGCGCCACCCGACTTGATCGTTCCGGCGGAGGCATCGGCACCGCGCATGAAGGAGACCGGGCCGGAGGCATTGCCGCCGGAGGACAGCAACTCCTTGGAGGAGCGGATGCGGGAGAGGTTCAGGCCGGCGCCGGAGCCGCCCTTGAAGATCATGCCCTCTTCCTTGTACCAGTCGAGGATCGACTCCATGGAGTCGTCGACGGACAGGATGAAGCAGGCGGACACCTGCTGCGGCTGGGGCGTGCCGACGTTGAACCACACCGGCGAGTTGAAGCTGAAGATCTGGTGCAGGAGGGCGTACGCCAGCTCGTGCTCGAAGATCTCCGCGTCGGCGGGCGAGGCGAAGTAGTTGTAGTCCTCACCGGCCTTGCGGTACGTCTTCACGATGCGGTCGATGAGCTGCTTGAGGCTCACCTCGCGCTGCGGGGTGCCCACGGCACCGCGGAAGTACTTGCTGGTAACGATGTTGACCGCGTTCACCGACCAGAAGTCGGGGAACTCGACGCCACGCTGCTCGAAGTTGATCGAGCCGTCACGCCAGTTGGTCATGACGACGTCGCGGCGCTCCCAGACGACCTCGTCGTACGGATGTACGCCGGGGGTGGTGTGGACGCGCTCGATACGCAGGCCCTGCCGGGCTGCTGCGGCCTTGGACCCCTTGGCTCGGGAGCCTCGTGCCGGGCCGCTCGTCGTCTCTGTCATGCCGCCTCCCATATACGGGCAAAAACGCCCTGAAGTGCCCAGATCTTCCCGTGGCACGGTTTTGTCTGTCGCCCCGGACGCCGCGCACAGCGCCCGTGACTGGTCCTTTTGCCGCTCTGCGGCCGATCGCCGGGCCCTTCAGAGGCCGGGCCGGTCAGTCGGCGGCTGTGGCGGGCACGGGGACCTCGGAGGTCGCACCGGACCCGCCCTCTTGTGCGGGAGGCCGCCGCCCGCGGAGCTCCGCGATGGCGGCCTCGAAGTCTTCGAGCGAATCGAACGCTCGGTACACGGACGCGAAGCGCAGGTACGCGACGACGTCGAGTTCCTGCAACGGGCCGAGTATGGCCAGCCCCACGTCGTGGGTGGTCAGCTCGGCGCTGCCGGTGGCGCGCACCGCTTCCTCGACCCGCTGGCCGAGCTGAGCGAGAGCGTCCTCGGTGACCGGCCGTCCCTGGCATGCCTTCCGCACGCCGGTGATGACCTTGGTGCGGCTGAAGGGTTCGGTCACCCCGCTGCGCTTGATCACCATCAACGAGGCGGTCTCCACCGTCGTGAAGCGACGGGAGCAGTCAGGGCACTGGCGGCGACGCCGGATCGACGTTCCGTCATCGGTGGTCCGACTGTCGACGACACGGCTGTCCGGGTGCCTGCAGAAGGGGCAGTGCATGGCTTCCCAACCCTCCTTCACAGCACGACTGAATAGCCCCGGAAGGACCAGTAGGACCCCCTCGAAGCAGCCACAAGCATAGGCGATGGCCGCGGGCTCGATGACCGGGGACCACAACTTCTGGGTGGCTGCCACAATCCAACCACTAGATCTGGGGTTTGGTCGCCTTCCATGCCCCAACGCGTGTCGCGCGGAGCGGCAGTGGACCGGGGCGGAGCACCGGGCGGAAGCGGCCGGCCACGAGGGTACGAGAAACGCCGCGCTCCCTCGATTCCGGCCCCCCGGATGACACACTGGAGACACACCCACGGGTACCCCCATGGCTTCGCGCCCGGCGGCGAAGACTACCGTCGTAGCCCGGGCCACCGGCGTGGCGGCCGGCCCGGTCGAACCCGCCCATACACCCGGTCACAGGCACACGTCAGGTGATCCGCGATTTTTCACTCGAACGTGTGTTTGGCGCAACCTTTCGAAAGCAACTACCGTTGTCCAGCTAGGGAGACCATCTCGAGAGGGGCCGACGTGACCACCACCGCAGACAGTGCCACCATCACTGCCCATGACCGCTCCCAGAACCGATTCGAGCCGGTGCATGCCATGAATGACGCAGCCACGACCCCGGAGGGGCCCAAGCCCACGCGCTCGCTGCCCGGCCGACCTCCAGGGATCCGTGCGGACAGCTCGGGGCTCACGGACCGGCAGCGGAGGGTCATCGAGGTCATTCGCGACTCCGTGCAGCGTCGGGGATACCCGCCGTCCATGCGCGAGATCGGTCAGGCGGTGGGCCTGTCCAGCACGTCGTCCGTCGCCCACCAGCTCATGGCTCTGGAGCGCAAGGGCTTCCTGCGCCGCGACCCGCACCGGCCGCGCGCGTACGAGGTGCGTGGCTCCGACCAGCCGAGCACACAGCCGACGGACACCACCGGCAAACCCGCCGCGTCGTACGTGCCGCTGGTCGGCCGCATCGCCGCCGGTGGCCCGATCCTCGCGGAGGAGTCGGTCGAGGACGTCTTCCCCCTTCCCCGCCAGCTGGTCGGCGACGGTGAGCTCTTCGTGCTGAAGGTCGTCGGTGACTCGATGATCGAGGCCGCGATCTGCGACGGCGACTGGGTGACGGTCCGCCGCCAGCCGGTCGCGGAGAACGGTGACATCGTCGCGGCCATGCTGGACGGAGAGGCCACGGTCAAGCGCTTCAAGCGGGAGGACGGCCACGTCTGGCTGCTCCCCCACAACGCTGCCTACCAGCCGATCCCCGGCGACGAGGCGACGATCCTCGGCAAGGTCGTGGCGGTGCTCCGGCGGGTGTGACCACACCTCGTCGGCTCTGACTGGGCCCCGGGAACCACTGCGCCGGTCCCGGGGCCCAGCTGTGTCCGGAGGCAGCCGTGTCCTGGGCCCAGTTGTCTCCGGGGCCGCGTTGTGTCCGGCGTCGGCTCGGCCCGCGTCCCGGCTCCGTCCCGCCGAGCCGCTGACCGGCGACCCGTCGGCGCCGCAGCCGGGCCCTCCCCCGCCCCCGCGGGCGTTCCAGCAGTTCGGCCCGCCCGCGCCGCCCCAGGCGTTCCAGCGGCCCGGTCAGCTACCCGCCGTCCTTCTCCTACCCGCCGTTCTTCTTCGCCGCGGCGTCGATCGCGGCCAGCGAGCGGCGCACCTGGTTACGGTCCGTGGTGTACCAGAAGTCGGGCAGTGACGCCTTCAGATAGTTGCCGTAGCGGGCCGTGGCCAGCCGCTGGTCCAGTACGGCCACCACACCACGGTCCCCCGTCGCCCGAACGAGACGGCCCGCGCCCTGCGCCATCAGCAGCGCCGCATGCGTGGCCGCGACGGCCATGAAGCCATTCCCTCCGGCCTCCTCCACCGCCTTCTGACGCGCGCTCATCAGCGGGTCGTCGGGGCGTGGGAACGGGATCTTGTCCATGACGACGAGTTGGCAGCTGGGGCCCGGAACATCCACTCCCTGCCAGAGCGAGAGCGTGCCGAACAGACAGGTCTGCGGGTCGGCCGCGAAGTTCTTGATCAGCTCACCGAGTGTCTCCTCGCCCTGGAGCAGGACGGGGAACTCCGGGATACGGGAACGCAGCTCCTCCGCCGCCAGCTGAGCGGCTCGCATCGAGGAGAACAGTCCGAGCGTGCGCCCGCCCGCCGCCTGGATCAGCTCGGTCAGCTCGTCGAGCATGTCACCACGATCGCCGTCGCGCGCCGGGCGCGTCAGATGCTTGGCGACGTAGAGGATCCCCTGCTTCGGATAGTCGAAGGGCGAGCCGACGTCGATGCCCTTCCATACGGGCACGTCCTCGCCTTCCGTGCCCTCCGGGGCCAGCCCCAATGACGCGCCCACACCGTTGAAGTCGCCGCCCAGCCGGAGCGTCGCCGAGGTGAGAACCACCGAGCGGTCGGCGAAGAGCTTCTCGCGAAGCAGCCCCGAGACCGAGAGCGGCGCGACGCGCAGGGACGCCCCGAAGCGGTCATGGCGCTCGTACCAGACGACGTCGTACTCGGAACCGTCGGTGATCCGCTCGGCGACGTCATGGATGGACTCGACCGAGGCCAGGGCCTGCTTGCGCACGGCGTCCTCGTCCTGGACGGACTTGTCACGGGTGGAGCCGAGGGCGGAGATGACGGTACGGGCAGCGTCGCGCAACGCCATCAGCGCGTATCCCAGGTCCTCCGGGATCTCCTCCAGACGGCCGGGGAGGGCGAGCTCCATCAACCGCTCGAAGCCCTCGGCCGCCGTCTGCAGCTGGTCGGCCGCCTTCTCGTTCACCAGCTTGGCGGCGCGGCGCACGGCGCGATTGACCTGGCCGGGGGTGAGCTCGCCCGTGGCGACGCCGGTTACCCGGGAGACCAGCTCATGGGCCTCGTCGACGATCAGCACCTCGTGCTGCGGCAGCACCGGAGCGCCCTCGATCGCGTCGATGGCGAGCAGGGCGTGGTTCGTGACCACGACGTCGGCGAGCTTGGCGCGCTCCCTTGCCATCTCGGCGAAGCACTCCGCCCCGTACGCGCACTTGCTGGCACCCAGGCACTCCCGGGACGAGACGGAGACCTGGGACCAGGCGCGGTCGGAGACGCCGGGGGTGAGGTCGTCGCGGTCGCCGGTCTCCGTCTCGTCCGCCCAGTCCCGCATACGGAGCAGGTCCTGGCCCAGCTTGCTGGTGGGCGCGGCGGCCTCGAACTGGTCGAAGAGACCGTCCTCTTCTTCCTGCGGAACGCCCTCGTGCAGGCGGTGGAGACAGAGATAGTTCGACCGCCCCTTGAGCATGGCGAACTGCGGGCTGCGGCGCAGCAGCGGATGCAGCGCCTCCACCGTCCGTGGAAGGTCGCGCTCCACCAGCTGGCGCTGCAGCGCGAGCGTCGCCGTGGCCACGACGACACGCTCCCCGTGAGCCAGGGCAGGGACCAGATAGCCGAGGGACTTTCCGGTGCCCGTCCCGGCCTGGACGAGCAGGTGGGAGCCGTCGTCGATGGCAGCGGCGACGGACTCGGCCATAGTGACCTGGCCAGGCCGCTCCACCCCGCCGACGGATGTGACGGCAGCGTGGAGGAGGTCGGGGAGGGATGGCTTCGTCATAGGCCGTCCACCCTAATCCGTCGCTCTGACAGTCCCGAACGTCACGAGATCTTGTTACGGGCTGTTCGAGCGGCGGTGCGGTCCGCCGCGGTCGGGTGCTCGGCGCTGTTCGACGCGGATCACGACGCTGCTGCACACCTGGTCGGCGAAGGTCTGCTTCGTGTGGTCCCACAGCGGCCACAGCCGGCCGAGGTAGCCGGCGAGGCTGTCCAGGAAGTGCGCGAGCCGGCGGACGAAGGCCATGCCGAAGACGAGGGTGCTGCCGTCCCTCTCCGGGTGGCGGCTGATCCCGAGGACCTTCTTGCCGATCGTCTGTCCGGTGCTGCGTTCCCCGTACAGCTGGAGGATGGCCATGCCGACGGCGTACAGCATGCCGATGACGCCGAGGACCCGAGGGCCGGACGGCGCTGGTGGCGACGTCGACGAAGGCGAGGGCGTACATGGCGTCGGCGATGATCAGGACATCGAGCAGGTACGCCGACTACCCGCAGCGGGAGCCGTACCCCTACGGCGCCCACCCGCCGGTGGGCATGCCGTGCATGCCCGGAGCCGGAGTGCCAGCGCTGGCCCCCTGGGCCTGCGCGTCGGCGTACTGCTGGGGACAGCCGTACGGCTGCTGTGGCTGGCCGTACTGCTGCGGCACACCCTGCGGGGCCTGCTGCGGGTAGCCGTAGGGAGCCGGTCCTGCGAAGGCTGCCGGCTGTAAGGGTTGTTCGGGTCGCCGACGCTGCGCGGTTCGCTCCCCCAGCGGTGCCGCACTGCTGCGCGGATCATCGTCGTGGACCGGCGGCCCTTCGTCCTGCCCGATACATGGGGAGGAAGGCGCAGCCGAGCCCAGGACCGTCGCAGGTGTGAACGCCGGTCACCACCGGCCAGGCCCTCGTCTCAACCCGCTGCGAGCGGGTTGGGGACCGCGCCGTGGACTGCGGCGTGCGGGCGCTCGGCGCGGTCGCGGTATCCGTCGAGGTGGAGTCGGTTGCGGTTGAGGCAGAGCCGCTCGATACGCGGAGTGAGCAGGTCGAACGTCTCGTAGCGGTCCTTGAGTTCGGGGAAGCGCGACTGGTGGCGCAGGATCTCGGCTCGCACGAGGGACCAGAAGTCGTCCTCCGTCACGCCGAGTTGTTCCTCGCACAGCGGGGCGAGGAAACGGAAGACGCCGACGAAGAGGCCGGAGTGGATGAACTGGGTGAGGAAGGCGGGCTCCTCGGTGAGCAGGACCGCCCGCACGTCGTCCGGCATCGTCTCCAGTTCCGGCAGCGCCTGGGCGCTGATGTTCACATCGTCGACGAAGTCCTTGATGGCGAGCCGTACCGGCACGTCGTGGTCGTCGAAGACGACGATGGCGTTCTCCCCGTGAGGGGAGAACACGGTGCCGTAGCGGTAGAGAAAGTGCAGCAGGGGCGGCAGCAGCGCGGCGAAGAGGTACCGCAGCCATGCGGTCGGGGTGAGTCCCGAGCGCTCGACCAGCTCGGCGGTGAAGGCACGCCCCTCCGGGTCGGTGTGCAGGAGCGAGGCGAGCGTGCGCGCCCGCTCGCCGGGAGGCAGCCGCAGTGGTTCGCGCCAGATGGCGCCGAGGAGCTCCTTGTACTGGTACGGGACCTCGGGCAGCCGGTCGTATTGCGGGTGCTCGACGGTGACGGAGGCGACCTCGCCCAGCAGGATGACGCCGCACTCCTCGTGCAGGAAGGGGTCGGCGTCGCGCAGGCCGTGCACCCAGGCGGTGACGGCCGGCGCCGCGAGGGTCCGTTCGGTGGGCAGGCCGCGCCAGACGAGGGTGTTGAGGACGGAGAGCGGCAGCTTGACGGTGTGCCGGTCGGGCCGGCTGACGTTGAGGAAGGTGCGGACGGACTGCTGGGGCAGCCGGAGATCGTCGTCGGGAGTGGTCAGCGGGACGATGTCGCCCTGGGCGACGGAGGCCCCGTAGAGGGGCAACAGCACCTGGTCCCACTGCCAGGGGTGCACGGGCAGCAGGAGGTAGCTCGCGGGGTCGAGGCCGCGGGACCGGAGTTCGGCCGCGTGGGTTTCGCGTACGCCGTCGTCGAGTTCCCGGGCGTAGAGAAGGTCGGGGGTGGAGAGCCCGGGGACTCCGCGGTACGTCGCGAGGGACGTGCTGACGGCGATCCAGGGCAGCCGGGCCGGCGTGCGGGCCTCCGGGGCCCAGCGGGCGGTGTCGCCGGCGGAGAAACCGATGCGGCCCTTGTTGAGGACGAGCCACGGGTGGCCGGTCTGATGGCCTTCGAGTGCGGCGTAGTCGAGGTCGGCGAGCCGGGCTGCAGGCAGTGCGGTGCTGTCGAGCCTGCAGTCGGCCGCGAGTGTCGTGCTCAGTTCGCGGAGGAGATGGCCGAGGGTGGCCCCGTCGAGGGCGAGGAGGCGGCGGGCTCCGACGAGGAACCGGAGAGGATCGGTGAAGGGCGCTCCGCCTCGTTCGATCGAGTCGGGCGCGACGCGCCAACTGCCGTACGCGCCGCGCCGGGCCCGGAAGGCTAGGGTCTCGCCGTCGTCGAGGCGGAGGGCGTACCGGTCCCCGCGGCCCTTGCCGCCGCTGTGCGGGAGCGGCTCGACGAGCTCTTCGTACGCGAACTCACCGATCATCTTGGCGAGGAGGCGACGCCCTGCGCGACGCCACGTCTCCGGGTTCAGTTCGGACGGGGCGAGAAGGGCGGGCGGCTCGTCGGAGTCTGGGGCGGCAGAGGGCTTCGGCACGGGGACTCCTCGAGTGGAACCGATGCGGGGCGAGCGGTGTATGTAGAGCAGCGGGTCTTTCACAGCAGCTTGCCCAGCGCGCGGTCGCGGACCATCAGGGCGGCTCGCTTGTCGGGGAGGTCGACTTCCGCGGAGAAGCGGAAGCCGGCGCTCAGGAAGGCGGACACGGAGGGGGTGTTGCGCAGGTCGGGTTCTGCGACGACGCGCGCACAGCGCGGGCGGTTGTCGAGGACGAGATCGGCGACGGCACGGAGCAGTGCGGTGCCGACGCCACGGCCGCGGTCGGCGACACCGCCGATGAGGATGTGGACACCGGTGTCATGAGGCCGGGCCGGATAGTGGCGGGCGAGCGGATCGAGATCGGCGCGATAGACCTCGAAATAGCTCATGGGTGTGCCGTCGAGCACGCCGAGGCAGGGGATGCTGCGGCCGTCGCCGTCCAGCTGGGGGCGGAGGTGGGCGTCGGTGACCGACTCGGGTCCGGCCAGTTCCCAGAAGGCTGCGACAGCGGGGTCGTTCATCCAGCGGCTGATCAGCTGGAGGTCGCGCTCGACACGGACGGGGAGGAGCTGGAAGGAACCGAACGGTGTGGCGGCCGTGCCCCATGCGGCGAGGGCGTCGAGGAGGTCCTCGCCGTCGAGAACCGCACCGACGGCATCGGCGGCGGTCCGCTCCACCTGGGCCCGGAATCCGTCGTCCGACTCGTCCTGTCCGAACAGCGCGAGGAGTTCGTCGGGCAGCCGAAGATCCAGCGTGTCCTCGGTGCTCTCCGCCGAGGGGGCGGCGGGAGACGGTCCGCTGCCGGTGCTCGTGCTCGAGTCGGTGGGAGGCATGGAAGGGCGCTCTCCTCTCAGCGGTTCGGAAGGGTCGATGTCGTTCAGGAGTGAAGGGGGTTGGTGATCGTGACGTAGACGGACTGGGTGTCCACGGGGCCGACGAGTTCGTCGAGGCCGTGGAGCCGGGTGAGCAGATTCGCCTTGCAGCGCAGGGTGGGAGTCCCGAGCAGCTGCTCCGGCAGGGGTGAGCCCAGTGCTGCGGAGGAGGCGAGGAACTGGCGGAAGGCGGCGATGAGTACGCGCTCGTCCGCGAGCCGCTGGGCTCCGAAGGCCCCGATCAGGCCGAGGACATTGTTGATGCCGAGGTAGTAGGCGAAGCGCTCGTCCGTGACCGCGTCCGGGACGAAGGTGTCGCTTGCGCTGCCGATGCCGGGGAGCCTGCGTTCGAGAGCCGCGCGGTGGGACTCTCGGAAGTAGTAGCCCTGGTTGTCGCGGTAGCGGCCGCCGACCGGCCAGCCGTCGGGGCTGAGGATCACCAGCGTGTTCTGCTGGTGGGCTTCGAGGGCGACTCCGGCCGTGGCGTCCAGCCAGAGCACCGGGCGCACCACCTGGTCGAGGTAGCGCAGGAACCACTCGGCGGCGACGGCACCCCTGGGCCGGCCTGTGCGGACCGACAGCCGGTCCACGATGTCGGCGAGGCGTGAGTGCATCCCGGGCCGCCCCGGCCAGGGCCGGGGCGAGGTGAGACCGGCGATGCAGACGGCGTCGTCCCCGGGGCCGAAGGGGTTGTGGCGCATCATGACGTCGAGCCCCGGCACGGCCGGACCGTCGGGCGCGTCGACGGCGAGCCAGGCGGGGTCACGGACGATGTCGAAACCGGGATGGGCAGCCCTCCACTGGTCGGCCAGTCCGCTGCGGAGCAGCCGGTGGACCTCCACGCCGCGGTGGAGTTCCTTGCGGAGGTTTTCCCTGCGGGAGTTGGTGATGCGTACGCCGAGAGAGAGCTTGAGCATGGCGGGGGCGCCGGGCCGGTGGACGGTGCGGACCGATGAGGTGGGGTGCCAGGGGGCACCGCTGGGGCCGAGATCGTGGAGCAGGCCGGCGTCAAGCAGTCGGACGACGGCGGGGCGGTGGCCGAGATCGCGGGCCTGCCACGGGTGGAGCGGCAACGGCACGGTGTCGGGCGGGAGTCGGAGGTCGCCGGCCAGGCGGTGGATGAGGCGCTCGGCGGGGACGGCACGACCGTCCTCCGTCCAGGCCGAGTCCGTTGCCAGGACGCTCCGGTCGACGGCCATCCAGTGGAGCGGGAAGGAACCGTACAACTCGGGTGAGTAGAGGTGCACCTCGGCCTCGGAGAGCCCCTCCCGGCTCTTGGGCGTGGGGTGGAGCGGGTGTCCGAGGATCAGCGACTGTTCGGCGGTGAGGAACATGTCGGCATCGGGGCGCGGGCCGGGGCGCTGCCGTCGGTCGGCGATGAAGCCGGCGGTGCGGCGGAGCGAGTCGGCGACTCTGCCGACGAGGTCGGCACCCTCGGACAGCCGCCCGCGACCGGGCTCCGGGGGGCCGAACGGGGGCCGGTCGAGCTCAGGGCGGGCGAGGTCGGCCCTGGCGGTGTCGGGGAAGGCAGGTGACCGGCCGGTGCTGCCCGGCTCACGGGTGAGCAGGGTGGCGACCGTGACCGCGTCGGCCGGCGGGGCATCGTGGGGAGCGCCTTCGAGGGCAGGCACGCCGAAGCGGTGCCAGCCGGTGGCAGACCAGTAGAGAACGGGAACAAGGAGGGCGGTGCCGCTGGCATCGAGCGGAATGCGCAGGGTGCGGCCGTCGGGCCGGGAAAGGTCGTTCTCGCGGACCCAGCAGCGCAGCAGGCTCTCCACCGCGGCCGCGTCCCCTGCTACGTGCGGGTCGGGATGGTCGAGCGGATCGGACGTCCGGGCACCGGTCCGGGCCGGGGCCGGGGCCGGGGCCGACGCGCGCGTCGTGGCCGACATCGGCTCCGATCTCGACGCGGCGGGGGCGGGGGCAGGGGCGCTCAGGACGGCAGCCGGGGCGGTCCGCCCGCCGGGGGACCCCGACAGCTGTCGCGGCACCGTCGCCTGCTCGACCGTGAGGGGGCCGCGCGTGCCGCTCTCCACTCCGGGGTGGGCTGTGGGGCGGCCGTCGTGCTCGGGGGCGTCGGGTGCGGGATTGGGGTTCACGGGGGACTTCCTTGCGATGTCGTCCGGGATCTCGAGACGGGATCAGTGAGCCGGTCCGGTGGGGTTCCGGCGGTGGGGGGAACGTTCGGCCGCTGCCAGGGCATCGGCGAAACGGTCGAGGACCGCCATGGCCTGTTCGTCGGTGAGGGTGAGAGGAGGGAGCAGGCGGACCACGCCCGAGTGGCGGCCGCCGAGTTCGACGATGAGCCCGCGGCGCAGGCATTCCTGCTGGACCGCGGCGGCGAGCGCGGTGTCGGGCGGCGGGGCAACGGCATGCGGGATGTCGAGGTCCGGGTCGACGAGTTCGACGCCGATCATGAGGCCTCGGCCGCGTACGTCGCCGATGCAGCGGTGGGTCGCAGCGAGGCCCTGGAGCCGGCCGAGCATACGGGCGCCGAGGGTGGCGGCCCGTTCGGCGAGACGGTTCTCGCGAACGTAGGCGAGGGTGGCGGCGCCTGCGGCCATGGCGAGCTGGTTTCCGCGGAACGTCCCGGCGTGGGCTCCTGGTTGCCAAGCGTCGAGGTCCGAGCGGTAGACGATGACGGCCAGGGGAAGGGAGCCGCCGATGGCCTTGGACATGACCATCACATCGGGCACGATCCCGCTGTGCTCGACTGCCCAGAAGGTCCCGGTGCGCCCTACACCGGTCTGCACCTCGTCGGCGATCAGCGGGATGTCGCGGGACGCGGTGATGTTGCGCATCCGTCGCATCCAGGCGTCGGGCGCCGGGATGACGCCGCCTTCGCCCTGCACCGGTTCGAGGACCATTCCGGCCGGGGCGGGGACGCCTCCCTTGGGGTCGTCGAGGAGGTTCTCGGTCCAGCGGGCGGCGAGTTCGGCGCCGCGCTCGCCGCCGATCCCGAACGGGCAGCGGTAGTTCTGCGGGTACGGCAGCCGGGTCACACGAACCTCGGTCGCGCCGCCCGAGGCGTCGAGGGCCCCGGCCGTCATGCCGTGGTAGGCGCCGGTGAAAGCGAGCAGTCCCGTGCGGCCGGTGGCGGTGCGGACGAGTTTGAAGGCCGCTTCGACCGCGTCGGTGCCGGCCGGTCCGCAGAACTGGATGCGGGCGTTGTCGGCGAGCGCGCGCGGTAGGGTGGCGAACAGCTCTGTGGTGAAGGCGTCCTTGACCGGGGTCGCAAGGTCGAGGACATGCAGGGGCGCACCCGAGTCGAGGACCTTCCTGATCGCCTCCAGGACGACGGGATGGTTGTGACCGAGGGCCAGGGTGCCCGCGCCCGAGAGGCAGTCGAGGTAGCGCCGGCCGTCCGCCCCCTCGATCGTCAGCCCTCTGGCCCGTACGGGAACGATCGGTAGCGAGCGCGCATACGTACGGGCCGCCGACTCGCGGAGCGACTGGCGCCGGAGGATCCCTTCGTGCGCGGAGGGCTGCGCCACCGGGGCAGGTTCGGTCACGGCCACGGGTCTGTGTCCTCCAGCTGTCACAGTTGCGTTCCACGTCGGTACGGTGCTTCTCCGCCGCACCGCGGGGCTGAACGCTGACCTTGTGTCGCCCGTACGTACCAACGACGGCGGCACCAAGGGATCACGGTTCTCGGAAAGATCGTTGCGGCGGGGGAACCACGCCCCTGCCGCACACCGTCCCCATCGGCACCGGCATAGTGGAGGGCTGCACTTCCGGCGCCGAAGAGGCTCACCGGGGGTGCGACGCAACTCGTCTCAACAGGTACGGAATTCATGAAGTCCCAGGGGGATCTCGACATGCGACTCAATCGCCCGACCTTCGCAGCACGCCGTGGGAGGAGTGCCGGTCGCAGAACTCCGGCGCTCGCTGCTGCCGCTGTCGCCGCGGCGCTCGCGCTGACGGCCACGGCCTGTGGTCCGAGCGAGGACAACGCGGGGGGCACGCCCAGCGCGAGCGTCCCGACCGCCGACGGCAAGATCACGATCCCGGACGATCTCAAGGACCGGCTCAAGGAGCACGGGATCGACCTGGACAAGTGGAAGAACGGCGAGTGGAAGAACTGGGACAAGGAGACCTGGCTGCGTGAGGCCAAGGACTTCGTGAACCCGATCATCGAGGACCTCTGGGACCCGGACCGGATGCGGGACGCCCAGCAGCCCGACCAGCCGGTCGAGGAGGAGGACATCTCCGGCGACGAGGGTGTCACCGACCCGACGCCGCAGCCGGTCGAGGCGCAGGCCGTGAAGGCGCAGTACCACGACAACGTGCCCGAGGCGGGGAAGGTCTTCTTCGACGGACCGCAGGGCTCGATGGTCTGCTCGGCGACGGTGGTGAAGGACCCGGCGAACCCCGGCAAGTCCAACCTGGTGTGGACCGCCGGCCACTGTGTGCACGCGGGCAAGGAGGGCGGCTGGTTCCGCAACATCGCCTTCGTTCCCTCGTACAACAACGACGCCAAGTCGGCCGCGGAGCAGGGGAAGCCGACGAAGGAGGAGCTTGCTCCGTTCGGTGTCTGGTGGGGCGACTGGGCACAGACCTCCGAGCAGTGGATCGCCCAGGGTGCCGCGACCGGCGGACAGGGCGCGCCGTACGACTTCGCCGTGATCCATGTGACACCGGAGAAGGGCAGCACCGGCAAGTCGCTGGAGGAGACGGTCGGTTCGGCACTTCCGGTGGAGTTCAACGCCCCGGCCGCGCCGAAGATCAGCAGCATGACGGCGACGGGGTATCCGGCCGCGCCGCCGTTCGACGGTGAGCGGATGTTCCGGTGCGAGGACCAGCCGGGCCGACTGTCCCTCAAGGCGGACCAGCCGACGATGTACCGCATCGGCTGCACGATGACCGGCGGTTCGTCGGGCGGCGGCTGGGTCGCGGCAGGCCGGGACGGGAAGCCCGCCCTGGTGTCGAACACGTCCATCGGCCCGGTGACGGCCGGCTGGCTGGCGGGGCCGCGGCTCGGCCCCGAGGCCAAGGGCATCTACGACGCGGTCAGCGAGAAGTTCGCGGGCCGGTAGCGGGGAGCCGGTAGCGCGCCGCGCGAAGCCTGTCCGAAGGGGCCTCCGAAGCGAGTCCGGAGGCCCCTTCGCGTTCCCGTTGCCGGGTCCGCGCGACGTCCGGACCGCCGCCCCGTGGCGCGCGCGACATCCGCTCGGTTGCCCGTGGCGCGCGGAACATCCGCTCGGCTGCCCGGATCCACGCTCGGCGGCCGGCGCGTGGAGACTCCGTGCAGGAGGACGGCCCGTCAACTGGGCGTGCACAGCCCGGGCTTAGAGTGGAGGCGCACCACGGGCGGTCCGCTGACGACCGCCCTTTCGCGCGCCTGTCACGTGACACGCTCATGGCAATTCACATCAGGGGGACTCGTTTCCATGCGATCCATACGTCCGCTGCTGGCCGTCACCGGCCTTGCCGCGGTCCTCTCGCTGTCGGCCACGGCCTGCGGCCCGACTGAGAACGGCGCGGCCGACAAGCCCGCCGCATCCGCGACGGCGGGGAACGGCAGTGGTGACGCCGCCCTCCCCGCCGACCTGGCCGACAAGCTCAAGGAGCACGGCGTCGACCTGGACAAGTGGAAGAACGGCGAGTGGAAGAACTGGGACAAGGACACATGGCTGCGTGAGGCCAAGGACTTCGTCAACCCGGTGATCGAAGGCCTGTGGAAGCCCGAGCGGATGAAGGAGGCCAAGTCCCCTCAGAAGACCATGGCCGCCGCTGACATCTCGGGCGACCAGGGCGTCACGGACCCGGAGCCGGCGCCCGTGAAGGCAGTGCCGGAGGCGAAGCCGTACCACAAGAACGCGGCGCCGGTCGGCAAGGTGTTCTTCGACGCTCCCGAGGGCACGATGGTCTGCTCGGCCACCGTGATCAAGGACCCGAAGGCCCCGGGCAGGTCCAACCTCGTCTGGACCGCCGGGCACTGCGTGCACGCGGGCAAGGCGGGCGGCTGGTACCGCAACATGGCGTTCGTCCCGGCCTACAACGACCTCGGCAAGTCGTCGGCCGAGCTGGAGAACGCGAAGGCGCAGGAGATCGCACCGTACGGTGTCTACTGGGCCGACTGGGTCGCGACCTCCGCCGAGTGGATCACCCAGGGCGGCCCGACGGGCGGCGAGGGCGCTCCGTACGACTACGCCGTGATGCACGTGAAGCCTGAGAAGGGCAGCAAGTCCATCGAGGAGACCGTGGGCGTCGCCCTCGACGTCGATTTCGACGCCCCCGAGGCGAAGGACATCGACGCGATGGGCGCCTGGGGCTACCCGGCCGCGCCGCCGTTCGACGGCCTGCTCATGCACAAGTGCGTCGACCGCCCCGGGCGGCTGTCCATCAGCCCCGGTACGCCGACGATGTGGCGCATCGGCTGCACCATGACCGGCGGTTCCTCCGGTGGCGGCTGGTTCGCCGAGCAGCCGGACGGCAAGCTGGCGCTCGTGTCCAACACGTCCATCGGCCCGGTGACGGCCGGCTGGCTGGCCGGACCGCGCCTCGGCGAGGGCGCCGAGCAGATCTACACGACGATGAGCGACAAGTTCGCGGGCCAGTGACCCCGGACGCTCGTCGGCGCATGTGAACGGCCGAAGGCCCGCCCCCTCATCCGGAGGGAGCGGGCCTTCGTTGCGTCCTGCGCCGCCGGCCGGCGTGTGTCCTGCGGCGGCGCGCAGGTCAGCGCGCCGCCAGTACGTACGGACCGAGTGCCGCGGCCAGCTCCTCGTGGACGCGCGCCTTGAGCAGCGTGCCCTCGGAGGTGTGTTCCTCGGAGAGCACCTCGCCCTCGGCGTGCACCCGCGACACGAGCGCACCCCGCGTGTACGGCACGAGGACCTCGATCTCGACCTCGGGCCGCGGCAGTTCGGCGTCGATCACCGCGAGCAGTTCGTCGATGCCCCGGCCCGTCCGGGCCGACACGGCGATCGCGCGCCGCTCGATCCGCAGCAGGCGTTGCAGCACCAGCGGATCGGCCGCGTCCGCCTTGTTGATCACCACGATCTCGGGCACGTCCAGCGCGCCGACATCGCGGATCACCTCGCGCACGGCGGCGAGCTGCTCCTCCGGAGCCGGATGCGAGCCGTCCACCACGTGCAGGATCAGATCGGCGTCGCCGACCTCCTCCATGGTGGAGCGGAACGCCTCGACCAGGTGGTGCGGCAGATGCCGGACGAATCCGACGGTGTCCGCCAGCGTGTAGAGCCTGCCGCTCGGAGTCTCGGCCCGGCGCACGGTCGGGTCGAGGGTGGCGAACAGCGCGTTCTCCACCAGGACGCCGGCGCCGGTGAGGCGGTTGAGCAGCGACGACTTGCCCGCGTTCGTGTAGCCCGCGATCGCGACCGACGGGACCTTGTTCCGCCGGCGCTCCTGGCGCTTGATCTCGCGGCCCGTCTTCATCTCCGCGATCTCCCGGCGCATCTTCGCCATCTTCTCGCGGATCCGGCGCCGGTCCGTCTCGATCTTGGTCTCACCGGGGCCTCGGGTGGCGAGGCCGCCGCCCTTGCCGCCGCCCATCTGCCGGGACAATGACTGACCCCAGCCCCGCAGCCGGGGCAGCATGTACTGCATCTGTGCCAGCGCCACCTGCGCCTTGCCCTCTCGGGACTTGGCATGCTGCGCGAAGATGTCGAGGATCAGGGCGGTGCGGTCGACCACCTTGACCTTGACGACGTCCTCGAGGTGGATCAGCTGGCCGGGGCTCAGTTCGCCGTCGCAGACGACAGTGTCGGCCCCGGTCTCGAGCACGATGTCGCGCAGCTCCTCCGCCTTGCCCGAGCCGATGTACGTGGCCGGGTCCGGCTTGTCACGGCGCTGGATGACACCGTCGAGCACGAGTGCGCCCGCCGTCTCCGCGAGCGCAGCGAGCTCGGCCAGCGAGTTCTCCGCGTCCTGGGCGGTGCCCGAGGTCCAGACGCCGACCAGCACCACGCGCTCCAGGCGCAGCTGCCGGTACTCGACCTCGGTGACGTCCTCGAGCTCGGTGGAGAGGCCCGCCACACGTCGCAGCGCGGCACGCTCGGTGCGGTCGAACTGCTCGCCGTCCCGTTCTCCGTCGATCTCGTAGCTCCAGGCGACGTCCTCTTCCATCAGGGCATCGGCCCGAAGGCTCTCGGTGCGGTTCGTGTCCGCGAAGCTCTGCGCGTTCCTGGAAGGGGATGAAGAGGAGGTCATTGGATCCTTACGTCGATGGAAACACGGTACGGGAAGTACAGTACGCCGGTCACAACGCGTGACGGGCCGGAAAGATTCCCAATGGACTCCGGCACCGGCCCTGTGAGGGTCATCGCCCGGCGGCACCGCCCGATGTGTCGATGGTCGCACGGTGCCCACACGGCCGTCACCCCGGTTTTACGGCTTCGCCTCCGGTGCCGCGCTGCGCCAGTCGGCGTGTCCGGGCATCTTCGGGGTCTTCCTCCCGTACAACCACGCCTTGAAGAAGCCGGACAGGTCACGGCCGGCCACCCTTGATGCGAGCTGCGTGAAGTCCGCCGTCGTCGCCGTCGCATCCCTGTGCTCGGCGACCCAGTGGCGCTCCAGCCGCTCGAACGCGCTCTTGCCGATCTCCTGCCGGAGCGCGTACAACACCAGCGCACTGCCGTCGTACACCACCGGCCGGAAGAGCCCGATCTGCCGGCCCGGCTCCGACGGTGCGGGTGCGGCGGGCGGCCCGCCCGCCGCACGCCAGGCGTCCGACTGCGTGTACGCGTGACGCATCCGCTCCTCCACGGGCCGCTTCGCGTGCTCCTCCGCGTACAGGGCCTCGTACCAGGTGGCATGTCCCTCGTTGAGCCAGAGGTCCGACCAGCGGCGCGGCGTGACGCTGTTCCCGAACCACTGGTGGGCCAGCTCGTGCACCATGATCGAGTCGACGTACCACTCGGGGAATTCGGGGCGTGTGAACAGCGACCGCTCGAAGAGCGAGAGCGTCTGTGTCTCCAGCTCGAAGCCGGTGTCGGCGGCGGCGACCAGCAGGCCGTAGTTCTCGAAGGGGTAGGGCCCGACCTTGCTCTCCATCCACTCGATGTGCCCGGGCGTCTTCTTGAGCCAGGGTTGGAGGCTGTCGCGGTCGGCCGTCGGTACGACGTCCCGCACGGGCAGTCCGTGCGGGCCCTGGCGGTGGAGGACGGACGACTTGCCGATGCTGACCTGGGCGAGCTCGGTCGCCATCGGGTGCCGGATCTGGTAGAGCCAGGTGTTGGTCGATCCGACCCGGGCTTTCGCCGTCAGCAGTCCGTTGGCCACGGCCGTCAGCTCGGCGGGAGCTGTGATACGGAACGTGAAGTAGGCCTTGTCGGCGGGGTGGTCGTTGCAGGGGAAGACGCGGTGGGCGGCATCGGCCTGGTTCGCCATCGCCAGCCCGTCCTCGGTACGGACCCAGCCGCCGTCCCCCTTGCCCTTCGGGTCGCTGGTGTGGGAGATGGTGATGCTCATCGGCGCACCCGCTGCAATCGCCCCGCCGGCCGGCGCGATGACGAGGTCCTCACCGGCGGTCGCGAACTCGGCACTGCGGCCGTTCACCTGTACCGTCCGCACCGCGCCGCGGGTGAAGTCGAGATTGATCCGCTCCAGGCGCTCGGTCGCCCGCGCGTCGATCTTCGTGACGGCGTCCAGGGGCTTGTTGTTCGAGCCGCCATAGGTGAACGCGATGTCGTACGTGAGGACGTCGTACCCCGGGTTGCCGAGGTGCGGGTAGAGCGGATCGCCGATGCCGAGCGGTACGGGTTCGGGCACGGGCAGGGCGGCGGCCACCAGGGTGACCGAGGCGGCGGCGAGCAGTGCGCCTCGAAGGCGTCGAGAGGTGAGCGGCATGCACCACCGTTACCAGCGTGATCGTTCTATATGACGACGACGCGCTCCGCGCCCCACCCGAACGGGCTCCACCGGCGGCGGGCCGGCCGCGACGGGCATGCGGCTGGCGTCCGCGCGGGCCGCCCGCAGCATGTGCCCGCACCTGCCGATCAGGTCGCGGCCGCCGGATGCTGGGCGCGGCTCACGTCGTACACTCCGGGCACGTCCCGCATCGCCCGCATCAGGGTCGGAAGCCCGGCCGCGTCCGGGAGCTGCAGTGTGTACGTGTGCCGTACGCGCTGCTCGCTCGGCGGCTCGACCGTGGCGGAGACGATCGCCGCGCCCGCCGTCGCGATGACCTCGGTGAGATCTGCGAGCAGTCGCGGCCGTCCGAACGATTCGGCGACGAGCGTGACCCGGCACTCGGCCGCGTCGCCCCAGTGCACACCGACGGGCACCCGCCCGAGCCCTCGCATCCGGGACACCGCAGGGCACTCCACGCGGTGCACGGTGACGGCGCCGCCGCGCACCGCGAAGCCGGTGATCGCATCGGGTGGTACGGGGGTGCAACAGCCGGCAAGGCGTGCGCTCGCGCCCGGCAGGTCGGTGACCGCGTTCGCGGCGGCGCGCCGGCCCGCGGTGACGGCCGCGGCCATGGGCGCGCGAGGGGCGGCGGCCGGCGGCTTCGCGCCCTCCGGGTGCTCGGCCAGCCAGCGGCTGATGGCGATCCGCGCGGCGGGCGTGCGGGCGTGGTCGAGCCATTCGGGCGACGGCCCCGATGCGGCGTCCTGGGTGAGCAGCAACTGGACGGTGTCGCCGTCGCCGAGCTGGGTGCTGAGGGTGACGAGCCTGCCGTTGACGCGGGCCCCGATGCAGGCGTGCGCCTCCTCGCCGTACTGCGCGTACGCGGCGTCCACGCAGGTCGCCCCGGCGGTGAGGCCCAGCGTGCCGCCGTCGGCGCGGAAGACGGTGATCTCGCGGTCCTGAGCGAGGTCCGCCTGCAGCGAGGTCCAGAAGGTGTCGGGGTCGGGGGCGGATTCCTGCCATGCCAGCAGTCGCGAGAGCCAGCCGGGCCGGGTCGGGTCGGCACGCTCGCCGTCGGCGTGCTCCACCTGTTCCGTGCGCCGGGCCTCGTCCGGCCCGTGGCCGCCCGTCGTCCCCGGGCCGACCGTCTCGGGGCCGTCCGCCGCCGCGTACGGATTTCCCAGGGCGATCACGCCTGCCTCGGCGACCTTGTGCATCTGGTGCGTCCGGATGAGGACTTCGGCCACGGCACCGTCGGGGCCGGCGACGGCGGTGTGCAGCGATTGGTAGAGGTTGAACTTCGGGGCGGCGATGAAGTCCTTGAACTCCGAGATCAGCGGGGTGAAGCAGGTGTGCAGCTCGCCGAGGACCGCGTAGCAGTCGGCGTCCTCGCCGACCAGGACGAGCAGTCTCCCGAAGTCCGACCCGCGCAGCTCGCCGCGCTTGAGCCTGACACGGTGCACGGAGACGAAGTGGCGGGGCCGGATGACGACTTCGGCCTGGATCCCGGCTTCCCGCAGCACCGTGCGCACGCTCTCGGCGATGGCGCCGAGGGCGTCGGCCGCATCGGCGTTCTCCGCGATGAGGGCGCGCGTGCGTTCGTACTCCTCGGGGTGGAGGATCGCGAAGACCAGATCCTCCAGTTCCGTCTTGAGGGCCTGTACGCCGAGCCGTTCGGCGAGCGGGATGAGCACGTCCCTGGTCACCTTGGCGATGCGGGCCTGTTTCTCGGGGCGCATCACGCCCAGCGTGCGCATGTTGTGCAGCCGGTCGGCCAGTTTGATCGACATGACGCGGACGTCGTTGCCGGTGGCGACGAGCATCTTGCGGAAGGTCTCGGGTTCGGCCGCGGCCCCGTAGTCGACCTTCTCGAGTTTGGTGACGCCGTCGACGAGGTAGCAGACCTCGTCGCCGAACTCGGCGCGCACCTGGTCGAGCGTCACCTCGGTGTCCTCGACGGTGTCGTGGAGCAGCGACGCCGTCAATGTCGTGGTCTCCGCGCCCAGTTCGGCGAGGATGAGCGTCACGGCGAGCGGGTGCGTGATGTACGGCTCGCCGCTCTTGCGGAACTGGCCGCGGTGCGAGGACTCGGCGAGGACGTACGCCCGGTGCAGGATGGCGAGATCGGCGTCGGGGTGGTGGGCGCGGTGCGCGTCGGCGACATGGCCGATCGCGTCGGGCAGCCGGTCCCGTGCCGCAGGGCCGAGCAGCGCGGCCCTGCCCAGCCGGCGGAGGTCGATCCTCGGGCGGCCGCGCCGGCGACTGGGCGCATCAGGATTGGTGGCCTCTGCACTCATGGGGCACCTCCGGCAGCGTCGACCGGCGGCGGGAGGGGCAGGCTTGCCCTCCGGGCCGGTGCTTGATGCTACCGAGCCCACCACGTGGCGGAGTCCGGCTCTCGCTCAGCGTGAACCGGATCACCCATTCGAGCGAAGCTCTATGCGACTGCCGTTTGGCTGTCCGACCCATCCGGACCGCGCCCGCGGGTCGATCGGGCCGTGTCGGTCAGGCCGGGGGCACGGCAGCCCGGGAGCGCGTCAGGCCGGGTTCATCAGGCCGGGGTCGATCCGTCCCTCGGCGACGATCACGGCCGGGCCGGTCATCTCGACCTCGCCGTCGGGGTGTTCGGTGATCACCAGGCGACCGCCGGGAAGATCCACCGTGTACGTCACCGGGGTCCCGGTGACGGCCGGGTCGGCGCCGTCCCTGCGCGCCGCCGCGACGGCGACGGCGCAGGCACCGGTGCCGCACGAGCGGGTCTCGCCGGAGCCGCGCTCGTGCACGCGCATGGCGACGTGGCGCGGGCCGCGGTCGACGACGAACTCGACGTTCACCCCTTCGGGATACACCTCGGGCGGGGAGAAGGGCGGTACGGAGAGCAGGTCGCCCGCGTGGTCCAGGTCCTCGACGAAGGCGACCGCGTGCGGATTGCCCATGTTCACGTTGCGGGCCGGCCAGCTGCGGCCGCCGACGCTGACCGTGACGCCTTCCTCGGGGAGGACGGCGCGACCCATGGAGACCGTGATGTCGCCCCCGGCGGAGCCGCTGTCGGACACCGCCTTGTCGATGTGCACCCGCTTCACGCCGCCGCGCGTGGCGACCGCGAGATCACCCGCGTCGGCCAGGCCGGCGTGCTGCAGATAGCGGGCGAAGACGCGCACGCCGTTGCCGCACATCTCCGCGATCGAGCCGTCCGCGTTCCAGTAGTCCATGAACCACTCGGCGTCGCCTGCCCGGGAGCGCGCCTCGGGGTGCGCGGCTGAGCGCACGACGCGCAGCAGGCCGTCCCCTCCGATGCCCGCGCGGCGGTCGCACAGCCTGGCGACGACGGACGCGGACAGTTCGATCACGTTGTCCGGGTCCGGGACGATCACGAAGTCGTTCTCGGTGCCGTGGCCCTTGAGGAAGGTGATCGGCGGGGTCTCGGAGATGGTCACTTCCCCATCGTACGGGGCGGGGCCGGTACCGGGCGCGGAACTCCGGCACTCGGCGCAGCCTGGTAGCGCGCGGTCCGGGTTCAGCGGAGCCGGGCGACCCGCCAGACGGCAAGCGCAACCAGCGCGCCGACGACGACGACGTAGAGCGCGATCACGCGCCAGTCGGGTCGCTCGCCCGAGCCCCGGGCGGGCAGCCCCGGCCAGGTGTGGCCGACGCGGCGGGCGGCCATCATGCCCCAGCCGGCGGCGCAGCTGCTGATCAGGAGTCCGAGCATGGCGACGACCGCGCCGCCGTCGCCCGAGCCGAAGGCGAGGGGGAACGCGAACATGAGCGAGCCGACGGCCGCGAGTCCCACGATGGGGGCGAGCTGCCAGATCCTCAGGCGGCGCTGCGGGCGGAGCTCGACCTCGACCTCCGCGCCGACCACGACCCCGGTCCCGGCGTCGTCCGCCGGCAGGTCCAGCCTGACGTCCAGAGCGTCGTCAGGACCGTCCGGGCTCAGACGCGCCGCGTCCCGCCGTGCTTCCTGATCTCTTTCGCGAGGGCCGGCCTCCATCGCCACGCGCCCTCCCAACTCGGACTCCACTGGTGGATCGATGCTTGATGATGGCATGACGCCGGGCGCCTGAATGACGAGCAGGGCGTCCCGATGCCATCACGTGATCAGGCTGTGACCGCTCGTTCGACCAACGCCAGGGCATGCTCAGCGAGTTCCTCCCGGTCAGCGGCGGCCCCGCTCAGCCAGTGGACGCGCGGGTCGCGGCGGAACCACGAGTCCTGGCGGCGCGCGAAGCGTTTGGTGGCGCGTACGGTCTCGGCGCGCGCCTCGTCCTCGGTGCACTCCCCCGTGAGCGCCGCGAGCACCTGCTGGTAGCCGAGGGCGCGTGATGCGGTGCGCCCCTCACGCAGTCCCTGTGCCTCCAGGACGCGCACCTCGTCGACGAGCCCCGCCTCCCACATGCGGTCCACGCGCAGGGCGATGCGCTCGTCGAGCTCGGGGCGCTCGACGTCGACGCCGATCTGAACCGTGTCGTACACGGCGTCATGGCCGGGGAGGTTCGCGGTGAAGGGCCTGCCGGTGATCTCGATGACCTCCAGGGCGCGGACGATGCGGCGCCCGTTGCTCGGGAGGATCGCACGGGCCGCGTCGGGGTCGGCGGCGGCAAGGCGGGCGTGCAGGACGCCGGAGCCGCGCTCCTCGAGCTCGGCCTCCAGGCGTGCCCGGACCTCGGGGTCGGTACCGGGGAACTCGAGGGCGTCGATCGCCCCGCGTACGTACAGTCCGGAGCCGCCGACGAGGACGGGCGTGCGGCCTTCGGCGAGCAGCCGGTCGATCTCCGCGCGGGCCAGCCTCTGGTATTCGGCGACGCTCGCCGTCTCCGTGACGTCCCAGATGTCGAGGAGGTGGTGCGGGATGCCGCCGCGCTCCTGCGGGGTCAGTTTGGCGGTGCCGATGTCCATCCCGCGGTACAGCTGCATCGAGTCGGCGTTGACCACCTCGCCACCGAGCTGCTGGGCCAGATGAACGCCCAGATCGGACTTTCCGGCCGCTGTGGGACCGACGACGGCGATGACCCGCGGTGCGGGAGCTGCACTTCTCACTTCCCCAGTCTCGCAAACCTCACGGACCGTCCCCGAACGAGCTAGGTGACGGCACACGATCGGGGTCGTTGCCTGTTGCGAGGCTCCGGCCGTCGCCTTCCGAACCAGCGGCCCCGGGCGGGGCAATGGGACGCCCCGGGCAGGGCGGAATTTCACCCACACGAGTACGCTATGGAGTAGTTATGGGCGTTTTTGCAAGGTTTCGTCGGAAGGGCAAGGGAACTGCCGAGGCGTCAACCGAGGAGGGCGCGGCCGGCACTCCGACGGCCGCATCCGATTCCGAGGGCGGGGCCCCGGCCGGCACCGGGTCCGATACCGGGGCGGTGCCCGCTGAGGCGACCGAGACGGCTGCGGTCACTTCGGATTCCGCGTCCGAGGAGGCGGGGGAACCCGCCGCGGAGAGCGTGGAGATCCCGAAGCAGCAGTCCGCCGAGGAGGCCGCGGACAACGAGGCCGGAGAGGGCGCCCGCACATAGATCCGCACGAGCGAAGGTGACCCATGGGCTTCCTGGACACGCTGAAAACCAAGCTCGCCCCCGCCAAGGAGAAGGTCTCCGACTTCGCGCACCATCACGGGGAGAAGCACGGGGACAAGATCGAGAAGCTTGAGCACGGTCTGGACAAGGCCGCGCGGAAGGTCGACCAGCGGACCAAAGGCAAGTACAGCGACAAGATCGAGTCGGGCACCGGCAAGGCCAAGGAGGCCCTCGATCGTCTCGCCCACAGGGACGAGGGCACCGAGCGCAAGGACGAGGGGACGATGCCGCCGGCCTCCTGAGACGGTGACACGCCGACGCAACGATGCGCGGGCGGAGGCGGACGGCCGCGGAGCGTTTCACTCCGCGGCCGTCCGCCGTCCACCGCCGATGGCCACCGCCCACGGTCAGAACGTCGACCGGACCTGTCTGCCGTCGACCGGACCGTGCGCCGCGCTGGGCGCGGTCGCTGTCAGGACCAGGCGGCGACGAAGTAGCCGACGCCGTACGGAGCGTCCTCGTAGAGCAGCTGCCCGGCCGGGTCCGCGCCCTCGGCGGCGCCCGCGAGCACCTGCCAGGGGGCACGTCCTGCCACCTTCAGTTCGTAGGCGAGCGAGGCGTCCAGCGCCGTGAGCGCCGTGGTGTCCGCCGCGCCCAGGGCACGGGCCACTCCGGCATCGAAGGCGGCGGCCCGCTCGTCCAGGTAGCCGGGCGCCTTCAGCGTCCGGCAGGCGCTGCCGTCACCCATGACCAGCAGCGCGACGCGCGGCGCCAGGGCGGCGAGCTCACGGCCGGCCTCCGCGCAGCGCTCCGCCGCCAGCCTCTGGTCGACGCCGAGGCCCTCGACCGGGGCGTCGGCCCACCGCACCCGCTCGAGCAGCCAGGCTGCGACGGCCAGCGACGCGGGCAGCGCGCGCTCGGGCGCCGCGGAGCCGGGACCCTCAGAGCCGGGCTCCGCGGCACCCGGTGCCCCGAGGCGTACTCCGACATCGACGCCGAAGCCCTTGAAGGAGCCGCGCGCACCCTGCGGATACACCCACGGCTCGTCGACCTCGGCGGGGCCGACCACGACCAGCCGGTCCGGGCGCGACGCGGCGAGGACGCTCAGCGCATCCGCGCACGCGGTCCTGGCTGCGTCGAGTTCGGGCGCGGCGCCGGCGGCCACGTCGGGCACGAGGAGCGGAGGGCAGGGGCAGACGGCGGCGGCGACGAGCATGATCGCAGCCTAGTGGCTGGGGACCTGTCCCGTGGATCGGGCCGGACAAGGGATCGGGGTCCGGTGCGAGCAGCCGCGAGGCACACGCGGACATCGACGCGGTGGGATACCACCCGTGCCGCAGGGCGACGGGAGGAGTCGGTGACCGACGCCGACGCGGCTGGGGGTACCTCCCCGGACGTACTCCAGGGGAACGCGTGCCACGGAACCCGCGAGCCCCGCAGGACGGGCCCCAGGGCGTGGCCGCCGTCAGCCGACCGCCGAGCAGCCGCCCGTCGCGGCCGAGAGCGGCGCCGGGACGCCGATCGCCGGGATGCCCAGCATGACGCCCGCCGGCCGGTCCGGGGCCGCGTTGCGCTTCTCCCACGCGTCGCCGGCGCGGGTGCGCCGTACCCCCGTCGTCGGGCCCTCGGCCAGCAGGTGGTGGGGCGCCGCGTACGTGATCCCGACGGTGACGACGTCGCCCGGACGCACCTCGGCCTCGGGCTTCGTGAAGTGCACCAGACGGTTGTCCGGGGCACGGCCCGAAAGACGGTGGGTGGCGCCGTCCTTGCGACCCTCGCCCTCCGCCACCATGACCTCCAGGGTCCGGCCGACCTGCTTCTTGTTCTCCTCCCAGGAGATCTCCTCCTGGAGAGCGACCAGCCGCTCGTAGCGCGCCTGTACGACCTCCTTGGGAATCTGGTCCTCCATCTCGGCGGCCGGGGTCCCGGGTCGCTTGGAGTACTGGAAGGTGAAGGCCTGCGCGAAGCGTGCCTCGCGCACGACGTGAAGGGTCTGCTCGAAGTCCTCCTCGGTCTCGCCGGGGAAGCCCACGATGACGTCGGTCGAGATCGCGGCGTGCGGAATCGCAGCGCGGACCTTCTCGATGATGCCGAGGTACCGGTCCTGCCGGTACGAGCGGCGCATCGCCTTGAGCACCGTGTCCGAGCCGGACTGGAGGGGCATGTGCAGCTGTGGCATCACGTTCGGCGTCTCCGCCATCGCCGCGATCACGTCGTCCGTGAAGTCGCGCGGGTGGGGTGAGGTGAAGCGGACACGCTCCAGGCCCTCGACCTTCCCGCAGGCCCGCAGCAGCTTGCTGAAGGCCTCGCGGTCACCGATGTCGGAGCCGTAGGCGTTGACGTTCTGGCCGAGCAGGGTGATCTCGGAGACGCCCTCGGCGACGAGCGCCTCGACCTCGGCCAGGATGTCGCCGGGCCGGCGGTCCTTCTCCTTGCCGCGCAGGGCGGGGACGATGCAGAACGTGCAGGTGTTGTTGCAGCCGACGGAAATGGAGACCCAGGCGGCGTAGGCGGACTCGCGGCGCGTCGGCAGGGTCGAGGGGAACGCCTCCAGCGACTCGGCGATCTCGACCTGCGCCTCTTCGAGAACGCGGGCACGCTCCAGCAGCACCGGCAGCTTGCCGATGTTGTGCGTACCGAAGACGACGTCGACCCAGGGCGCCTTCTTGACGATGGTGTCGCGGTCCTTCTGGGCCAGGCAGCCGCCGACCGCGATCTGCATCCCGGGGCGGGCGGCCTTCATGGGGGCGAGCCGCCCGAGGTTGCCGTACAGCCTGTTGTCGGCGTTCTCCCGCACCGCGCAGGTGTTGAAGACGATGACGTCCGCCTCGCCCTCGCCGGTGCCTTCGGGCGCACGCACATATCCTGCGTCCTCCAGCAGGCCCGACAGCCGCTCGGAGTCGTGGACGTTCATCTGGCACCCGTAGGTGCGCACCTCGTATGTTCCCTTGACGTCCACTGCTTCGCTCCGGTCGCTGCTGGTCATTCCTCCAGGGTAAAGGGGCGCCGGGGCAGCTCTTCCCCCGAGCCGGTCGGCGGGATCGGGGCGGCCGGGGTCCGGATCAGGCCTCCGCGGTCGCGGGTTCCTCGCCCGAGCTTTCCGGGCCCGCGATGGAGCAGGTGAGCTGGCCGTCCCGGATGTCGCAGACGACCGTGTCGCCGGGGTTGAGGGTCCCGTCGAGGAGCATGTTCGACAGCCGGTTGTCCAGCTCGGACTGGATCGTGCGGCGCAGCGGCCGGGCGCCGAACTCGGGCTGGTAGCCGCGGTTGGCCAGCCACTCCTTGGCCGTCTCGGTGACCTCGAGACCGATCTTCTGCGCGTGCAGCCGTCGACGGCTGCGTTCCAGCAGGAGGTCGACAATCCTGATCAGGTCGGCCCGGGCCAGGGCGTGGAAGACGACGATCTCGTCGATCCTGTTGAGGAACTCGGGCCGGAAGTGCGCCCGCAGCTCGGCCATGAGGTCGTCCCTGATCTCGTCCACCGAGCCCTCATGGTCCAGGATGTGCTTCGACGCGATGTTGCTGGTCATGATCACCACGGTGTTGCGGAAGTCGACCGTGCGGCCCTGCGCGTCCGTCAGCCGCCCGTCGTCCAGGACCTGCAGCAGCAGGTTGAATACGTCCGGGTGCGCCTTCTCGACCTCGTCGAAGAGCAGGACGCTGTAGGGCTTGCGGCGTACCGCCTCGGTGAGCTGCCCGGCCTCCTCGTAGCCGACGTACCCGGGAGGGGACCCGACGAGCCGGGAGACCGTGTGCTTCTCCTGGAACTCACTCATGTCGAAGCGGACCATCCGGTCCTCCTCGCCGAACATCAGCTCCGCGAGCGCCTTGGCGAGCTCGGTCTTGCCGACACCGGTGGGGCCGAGGAAGAGGAAGCTGCCGGTGGGACGACCGGGGTCGCCCATGCCCGCACGCCCGCGGCGTACCGCCTGGGCGACGGCGGTGACCGCCTCGTCCTGGCCGATCACGCGCTTGTGCAGGGCCTCCTCGAGCTTCAGCAGACGTTCGCGCTCGGTCTCGGTGAGCTGCGAGACGGGAATGCCGGTGCGCCGGGAGAGGACCTCGGCGATGTCCTCGGCGGTGACGGCGCCGACCTGCTCCCGCTCCTCGCCGAGATCGGCGAGCCGGCGCTCCGCCTCCTGGATGCTCCGCTTGAGCTCGGCCGCTCGCTCGAAGTCCTCGTTGCTGACCGCCTCGTCCTTCTCCCGGTTGAGCTTGGTGAGGCGTTCCCGGAGGTCGCCCGCCTCGGTGCTGCCGCCGCCTGTCCCGCGCAGCGCCACCCGCGCCCCGGCCTGGTCGACGAGGTCGATGGCCTTGTCGGGCAGGAAGCGGTCGGTGATGTACCGGTCGGAGAGCGCGGCCGCCGCATCGATGGCCTCGTCGGTGATGCGCACCTGGTGGTGGGCCTCGTAGGAGTCGCGCAGTCCGTGCAGGATCTCGATGGTCTCGTCCACCGTGGGCTCAGGCACCATCACGGGCTGGAAGCGGCGCTCCAGGGCGGCGTCCTTCTCGATGTTCTTGCGGTACTCGTCGATCGTGGTCGCCCCGACGAGACTGAGGTCTCCGCGGGCGAGGGCGGGCTTGAGGATGTTGCCGGCGTCCATGGCCCCCTCGCCACCGCTCCCGGCGCCGACGACCGTGTGCACCTCGTCGATGAAAAGGATGACGTTCTTCTCCGCCGCAGTGACCTCGTCGATCACCTTCTTCAGCCGTTCCTCGAAGTCGCCGCGGTACCGGGACCCGGCTACGAGTCCTGCCATGTCGAGGCCCACGACCCGCCGGCCCTGCAGCGCCTTGGGCACGTCACCGGAGACGATCCGCTGCGCCAGGCCCTCGACGATGGCGGTCTTGCCGACGCCGGGATCGCCGATCAGCACGGGATTGTTCTTCGACTTGCGGGAGAGGACCTCCACGGTCTGCTCGATCTCCTCGGCGCGGCCGACGACCGGGTCGAGCCGGCCGCTGCGGGCCTCCTCGGTGAGATCGCGGCCGAACTCGTCGAGCGTGGGGGTGTCGCTGTGACCGCCCCCGGCCGCCCGCTGCCCTCCCGTGCCGTCCCGCAGCGCGCCGACCGAGGCTCCTTCGGAACGCAGCGCCCGTGCGGCCTCGGAGCGCGGGTCCTCCAGCAGTGCGGCGAGGATGTGCTCCGGCCCGATGTACGAGGCGCCCGCCGCCTGGGAGCGAGCGTGGGCAGCGAGCAGGGCCCGCTTCGCGGCAGGCGTGAGTGCGGGATCCCCGGACCCGGTGCCGGAGGGCAGTTGCTCCTGCAGGTCCTCCCCCAGCTTGTCCGGATCGGCACCGACCTGTTCCAGCACATGGCGAGCGGACGGTATCTGCGTGGCGGCCCACAGCAGATGGACGGTGTCCAGGTCGCAGCCGTCCTCCGCCGCGCGGCCCCCTGCGGCTGCCAGCAGTTCGTGCGAGGAGTCGCTGAGCAGGCGGCCGATGGGCACCCGTTGCACGGCGGGCGGGGAGGCCCCGGGGCTCATACCGAAGAAGCGGTTGAAGAGGTCGGAGAACGGGTCGCCTGACCCGAAGGGCGAAGTCGTCACAGTAACCACCCGATCCGGCGCGGCCCACCGCGGGCTTCACTCGACCGCGTGCACCGTCTGCCGTCGTCGAACTGCCCGTACAGGCCCAGTCTTCGCTGCGACGGTCCATCGTGCGACCGGAGGCGACCGGCGCAGGGACCGTCCCGGAAGGCCTGAGTCACCACGCGGACAGCGGCGCCGACCCGTCGGTGAACGATCAACCACCACTCGTCCCGTGCCGGGCGAGAGGCTGGTGAACTCCCGTGGGAAAGGGCCCCAGGGCCGCCGTCGCACCTCCAGCATGTGGGCGATCCCCGCACTGGAGGTGCTCATGTCACGGTGGAGTTCCGCTCTCACCGCACTGCCCGCAGCCGCCCTCGCCGTCGCCGCCCTTCTGGTCGCCCCCGGCCCCGCCCATGCCGCCCCCGCCGATCCCGAACTCGCCCACCGCTGGGCCCCGATCCACTACCAGGACTCCTCGTCCGCGTACTACACGGCCGACTACCTCGCCCCGGTCGACTACGACGGCGACTGGAACACCCTCGACAACTGGGAGGAGCTCGACGCGAACGCCGGCCGGCTGACCGGCACCGTGTACTACTCCGTCGCCGAGACCGGCACGCACTGGTATCTGACCTACGCCTTCTTCCACCCGAGGGACTGGAAGGACCATCCCCTCAACTGGTTCTCGCACGAGAACGACATGGAGGGGCAGCTGGAGGTGATCCGCAAGGACGGCAGCACCTACGGGAGCCTGGAGGCCGTGGTCACCCTGGCCCACGACAACTTCTACTCCTACACCCCGCCGGGAAGCCCCTTCACCGCCGGCCAGGAGAACATCGACGGCACCGTCGTCATGCAGGACTTCGAGGGAGCGGGCCACCCGACCAGCTTCCAGGAGGCCCGAAGCCACGGCGCGTACGCCTGGGACGGCGCGGAGTTCCCGGGCGGCGACGGGATCGTCTACCGGCCAAGCCGCGGCGCGGGATCGGTGCCGAGCGACGGGAACGACCGCAACGCGACGTACCAGCTCGTCGACATCACGGCCGGCGGGGGCCTCTGGGAGCGGCGCAACAACGCGGAGACGTACGCCTCGTGGGGCGCCTTCCGGGGCGACAACGGCAGGGACAACGCGGCGCACGCCCCCTGGGCCTGGGACGACTCGAACGACGGCAGCGCGCTCCAGCCCGGCGCGATCGTCACCGACCCGGCGCTCCTCGTCTCGCGGTACTTCACCAACACCGGCAGCCTGGACCGCACTTACCTGCGCAACCCCTACCGCTCCTGACCACCTCCCGGCACCGGAGCGGCGCCGCACCCGCACGGACAGCGTGCGGCGCCGCACGGTGTTCGCGGGTCCTACGAGGCGACCGCTCGCTCGCCACCCGGTGGTGGGCGCCCAGCGCCAGCGCTCAGCCCTCCGGCAGCACGATCTCCTGCGTACTCGGCGTGCCCTTGATCAGCCGGAAGCTGCCGTGGGCCGGGGGCCTCGGCGACCGCTTCCGTGGCCGAGGCCCCCGGCTCGTCCGCATGCGTCCCCCGTCGCCGAAGACCACCAGGCGGGCGGTGGCCATCGCGGCCACGGTCGGTCGCCATGTCGGTCTTCTCACATCCGGGCCTCTCCGTGTCCTGCCGTGTCTGCCCTCGCGTGTGGAGTTCTACGGGCGTTCACGTACACGACGAGAACGACGCGGAGTGCGACGTTGAGCGTGGGACCGCACGGTCCGCAGGTGGGCCTGGCCTTCACGGGGAGCGAGCTGGCAGGATCGCGGCCATGCCCCCTGCACTCCCCCGCCTCACCCGACGCCGACGCCGCGCCCTCCAGGGGTCCGCGGTGCTGGCCGTGGTGTGCGGGCTGCTGCTGTGGTGGCTGCTGCCCGTCGGGGAGAGCACTCCGAGCGGGAAGCTCACCTTCAGTACGGGGGTGAAGAGCGGCGTGTACCAGCGATACGGCGAGCTCCTGAAGGACGCGCTCGCGCGCGATCTGCCCCGGGTCTCGATAGATCTGCGGACCAGCGAGGGCTCTCAGCAGAATCTCGCCCGGGTGGCGAGCGGCGAGGCCGACTTCACCATCGCCACCGCCGACGCCGTGGCGAAGTACCGGCGTGACGGCAGGCTCGGCGCGGACCGGCTGCGAGGCTGTGCCCGGCTGTACGACGACTACGTGCAGCTCGTGGTCCCGCAGAGCTCGCTGGCGCGGACGCCGGCCGACCTGCGCGGCAAGCGGGTGGGCGTCGGTCAGGCCGGATCGGGTGTCCGGCTCATCGCCGAGCGGGTGCTGAAAGCGGCGAAACTGAACCCCGCGAAGGACGTCACTCCGGTCGCCGCCGGCATCGACACCATGCCGGAGTTGCTGGAGCAGGGCGAGCTGGACGCCTTCTTCTGGTCGGGCGGGCTCCCGACCAGTGCCGTACAGACGCTGTCCGAGCGCTTTCCCGTCCGGCTGGTCCCGCTGGGCGAGGACCTGATCGACCGGCTCCACAAGGCGGGTGCGACGACGCGCTACTACCGCTCGGCAGTGGTGCCCGCCGACGCCTACCCGAGCATCACGGGTGCCACCGCTCCGGTGGAGACCGTTGCCGTCACGAATCTGCTGGTCACCACGACCGGAGCGGATTCCGAGCTGATCGAGCGCGTGACCCGCACCGTGATCAACAGCCGGGACCGGATCGGGCACGAGGTGCACCCGGCGCAGTTGGTGGATCTGCGGACGGCGATCTACACCGACCCACTGCCGCTCCACGAGGGCGCGCGGCGGTACTACCGCTCGGCCAAGCCGTAAACCTCGGCCTCGCGGCGGCCCGGCTGGACCCGCCCGGCCGCAGGCCGCCCCGTCAGGCCGCGGGACCGGCCTGTGACCGACTGACCGCCCGCCCCACCCCGTAGGAACGGGTCACGCCGCGGGGCCCGGTCCCGGTCACACCGCGGGTGCCTCCGCGGGATCCGCCGGAACACGCCCCGTCGGCGACGTACGCGGGAGCGTGAGCGTCACGCGCAGGCCGTGCGGCTCGGCGTGCGCGAACGAGATCGAGCCGCCGGCCGCCGAGAGCAGCGCGCGGGTGATCGAGAGGCCGAGGCCGGAGCCCTTCACGTTCTGATGACGGGTGCTGCGCCAGAACCGGTCGCCGACCCGGTCGAGCTCCTCGTCGGTCAGCCCCGGGCCACGGTCGGTGATCACGATCGTGGAGCTCTCGCCGTCCGCCGAGACCGCAACGGTGACCTCCTTCCCCCGGGGCGTGAACTTCAGCGCGTTGTCGATCACGGCGTCGAGCGCGCTGGAGAGCGCTATGGGATCCGCCCACGCGGTCACCGCCGGGTTCTCGCCGGTGAGCAGGACGCCCTTCTCGTCGGCGAGCGGTCGCCACGCCGCGACCCGCTCGGCGGCCAGTTCACCGACGTCGGTCAGCCGGAGGTCCGCGGACGCGTGCTCGGCCAGCGCCAGGTCCAGCAGATCGTCGAGGACCTGGGCGAGGCGCTTGCCCTCGGTGCGCACGGAGGCGATCTCCTCGTTCGCCTCGGGGAGTTCCAGCGCGAGGAGCTCGATCCTCAGCAGCAGGGCCGCGAGCGGGTTGCGCAACTGGTGGGAGGCGTCGGCGACGAAGGCGCGCTGCTGTTCCAGCACCTCTTCGACGTTGTCGGCCATCTCGTTGAACGAACGGGCCAGTCTGCGCAGTTCGGGCGGCCCGCCGGCGGCGGCGACGCGCGAGTTCAGCCGGCCGGTCGCGATGTCGTGCGTGGCGGCGTCCAGGACGCGCACGGGCCGCAGCACCCAGCCGGTGAGCCGCACCGCGGCGCCGAGGGCGAGGAACATCGCCGCGGACTCTCCGGCGGCGATGAGCAGCCAGCCGGAGAGGATCCGTGAACGCAGCTGGCCGGTGGGCGAGTCCGTGACGACGACCGCGACTACGTCACCGTCCCGTACCACAGGTGAGGCGACGACGAGCCTGGCGCCCTCCTGCCAGGGCCACACCTGGGGCGGGTCGTGGCTGCGGCGCCCCAGCAGCGACTCCTGGAAGGCCCGGCGGCCCTCGCCCTCCTGCGGGAGATCCCAGTACTCGGGCGCGCGGGCCATGGCCGCGTCGCTGCGGTAGAAGACGCCCGTCCGCATCCCGTACACGTCGTGGTAGCGGCTCAGCTCCTCCTCGAGCATTTCGCGGCGTTCGTTCTGGCCGGAGATCCCGTCGGTGACGAACTGGGCCTGCGCCGCGAAGCGAGCGGTGTCGTCCAGCCGGTCGACGACGACGCCCTGTTGCTCGGCGGCGGCAAGACTCACGGCGAGCGGGAAGCCGAGCGCGAGCAGCACGCCCGCCATGAGGACGATGAGGAGCGGAAGGAGACGGGTACTCAACGGAAGCGGCCGCCCTTACGCGGCGGGCGCGACCAGGCGGTAGCCGACGCCGCGCACGGTCTCTATCAGGGCGGGCATACGGAGCTTGGAGCGCAGCGAGGCGACATGCACCTCGAGCGTCCGGCCGGTGCCCTCCCAGCTCGTGCGCCACACCTCACTGATGATCTGCTCCCGGCGGAAGACCACACCGGGGCGCTGGGCGAGCAGCGCGAGCAGGTCGAACTCCTTGCGGGTCAGCTGGACGGCCTCACCGTCGACGCTGACGCGGCGGGTGGCGAGCTCGACGGTGACGGAACCGAGCCTGAGGGCGCTCTCGGCGGCCGGAGCCGCGTCCTCACCGGGCGCGGTGCGCCGGCTGACGGCGTGGATGCGGGCGAGCAGCTCGCCCGTGTCGTACGGCTTGACCACGTAGTCGTCGGCGCCGAGGTTCAGGCCGTGGATCCGCGACCGCACGTCCGCGCGCGCGGTGACCATGATCACCGGGGTCGAGGTGAGCTTCCGTATCTTTCCGCAGACCTGGTAGCCGTCCTGGTCGGGCAGCCCGAGGTCGAGCAGGACGACACCGAACGGCGGCTTGCCCTCTGAGGCCGTCGGCAGCACGGCCTGCAGCGCCTCCTCGCCGTTGCGGGCGTGCGTCACGGAGAAGCCGTGCCTGGCGAGCACCGCGGACAGAGCGGCGGCGACATGGTCGTCGTCCTCGACGAGCAGCAGTCTCATGGCCCCCCTCCGGCGTGGCTCTGGCGGTCGTAGCTCTTGCGTGTGTACAGGGCATGAACGCCGATGGCCGCCCGGTCAGTCAAGAGGCATCCCGTTACACCCGGGTTTCCGTTACCCACCCGGTACGGCAACCACCGCCCCGTTCACCCAGAGTGTCCGGTTGCAGCCGTATCGTTATGCTCAATTTCCGCTCAGATGTACTGACGCTGATCGCAATGCGTGCTTAGGGTCCTCCCAACCGAGGAGGACGGAGCAAGAAGCCGATGAGCGGAGTATCAGTGACCAAGGGCGCGGAGGATGCCGTACCGGCGGCGGCCGACCTGGTCGTACTGAACAACGTCAACAAGCACTTCGGCGCGCTGCATGTGCTCCAGGACATCGACCTGACCATCGCGCGCGGCGAGGTCGTCGTCGTGATCGGGCCTTCCGGGTCCGGCAAGTCCACGCTGTGCCGCACCATCAACCGGCTGGAGACGATCGACTCCGGCGTCATCACGATCGACGGCAAGCCGCTGCCCCAGGAGGGCAGGGAGCTCGCCCGGCTGCGTGCCGATGTGGGCATGGTCTTCCAGTCGTTCAACCTCTTCGCGCACAAGACCGTGCTGGAGAATGTCATGCTGGGCCAGCTCAAGGTCCGGAGGACGGACAAGAAGGCCGCCGAGGAGAAGGCGCGCGCGCTGCTCGACCGGGTGGGTGTCGGCTCCCAGGCCGACAAGTACCCGGCGCAGCTCTCCGGCGGTCAGCAGCAACGCGTCGCGATCGCCCGGGCGTTGGCAATGGGTCCGAAGGTGATGCTCTTCGACGAGCCCACCTCCGCCCTCGACCCCGAGATGATCAACGAGGTGCTCGAGGTCATGCAGCAACTGGCTCGTGACGGCATGACCATGGTGGTCGTCACGCACGAGATGGGCTTCGCGCGGTCGGCCGCCAACCGGGTCGTGTTCATGGCGGACGGCAAGATCGTCGAAGAGGCCACGCCCGACCAGTTCTTCAGCAACCCGCGCAGCGACCGGGCGAAGGACTTCCTGTCGAAGATCCTGCACCACTGAACCGGGCCATTTGAACCCGGCCGGTCCTGGGCATCGTTGGCCCTGGACAGGGTTCCGCTGATCGCCCACATCACGCCTAACCAAGGGAAGTTCACCATGAAGCTCCGCAAGGCCTCCGCCGCAGCAGCCGCCGCCGTCGCGCTCGCCCTGACCGTCACCGCCTGTGGCTCCGGCAAGAAGGACGACGCCGCCGGCAGCGGTTCCGCTGGTGGCGGCGACAAGATCACGATCGGCATCAAGATCGACCAGCCGGGCATCGGCCTCAAGACCCCGGACGGCAAGTACACCGGCTTCGACGTCGACGTCGCCAAGTACGTCGCCAAGGAGCTCGGCTACGAAGAGGGCGACATCGTCTTCAAGGAGACGAAGAGCGCAGACCGTGAGACGGCGATCGAGCGCGGCGACGTCAAGTTCATCGCCGCCTCCTACTCGATCAACGACAAGCGTCTGGCGAAGGTCGACTTCGCGGGTCCGTACCTGCTGGCCCACCAGGACCTCCTGGTCCGCGCCGACGACAACTCCATCACCAAGGCCGAGGACCTGAACAAGAAGAAGCTCTGCTCGGTCGCCGGCTCGACCTCGGCGCAGAACGTCCATGACACGCTCGCCCCGAAGGCGCAGCTGCTGGAGTTCGGCGGCTACTCCGAGTGCCTGACCGGCCTGGAGAACAAGACCGTCGACGCGCTGACCACGGACGACTCCATCCTCGCCGGCTACGCCGCGCAGGAGGCGCACAAGGGCAAGTTCAAGCTCGCCGGCCTCAAGCTGAGCAACGAGAACTACGGCATCGGCCTGAAGAAGGGCGACGCCGAGCTCAAGGACAAGATCAACAAGGCGCTGGAGAAGATGGTTTCCGACGGCTCCTGGCAGAAGGCCGTGGACGCCAACTTCGGCCCGGCCGGCTACAAGAGCGAGCCCGCGCCGAAGATCGGCAACATCGTCAAGTGACCTGCGGGGCTGACGAGGCGCGCCGCCGCTGACGGCGGCGGCGCGCGCCGAGCCCTTCCCACACGCATACGCGGAAGCGCGGGAGATCGTGTTCGACTTTCTTGATGTGAACGAGCTACTGGGGGCCTTCTGGGTGACGGTGAAGCTCACCGTCTACTCGGCCCTCGGCTCCCTGATATGGGGAACACTGCTGGCCGGCATGCGGGTCAGCCCGATCCCGCTGATGCGGGGCTTCGGTACCGCCTACGTGAACGTGGTGCGCAACATCCCGCTCACCGTCGTCATCGTCTTCACGTCGCTGGGCCTCTTCTCGACGCTGGGTGTCACGCTCGGCGGGGGAGACGACTTCACGGTGATCAACTTCAGGCTCGCCGTGCTCGGTCTGATCGCCTACACGGCTGCCTTCGTGTGCGAGGCACTGCGGTCCGGCATCAACACCGTGCCCGTGGGACAGGCGGAGGCGGCGCGTGCCCTGGGCCTCAGCTTCGTCCAGGTATTGCGGCTCGTCATCCTTCCGCAGGCCTTCCGTTCGGTCGTCAATCCGCTGGCGAACGTGCTGATCGCACTGACCAAGAACACGACCGTGGCGTCGGCCATCGGCGTCGCCGAGGCCGCGTTGCTGATGAAGGAGTGGATCGAGACCTACGCCGCACTCCTGCCGATCGTCGCCGTATTCGCGTTCGGGTTCATCTGCCTCACGCTGCCGACCGGACTCGTTCTCGGCTGGGTGAGCAAGAAGGTGGCGGTGAAGCGATGAGTTCCGTTCTCTACGACGCCCAGGGGCCACGCGCCAAGCGGCGCAACATCCTCTACACGGTGCTGTTCACGGTCGGTCTCGCGGCCGTCCTGTGGTGGGTGTACGACAGCCTCAACTCCAAGGGCCAGCTCGACTGGGTCAAGTGGGAGCCGTTCTTCACGAGCTCCCAGCCGTACACGACGTACATCTGGCCCGGCCTGCAGAACACCCTCCTCGCCGCGAGCCTCTCGCTCGTCATCGCGCTGCCGCTCGGTGCGGTTTTCGGCATCGCCCGGCTCTCCGACCACCGGTGGGTCCGCGGTGTCGCCGGCACGGTCGTGGAGTTCTTCCGCGCCATCCCCGTGCTGATCCTCATGCTGTTCGCCAACCAGGCGTACGTCGACTTCACCGACATCGACAGCGAAGTCCGTCCGCTGTACGCGGTGGTCACCGGCCTGGTGCTCTACAACGCCTCGGTGCTTGCGGAGATCGTCCGGGCCGGCATCCTGTCCCTGCCCCAGGGGCAGACGGACGCCGCCAAGGCGATCGGTATGCGCAAGGGCCAGACGATGCGGTACGTGCTGCTGCCGCAGTCGGTGACCGCGATGCTCCCGGCGATCGTCAGCCAGATGGTGGTCATCGTGAAGGACACCGCCCTCGGCGGCGCGATGCTCACCTTCAGCGAACTGCTGTCCTCGGTCCGCCCGATGAGCGCCAACTACGGTGCGAACACCATTGCCAGCTTCACCGTCGTCGCCGTGATCTTCGTGGCTCTGAACTTCGTGCTCACCTCGGCCGCGAGCTGGCTGGAGCGCAAGCTGCGGCGTGGCAAAAAGAGCACGGGCGCCGTGGTGCACGCCGGCCCCGGCGGTGGGCTGGAGACCATCGGCCCCCCGACGATCCACATCGACGACGGCCGGGCGGTCTGAGCAGTCGTCAAGGATTGACTGTGCGAGGGGCGGTGGCCGCAGGGCCGCCGCCCCTCGCCGCGCTCCGGTGGCGCTTGACGGGGGCACCGGCAGTGGGTTGCATACGTTCTGTGATCGCGCACCGGGCTTCGGCCAGCCCATCCCCACTGTTCCCTCTGTCCCCGCGGGCCTCAGGAGCAGCGCCGTGGACCCGGTGATCGTCGTCGGCGTCGGCCCCGTCGGGCTGGCGCTGTCGCTCGCTCTGTCCGTACAGGGCGTTCCCTCCGTCGTCCTGGACGAGGGGGCGGGCAAGGACGAGCCGCGTCCGGCCCGTACGGTCGTGCTGCGTGCCGACACCGCGGCTCTGATGGAGCGGCTCGGCTGCGCCACGGTCCGTGACGAGGGCGCCCGATGGGTCGGCTGGCGATCGCTCCGGCGCAAGCAGGAGATGCGCGTGCTGGAGCTCGGCGGGGATGCCCTCCCGGCGCCGGTGCACATCCCGCAGCATGCTCTGATGCGCGGGCTGCGGGACGCCGTCGCGGATGCCGAACTGGTGCGGGTCGTCGCCCACAGCCGTCTCGACACACTGGAGCAGGACAACGGTGGAGTCACCGCGCACACCCGCGAGCCCGAGGCGACCTGGTGGCGCGGGAGCTATCTGGTCGGCTGCGACGGGGCACGGTCGACGGTGCGCAAGCTGCTCGGCGTCCGGTTCCCCGGCCGTACCGCCGTGGAGCGGCATGCCGTGGCCGCTCTCCGCGCCGAGCTGCCGTGGCCTGACGAAGCGGTGCTGCACCGGCTGCCGCCGTGGCGCTCGGGCGGCGAGGAGGTGACCGCGCGTCCGCTGGTGGAAGGCGCCTGGCGGCTCGACTGGCTGCTGCCCGCCCGCGGCGAGCTGGTGACACCGGACGCGCTGGTGTCACGGGTGCGGGACACCCTGTCCGGCTGGTGCGAAGGGCCCCCGCAGTACGAGCTCATCGACACGGGCGTCTACACCCTGCACCACCGGCTCGCCCGGCGCTGGCGCGTCGACCGGGCCTTTCTCGCAGGGGACGCGGCCCATCTCCTCGGCGCGGTCGGTACGCAGGGCCTCGACGAAGGGCTGCGCGACGCCGACAACCTGGCCTGGAAGCTGGCGCACGCCTGGCACCACGGCGCTTCGGAGACGCTGCTCGACAGCTATCAGGCGGAACGGCGCACCGCCGTCGCCGCGCGGCTGCGCGCCGCCGACCAGTCGCTGCCGATACTGCGGGGCAGCGGAGGACTGCGGACCTATCTGCCGGGTGCAGGGCGCGGGCACGACACTCTGCTGACCGACGGGCATCTGGGGCTGGGGCCGCTGGGCGCGCCACCCTCGTACCAGCACTCCCCCCTCGCACCGCAACACACCGACGCGCACACCGCGGTCGGCACCCCGTTCGGAGCACCGGTGGACGACGTACGGGTCATGGCACCGGACGGCACGACCGTGCGGCTGTGGGACCGGCTGGGTCTGGGCCGGCTGCTGGTGGTGCTGGTGGCACCCGGCACGGGGGTGTGGGACCGGCGGCACTGGGTGAGCGCAGGTGTGATGCCGCGGCTGGCCTCGGCCGTCGAGACGCTGCCGGTGCAGGCCGAACTGCTGGTCACCGAGGGCTATCCCGGGGCTTCGGCGCACACGGTGCTGCTGGTACGGCCCGACGGGCATCTCGTGGCGGCCTTCGGCGGGGTGCGCCCTGCCGAGCTGTACGCGGCGGCGGACGCGGCGCGCGGGGGCGCTCCCGACTCCTCGCCGGTCGGTGCTGACCGCACTGCGGACATCAATTGACCGACATGGGCGCACATGGTGTACTCCGGATCGTGGCCGACATCGATGTGCGCCTGTGGCGGAGGGTTCATATGGACCTGCTCCGCTATGCGGGCTGCGTGTGTCGTCCGTCCTGCTGAATTCGCCTTCCCCTCCTCCGCGCGGCCGCGCTCGTCCAACCGGCGCTTCGTACGCCTTCGTACTCGATACGCCGTTTTTCTCCGTACGCCGGGCCGCGTGCACCTCAGCGAACTCCCAGGACGGTTCTTGTGCCTCAGTCTGTCCCCGTACGTACGGAAGCCGCCGTCCCCACCGCGGCCGACCTTCTCGACTTCGTCCGGCGCACCGCCGCCGACCCCGAACTCACCGGGTCCCTTCCGCTCGATCCGGAGGGCCGCACCTGGGTGCGGCTCGAAGGGCCGGGCGGCAGCGAGGCCTGGCTCATCAGCTGGCCTCCGGGCACCGGAACGGGCTGGCACGACCACGCCGAGTCGGCCGGCGCGTTCGCCACGTCCTCCGGCGAGCTGAAGGAGAACTCGCTCGCGGTGCGGCTCCCGGCCGACGGCTGGAAGACCCTGGAGCTGGCCGAAGGAGTCGACCGCGAGCGGCGGTTGGGCGCGGGCCAGGGCCGGGCGTTCGGGCAGCACCATGTGCACGAGGTACTGAACGAGTCGGCGACCGAGCACGCGATCTCGGTCCATGCGTACTATCCGCCGCTGCCGCTGATCCGGCGCTTCAGCCGGTCCGGAGCGGTGCTCCGTCTTGAGCAGGTCGAGCGTCCGGAGGACTGGCAGTGAGCGAACATCGTGTGGGCATCGACGCGTTGCTGGAGCAGGTCCGCGAGGGCCTGGACCGGGTCGGTCCCCGCGAGGCCTTCGATGCCGCGGCGAGCGGGGCGCTGCTGGTGGACATCCGCTATGCCGCGCTGCGCGACCGGGACGGGCTGATCCCCGGTGCGCTGGTGGTGGAGCGCAATGAGCTGGAGTGGCGGCTGGACCCTCAGGGCAGCCACCGCGCGCCCGAGGCCACGAGCCACGACCTGCACATCGTGGTGATCTGCAACGAGGGATACGCCTCGTCGCTCGCGGCCGCCTCGCTGAAGCAGCTGGGGCTGCACCGGGCAACCGATCTGGTGGGCGGCTTCCAGGCATGGCGCACGGAGGGCCTCCCCGTGCGGGTGCCAAGAGCAACGGCGTAGGTCCTCATGAGCCCGTCCGGCATGTGAGGACGGACACCCGGCGCCGGTGCCCGTCACGCGTCGCGCCCCGTCCGGGTTGAGGGCGGACACCCCAGGACCAGGACCCACGGACGGTACCGGGCGTACCGTCAGGGGCCCAGGGCGGAGCCCTCAAGAGCAGGGCACCGCGTCAGTACAGGCCGTCGTCCAGGCCGCCCTCGCCCAAGCCCTCGGTGTCCTCGCCCTCTTCCTCCAGGGCCTGGCGGACCACCCGCAGGGCCATGCCCTCCGGGTATCCCTTGCGGGCGAGCATGCCCGCAAGACGGCGCAGCCTGCGGTCCCGGTCGAGACCGCGGGTGGTCCGAAGCTTGCGGTCGACCAGCTCGCGGGCCGTCGCCTCCTCCTGGTCCGCGTCGAGCTGACCGACCGCCTCGTCGATCAGTGCCGAGTCGACGCCCTTGGTGCGCAGCTCGCGTGCGAGAGCGCGACGGGCCAGGCCCCGCCCGTGGTGCCGGGACTCCACCCAGGCGTCCGCGAACGCCGCGTCGTCGATGAGGCCCACGTCCTCGAAACGGGACAGGACCTCATCGGCGACATCCTCCGGGATGTCCCGCTTGTGCAGCGCATCGCGAAGCTGATTCCGCGTGCGCGGGGTTCCGGTGAGCAGGCGCAGGCAGATCGCCCGCGCCCGCTCAGCCGGATCCCTGGGCGACAGCTCCTTCTCGGCCCTCGACGAGTCGGGGCTGTCGCCCGGCCATTCGGTGCGCCGGGTCACGAGTCGGCTCAGCTCTTGGCCGAGGCCGCCGCCTTGGTGGCCTTGGTGGCCTTCGCGGCAGGTGCGGGCACCGACTTCGCGGGCTCATCGCCGGAGGCCGCAGCGCTCGCCGCGTCCGCGCCCGGCTCCGCCGGCGGAGCCTCCGGGCGGACACCGACGCCCAGCTTCTCCTTGATCTTCTTCTCGATCTCGTTGGCCAGGTCGGGGTTGTCCTTCAGGAAGTTCCGCGCGTTCTCCTTGCCCTGGCCGAGCTGGTCGCCCTCGTACGTGTACCAGGCGCCCGCCTTGCGGACGAAGCCATGCTCCACGCCCATGTCGATGAGGCCGCCTTCGCGGCTGATGCCCTGGCCGTACAGGATGTCGAACTCGGCCTGCTTGAAGGGCGGCGCCACCTTGTTCTTCACGACCTTGCAGCGGGTGCGGTTGCCGACCGCGTCCGTGCCGTCCTTGAGGGTCTCGATACGACGGATGTCGATACGCACCGAGGCGTAGAACTTCAGCGCGCGGCCACCGGTCGTGGTCTCCGGCGAGCCGAACATCACGCCGATCTTCTCGCGGAGCTGGTTGATGAAGATCGCGGTGGTCTTGGACTGGTTGAGCGCGCTGGTGATCTTCCGCAGCGCCTGGCTCATCAGCCGGGCCTGGAGACCCACGTGCGAGTCACCCATCTCGCCCTCGATCTCCGCCCTCGGCACGAGCGCGGCGACGGAGTCGATGACGATCAGGTCGAGGGCGCCGGAGCGGACGAGCATGTCCACGATCTCGAGCGCCTGCTCGCCGTTGTCGGGCTGGGACAGGATCAGGTTGTCGATGTCGACGCCGAGCTTCTTCGCGTACTCGGGGTCGAGGGCGTGCTCGGCGTCCACGAAGGCAACCTGGCCGCCGGCCTTCTGCGCATTGGCCACGGCGTGCAGGGTCAGGGTCGTCTTACCGGAGGACTCGGGTCCGTACACCTCCACCACACGGCCTCGCGGCAGGCCGCCGACGCCGAGGGCGACGTCGAGCGCGGTCGACCCTGTGGGGATGACCTCGATGGGCTCGTTCGGCCGCTCGCCCAGGCGCATCACTGCGCCCTTGCCGAACTGCCGTTCAATCTGTGCGAGCGCGGCGTCGAGCGCCTTCTCGCGGTCGGTTCCTGCCATGGGTTCCACCCGGGTTGCTTGAGTCGATCGCTTCACGTCAAAGACGCTAACCCCTGCCACTGACAATGCGCCCCGACGTCCGTCCAGCCTGTGGAAAACTCGGCGACAAACCCCGGAGTTCCAAGGGCCGGAGCTCCATAAGAATGGATGTTCGATTTTCGTGTCAAGGCGGACCCACGGACCCCGCCCCCGGATTCCGAGCGGGCGCCGGGGCCGGCGGGGATCCGGAGGAACCCGCAGCGGCACGGCCGTGGCTTGCCTTCGAGCGCACTTCAATCCGTGGCGTCGAAGCATGACCACTCCTCAGCACAAGATCGGTTCGGGCTTCGGAGCCCTGAGCACCACGCTGGAGGTCGTACGGGGAGTCGACCTCACCGGAAAGTTCGCGATCGTCACCGGCGGCTACTCGGGCCTCGGGCTGGAGACGGCGCGGGCGCTCGCCGGCGCCGGCGCCCGCGTCGTCGTGCCCGCCCGGCGGCGCTCGGCGGCCCAGGAGGCAGGGCGCGGCGACGCAGGTGTGGGCCGCAACCTCCCCGCAGCCGGCAGGCGTGGGCGGCGTCTACTGCGAGGACTGTGACATCGCTGAGCCCTCGGACGAGGACGATCACGTGGGAGAGCTCACCCGTGGGGTACGCGCCTACGCGATCGACCCCGCGCAGGCGGCGCGGCTGTGGAGGCTCTCGGCCGACTCACGGGAATCGACGCGTTCGCGGCGACACCCTGACAACGTCCTGGCAGACGACATCGCCGACATGCACGCCGGGCGCCGCCGGCGTGGCGACTGCACGCCGGCAGGAGCTGTCACGTCCCTGAGCACGCCTATCCTTCCGTCATGGCTCTCCCCTCCCGCGCCTCCGGCGGCCGTCCGTCCGCGCGGGCCACCGACACCGCGCTGACGCTCGTCGTCACCGCGGTCGTGGTCGCCTGGACGGTGGTCGCCATGCAGTACGAGGACGAGCCGCTGAGCAGCACCCTGGTCGGCTGGGCGCTCATCGGTGTGGGCTGCGGGGCGCTGCACTTCCGGCGCCGCCACCCCGTCGCGGTCGCCGTCGTCACCCTGGCCGTCTCGACCGTCTACTACCCGCTCAGTGCATACGACGGCCCGCTGATGGTCACGTTCGCGCTGGCGCTGTACACCGCGAGCGCGGAGGGCCGCTTCACCGCCGCGGTCGCGCTCGGTGTGATCACGCTGCTCGCCGTCGGCTTCGGCGAGGCGCACCAGACCGGGGGCAACCGCCAGATCGACGACACGTCCCTGTTCATGCTGGCGGGATGGCTGATCAGCCTCGTGGCCATCGGCCGCGCGCAGCGCACCCGTACCGCCTATCTCCACGAAGTGGAGCAACGGGCGCTGGCCGCCGAGCGTGAGCAGGAGGCGCGGGCCCGGGAGAGTGCCACCGAGGAGCGGCTGCGGATCGCCCGCGAGCTGCACGACGTGCTCGGCCACAGCATCTCGCTGATCAACGTCCAGTCCTCCGCCGCGCTGCACAAGCTGGGCAAGAAGCCCGAGCCGTCCGCCGCGCTGACCACCGCCGAGGAGGCGCTGGAGGCGGTCAAGGCCACCAGCAAGGACGCCCTGCGCGAGCTGCGGGCCACCCTCGGCGTGCTGCGTCAGGCCGACGAGGCCGCTCCCACCGCGCCGACCTCCGGGCTCGACCGGCTCGACGAGCTGGTCGAGCGGGCACGGTCGACCGGCATCGAGGTCCGCACGAGGACGGAGGGCACACCGCGCCCGCTGCCGCCGCCGCTCGACCTGGCCGCGTACCGGATCGTGCAGGAGTCGCTCACGAACGTGACACGGCACGCGCAGGCGCAGAGCGCACTGGTCACCATCGCCTTCACCGACGCGGACATACGCGTGAGGATCGACGACGACGGGCGGGGCTCGGCGGACGAGCAGGCGGTCGGCAGCGGCATCCGCGGGATGGCCGAGCGCGCGAAGGCGTTCGGCGGCGAACTGACCGCGGAGAACACCGCGGACGGCTTCCGGGTCAGTGCCCGGCTGCCGCTCACCACCATCGGGGGGACCCAGGGATGATTCGTGTCGTGCTCGCGGACGACCAGACGTTGGTACGGGCCGGCTTCCGCTCGATCCTCGACGACGAGACGGGCATAGAGGTCGTCGGCGAGGCCGCCGACGGTGAGCAGGCCATCGCGCTCGCCCGCGAACTGCGCCCCGATGTCGTGCTGATGGACATCCGCATGCCGGGGCTGGACGGCCTGGAAGCCACCCGTCGCATCACCGCCGACGAACGCCTCGCGGACGTACGCGTCATCATCCTCACCACCTTCGACGTCGACGACTACGTCTACGGCGCGCTGCGTGCGGGGGCCTCGGGCTTTCTGGTCAAGGACACCGAGCCGATGGAACTGCTCCACGGCGTACGGGTGGTGGCACGCGGCGACGCGCTGATCGCGCCCGCAGTCACGCGCAGGCTGATCGCCGATTTCGCGGGCCGCGGCAGGCAGCCCGACCCGAGCCCACGGCTCAACGCCCTGACCGAGCGCGAGCGGGAGGTGATGGGCCTCGTGGGGGCCGGGCTGTCGAACGACGAGATCGCGCAGCGGCTCGTCCTGTCCCCCGCCACCGCGAAGACGCACGTCAGCCGGATCATGACCAAGCTCGACGTACGGGACCGGGCGCAGCTGGTGATTCTGGCGTACGAGTCCGGGATGATCACGCCGGGCTGGCTGGGCTGACGCCACGGGCGGCCTCGACCCCTAGGGGGCCGAGGGCCCGGCCCGCAACCGAGGGGGTACGCGGCGGGCCCGCCCCGCAACTCATGGGGTAGACGGGGTGTCACCCGTCGGCCGACGCCCCGGACCGAGCCGTACGCCGACGCTGACGGGGTGGCAGTCTCCAGTGAAAGCACAGAGGTCCTCGATCTCGCCCGGCTCCAGTTCGCCCTCACGGCTGGGGGCCACTTCCTCTTCGTCGCCCTGACGCTCGGGCTGGCGACGGTCGTCGCCTGCATCCAGACCCGGGCGACGTTCAGCCGCAAGCCCCTGCACGCGCGGATGGTGCGCTTCTGGGGGCAGCTGTACATCATCAACTACGCGGTCGGGATCGTCACCGGCATCGTGATGGAGTTCCAGTTCGGGCTGAACTGGAGCGGGCTGACGCACTACGCGGGCAATGTGTTCGGCGCCTCGCTCGCCGTCGAGACCATCGTCGCGTTCTTCGTCGAGTCGACGTTCCTCGGCCTGTGGATCTTCGGCTGGCACCGGTTCAACCGGTGGGTCCATCTCGCCATGATCTGGATCGTCACGCTGACCGCCTACCTGTCCGCGTACTGGATCCTCGTCTCGAACGGCTTCCTCAACAACCCGGTGGGATACCGCGAGGAAGGCGGGAAGCTGGTCCTCGCGGACGCCGGGGCCGTGCTGACCAATCCGAGTGCGCTGTCGGCCTTCGGGCACATCGTGGCGGGGGCGCTGCTGACGGCGGGCTTCTTCATGGCGGGCGTCAGCGCGTACCACCTGTTCCGGAGGAATCCGGAGTGGGAGCTGTTCGGAAGCGGTCTGCGTACGGGCGTGTTCCTGTCGCTGCCCGCGCTCTTTGTGACGGCGGCGTTCGGCGGGGTGCAGCTGGCCTCGCTCGCAGCCCTCCAGCCCATGAAATCGGCCGTGTTCGACCAGAAGAAGGCCGAGATCGCCCAGATCCAGGCGGACATGGTCGCGAGATTCGGTCCTGGCGACTACGTGCCGTCCGAGGCATGGACCCGCGGCGGCGCGATCGTGATGCTGCTGTGCTTCGCGCTGATGATGTACCTCGTCCTGCCGGGCTTCGTCATGGCGCTCTTCAGGACCGCGGTGTACCGCTTCCGCGCCTGGCACGTCGTGCTCATCGCCGCCGTACCACTGCCGTACGTCGCGATGATCAGCGGCTGGGTGTTCCGGGAGGCGGGCCGTCAGCCCTGGGTCGTGTACGGGCTGCTCACGACCGAGGACGCGGTCTCCAGCCTCTCCCCCGGCGCGATGCGGGCCTCGCTCATCACCTTCACCACCCTGTTCGCCCTGCTGGCGGCCCTCAATGGGTGGCTGCTGGTGCGCTTCGCACGGCGCGGTCCCGTCGACGACGGTCTCGGCCACGACGACCGCACGGACGCCGGCGACGACGGGCGCGACGCGGCCGGCACGCTCGCCGCGCCCAGCTACTGAGGAGCCGTTGTGGAAACTCTTGCCATCGTCCTGCTCGGCTTCTTCGCCGCCGGGTACTTCGCGCTCGCCGGAGCCGACATCGGCACCGGGATGGTCGCCCCTCATCTGGGCCGCGACGAACGGGAACGCCGACTGGTCCTCGCCTCCTTCGCGCCGTTCTTCCTGGGCAACGAGGTGTGGCTGATAGCCACCGCGGGTCTGCTCGTGGGCTGCTTCCCCGATCTCGAGGGGGAGTTGCTGAGCGGGCAGTTCGCGGTGGTCGTACCGCTGCTGGCCGGCTGGATCACCCGCGACACGGGCCTGTGGCTGCGGGGCCGCGGCGGCGGGCGCGGCTGGCGCGCCGTGTGCGACGCGGCCGTGGTGTGCGGGAGCTGGGTGGTCGCGCTTGCCTGGGGCTGGCTGCTGGCCGCGCTGTCCACAGGGCGGCCGGGCGAGCTCGCCACCGGTCCCGTCGCGGTGCTCACGGCGACCGCGGTCGCCGCACTGTTCGCCGTGCACGGGCTCGGATTCGCCGCGATGCGGCTGACCGGAGCGCCGTACGAACGGGCTCGCCGGCTGGTCGGGCGGACCGGGCCCGGGAAGTCGTTCGCACTGACCGCGCTGCTGATGGGCGCCCTGCCGCTGTTCGCGGGGTCCGGGCTGGAGCTGGGCTCGTCGGCTGCGGACGGCGCGACGCTCGCGCTGCTCGTGCCCGCGCTGCTCGTCGTCACTCCGCTGCTGGTCGCCGCACAGGCCTGGACGTGGCGGACGTTCCGGCACCGGGTGACCCGCCCCTCGTACCTCTGACCTCTGAAGCCGGGCCTCGCCCCTCTGGGCCCTCGCACCCTCGCATCGCTTGAACCCCCGTACCTCTGAAGCCTCGTACGTCCGATCCGATGGGAGATCGATCATGACCCTCACGCGGGACACCGACCGCGCGATCCGGCGGCGCGAGAGCGTCTTCGAACGCCTGGCCGCCTTCTCGTTCCGGAACCGCTGGCGGGCCCTGCTCCTCTGGGTCGTGGTCGTGGCAGGGATCACCGTGGCCTCGACGGCCGCCGGCAGCGCGTACCACAACGACTTCTCGTTGCCCGGCACGGACTCGCAGCGGGCCGCGACAGTGCTGGAGCGGCACGGCTCGGCGCAGGCCGACGCGACGGTGCAGATCGTCGTGAGGGCTCCGGATGGGATCCGCGACGGTGCGGTCGAGCGGCGCGTAAAGGGCATGCTCGGCGAGGTGTCCGGACTGCCCAGTGTCACGGCCGTGCGCGGCCCGTACGAGGACGCTGCCGCGGTCTCCCGGGACGGCACCGCCGGCTACGCGACCGTGACCCTCGACGGCGAGGCCGAGAACGTTCCCAAGGAGCACGTACGAAAGATCATCGACACCGCCGGCTCGATCGAGGGCGACGGACTGGAGACGGCCGCCGGTGGTGACGCGGTCCGCGGTGCCGAGGAGAGCGAGGGCGGCGCGGCCGAGGGGGCGGGCATTCTCGGTGCGCTGGTGATCCTGGTCTTCCTCTTCGGGTCGCTGGTGGCCGCGAGCCTTCCCGTTGTCACCGCGCTGTTCGCCGTGGGCAGTTCGATCGGCCTGATCGCGCTCGCCTCGCATCTCGCGGATGTCGCCGACTTCACCCCGCCGATCATGATGCTCGTCGGTCTGGGCGTGGGGATCGACTACGCGCTGCTGATCTTCTCCCGCTACCGGGGCGAGCTCCTGCGCGGTGCGACGTCCGAGGACGCGACCCGCAGGGCGCTGGACGCCGCAGGACGGACGGTCTTCTTCGCGGGCTGCACAGTGATCATCGCGCTGATGGGGCTGGTCGCGCTGGGGCTGGGCTCACTGCAGGGCGTGGCGCTGGCGGTCGCGCTGACCGTGCTCGTCACGATGGCGGCTTCGCTGACCCTGCTGCCCGCCCTGCTCGGCCTCTGCGGCTACCGTCTGCGCAGGCAGGTCGAGAAGCGGGCCGCGAAGGCCAGGGCAAAGGGGCGGACCGAGGGCGCGAGGTGGCGGCGCTGGGCGACCGGCGTGCAGCGCCGTCCGTGGGCGGCCCTGCTGGTGTCGGTCGTGGCGCTCGGCGCACTGGCCGCGCCCGCGCTCGACATGCGGCTCGGCTTCGCGGACGCGGGCAACGACGCGGAGACGAAGACCAGCCGGCAGGCGTACGACATGCTGGCGGAAGGATTCGGGCCCGGTTTCAACGGACCGCTGATCGTGGTCGTGGACGGAAGTGACGCCGGGAAGTCGACCGGAAACGGAGCCCGCCGGACGGCGGGCACGGGAGCCGCGGACACCGCGAGCCAGGTGCGGGACGTTCTGGAACGGACGCCGGGGGTCGCGGCCACCACCCCGCCCGTGCCCACGGAGGACGGTTCGGTCGCAACCGTGATCGTGTTCCCGGACTCGGCGCCGCAGGCCGTCGAGACTTCCCGGCTCGTGGACCGGCTCCGTGACGACGTGCTCCCGCCACTCGAGCAGCGAACCCGTACGGACCTGTTCGTCGGCGGCTCCACCGCGGCGACGGAGGATTTCGCGTCGACCGTCTCCTACCGGATGCCGCTGTTCGTCGCGATGGTCGTCGGTCTCTCGGCGCTGCTGCTGCTCGTGGTCTTCCGGTCGGTGCTCATTCCGGTGAAGGCGGCGATCCTGAACCTGGTGTCCATCGGGGCGGCACTCGGCGCGATCACGCTGGTCTTCCAGCACGGCTGGTTCGGGGTCGAGCCCGGTCCGATCGAGGCGTTCATCCCGGTCATGATCTTCGCGATCGTGTTCGGACTGTCCATGGACTACGAGGTCTTCCTCCTCTCCCGGATCCATGAGGAGTGGGAGCGCACGGAGGACCCGCAGGGTGCGGTGCGTGAGGGCCTCGCGGCGACCGGGAAGGTCATCACGGCCGCCGCGGCGATCATGATCGTGGTGTTCGCGGCATTCGTGCTCAGCCCCGACCGGATGCTTCAGCAGTTCGGGCTCGGGCTGGCGGTGGCGATCCTGCTGGATGCCGTCGTGATCCGCTGTCTGATCGTCCCTGCGGTCATGCAGCTCCTCGGACGCAGCGCATGGTGGCTGCCGTCCTGGCTGCGCCGGGCGCTGCCGAAGGTGGAGCTGGAGCACCACTGACGAATGACGGACCCTCAGGCGTCGCCCTTCTCCGAGGGCGGCGCCTCGTCCCGATTGCTGCGCAACGCACGCTGGACCCGGCCGAGCACCGCCTCGCCCTGCCGCCGGTGGCCGTGGACCCGCGGGTCATCCGTCACGGCGTACCGCCGCACGTAGGCGCCGAGGAAGGCCTGCAGCGTCGCGACCGCGGGGATCGCGATCAGCGCGCCGACCGCTCCCAGCAGCGCGGTGCCGACGATGACGGAACCGAACGCGACCGCGGGGTGGATGTCCACCGTCTTGGAGGTGAGCTTGGGCTGCAGCACGTAGTTCTCGAACTGCTGATAGATCAGCACGAACCCCAGCACCCACAGGGCGTACCAGGGCTCGATCGTGAACGCGATCAGCATCGGCAGGGCGCCGGCCAGATACGTACCGATCGTGGGGATGAACTGCGACATCAGCCCCACCCACACGGCCAGCGCCGGGGCGTACGGCACGCCCAGAAGCGCCAGCAGGATGTAGTGCGCGACGCCGGAGATCAGGGCCATCAGTCCGCGCGAGTAGAGATAGCCACCGGTCTTGTCGACCGCGATCTCCCAGGCGCGCAGCACCTCGGCCTGCTTCGACGGTGGCAGCACCGAGCACAGCGCGCGCCGCAGCCGGGGCCCGTCGGCCGCGAAGTAGAAGGAGAACAGGAAGATCGTCAGCAGTTTGAACAGCCCGCCGAGCACGGTCGCGGAGACGTCGAGCACACCGCTCGCACTGTTCTGCACGTATTTCTGCAGCCAGTCGGAGCGCAGCATGCTGTCCTGGATCGCCACCCGGGACAGTTCGCTGTGGAACGTCCTGTTGATCCAGTTGATCACCTGGTCGAGGTACTTGGGGAAGTCCTCGACCATCTCGACGATCTGGCCCGCCAGCATCGAGCCGAGCAGCACCACGAAGCCGACGCCGACGATCAGCACGGCGAAGAAGACGAGGAAGGTGGCGATGCCGCGGCGCATACCGCGAGCGGCCATCCGGCCCACGGCGGGCTCGATCGCCAGCGCCAGGAAGAACGCGATCAGCACGTTGATCAGCAACCCGATGAGCTGGTGGAAGGCCCAGCTGCCGAGCTGGAAGCAGCCATAGAGCGCCAGCGCCAGCACCATGGCGCGGGGCAGCCAGCGCGGCATCCGCGCGGGCTCGCCGGCGGTGACGGCACGCCCGCCGGCTCCGCCCCCGCCGTCCGGCGCGGTGGCGGGCGCGGGAACCCTCACCGGCCCGTCGGCCCCGGCCGACCCGCGTCCCGCATCGTCGTCGAACCGCCCGGCCTCCGCGTATTCGGCGGTCGAGCGGCTTTCGTCCTGGGTGGTCTCGTCTCTCGCTGCCACGGAGCAAGTCTCGCCTACCGCGGCGACAACCGGACGCAGGCCTGTGGACAACTCGCGGATCCGGGGCTCACCGCTTGTCCGGAGGGATGCCCACGGCGGCGCAGACCCCGCGCCAGACGTCCTTCGTCTCCCAGCCGGCGGCCAGTGCCTCCTGCACCGTACGGCCGCCGAGTTCGGCCATCACATGGTCGCGTGCGAAGGAGTCGGCGTACGCCGCGCCGAAGTGCTCGTGCATCCGCTCCCAGAAAATCGTCAACCTCATGCCCTCAGTATCCCGCTCCTGAGAGTGCAGCCGAGTCCGTCCGCCTTGCCGAAAGCCGTTTCCGCCCTACCGTCGGAACATGGCTGGAACACCCTTGTCACGGGCCGAGCACTTCATCTGGCTGACGGCCCGCGTGCTCGAGCAGCGCCGGTTCGCGTACCACTTCCTGGGCGCGGACGCGGAGCCGGTCGAGTCCGCGCTGAGCGCGTATCTCAACGACGACGGCGGCTACGGACACGCCCTGGAACCCGATCTCCGCGGCCCGGTGAGCCAGCCGCTGCACACGGCGCACGCACTGCGCGTGCTCGACTCCATCGGTCGCTGCGGCGGGCTGCGGGTGGAGCGGATGTGCCGCTATCTCACGGGAGTGTCCACCCGGGAGGGCGCGCTGCCCGCGGTCCATCCCTCGCAGCGCGGCTATCCCGCCGCACCGTTCATCCCGATCGTCGACGATCCTCCCGGCGAGCTGCTGGCGACAGGCCCCGTCGTCGGGCTGCTGCACCGCAACCGGGTGTGGCACGCGTGGCTGTTCCGTGCGACCGACTTCTGCTGGGCGGCTGTCGACGCGCTCGAGAAGTCGCATCCGTACGAGATCCAGGCTGCGGTCGCCTTCCTGGACGGTGTCCCGGACCGGGCCCGCGCCGAGGCCGCGGCGGACCGGCTCGGCCGTCTCGTGCGCGAGCAGCGCCTGGCGGTCCTCGACCCCTCGCGGCCGGACGCGTACCCGGTCGCCGACGGGTACGCCCCGGACGAGCGCCACTTCCCGTACGACTACGCACGCGTGTCCGACTCGCTGGCCCGCCGCTGGTTCACCGACGAGGAGATGGGGCGCTCGCTCGACCACCTCACGGCGGAACAGCAGGAGGACGGCGGCTGGCCGATCAACTGGCGTAAGTGGGCGCCGGGCACGGCCCTGGAGTCGCGCCCGATCGTGACGATCGAGGCGCTGCGGACGCTGAGGGCACACGGACGCGCTGTGCGCTGAGGCACGGCCCCTGTCCGCCCGGGAGCAGGCGTGCCGACCGGTGAGGGGCCCGGTAGCGCACTGATCCGGCCGATCCTGGCAGAGACGCGGTAAGGGGCTCGATCAAGAGACCGGGCCCCTTGCCGCGGCATCGGCTCGTCTCAGCCTCCGGTTGCCCTCAGGCCCGCGGTGACAAGCACGGCAGCGGCCACGACGACGAGGAAGGGCGCGCGCAGAACCAGGGCGACCGCCGCCGCCGCCAGGCCCGCGGCCCTGGCGTCGAGGACGAGTGCGCTGTCGGTGCTGAACGTCTGCTGCGCCGTGAGGGCGGCGAGCAGCGCCACCGGGAGCAGCGCGGCGAGCCGCTGCACGAGCGGGCGCTCCAGCACTCCGGCAGGAACCAGGAGACCGGCCAGTTTGACCATGTAGCAGGCGACCGCGGTCACGCCGATCGCGATCCAGACGTTCAACGGTCCGTTCCCTTCCGCTTGTTGCTGATCCTGCGGCCTTCGAGCCAGAGGACTGCGGGCGCGGCGAGCGCCGCGACCAGCACCGGCACTCCGGCAGGGAGCACCGGCAGCAGCCCGAGCCCGAGGACGACCGCGACACCGGCGACGACCCGCTCGGTCGTGGTCCGCAGCATGGGTGCGAGCAGGGCGAGGAACACCGCGGGCCCGGCAGCGTCCAGGCCCCAGGCGTTGGTGTCGCCGATCGCCTCGGCACCGAGCGCGCCGAGCAGGGTGGTCAGGTTCCACAGCACATAGAGCGTGAGGCCGGTGACGGTGAAGCCCAGACGTGCGGCGCGACGGGTGGGCTGCGCCAGGGCGACGGCCGTGGTCTCGTCGATGACCCAGTGGGCGGCGAAGGGGCGTACGGACCGCGGCAGGGCGAGGAGCTGGGACAGCCGCAGACCGTAGAAGGCGTTGCGGGTCCCGAGGAAGAAGGCACCCGCGGCCGCGGTGAACGGGTTGCCGCCCGCCGCGAGGGCGCCGACCAGCGCGAACTGCGACGCGCCGGTGAACACGAGCAGGCTGAGTGCACATATCTGCAGGACGTCGAGTCCGGCGCCCGCCGCGGTGACGCCGAAGGCGAAGCCCGAGAGGCCGACGGCGAGACCGACGCCGAGGGCGTCCCGTACGACGGCGGAGTCGGCCTTCACCGGAGCGCCAGGGCCGCCGACGGTGCCGGGTGCGCCGGGCACGCCGCGTCCTGAGGGCTCACGGGCGGCCGCCGGTCCTTCGCCGATGGGTATGTCTGCGGATGCTGTCTGTTCTGCCACGTCGTGGACGTTACGGGGACGAGCCGCACCCGGTCTTGTACGTTCTTGCACTCCCCGCCGGCCGGTCGGCCCCCGGCCAGGACACCCGCGACGTCAGGTTCGGGTGCCGCCTGCCCGCTGCTCAGCCTGCTGCCGGCTGCTCAACGGGATCCGCCGACCCCGCGCCCCCGCTGGTACGCGCCAGGCGGCACCCCCACGATCCGGGCGAAGTGCCGGTTGAGGTGAGGCTGGTCGGTGAAGCCGACCGCCACGGCCGCCTCCGCCGGGGCGGCGCCGGAGTCCAGCAGCCGACGGGCGCGGCGGACCCGGGCGTCGGTGAGCCAGGTGTGCGGCGGCATGCCGTAGCTCTCGCGGAAGGCCCGCAGGAGTGCGAACGGGCTGGTGCCGAGCTCCTGGGCCAGCCGGTCGAGGGAGGGCGGGTCGGCCATGCGCTCCTCCAGCAGGGCACGCGCGCGGGCCGCGTTGCGTGCGCCTGCCGAGCGTGGTCGGAGAACCGGCAGTCGGCCTCCGTGGCTGCGCAGCATCCGCGCCGTCACCAGCCGCAGCAGGCTGTCGGCGGCCAGCGCGTTGCCTTCCTCGGCAGCCCGGTGGATCTCGACGACGAGCCGGGCGGCGTACGGATCGTCCACGACGGGGCTGGTGAATCCCACCGGTCCGCGCAGCGAGGTGGTGTCGGCGGCGATCGACTGGATCAGCCCGGCGGCCGGATAAAGCGTGCGGTAGGTCCATCCCTCGGGGACGCCGGCATGCCCGGTGTGCGAGGTGTCGGGGTTCACCAGGGCGATCTGCCCGGGCCCCGCCCGAACCAGGTCGTTGCGGTAGTGGAAGGCTTCGACGCCTTCGGTGATCGCGGCGAAGACGAATGTCTCGTGCGAGTGCCGCGCGAACGCCTTCCGGATGTAGTGCGCGTGCAGCAGGTCGACCCCGGGCAGCTCGGGGTACTGCCAATATCGCGCCTTCTCCCCCGCCACGACTCCGTCTGCCGCCATGACTCCATTCTGCGCCGTCTCTCCGCGTGGCCCGCACAGGGCCGGGACAGCGATTTCCCCAGGTCGGGACTGTTGTCAGTGGTCGGGTGCAGGATGGGTGCATGTCCAGGACAGCGCTCGACTCCTTCTCCCCCGCGACCCGCGGCTGGTTCACGGGGGCGTTCAGTGCGCCCACCGCGGCCCAGGAAGGCGCGTGGCAGGCCATCGGGCAGGGTGCGGACGTGCTGGTCGTGGCCCCGACCGGCTCCGGCAAGACCCTCGCGGCCTTCCTGGCGGCGCTCGACCGGCTCGCGTCCGCTCCGCCGCCCGCGGACGCGAAGAAGCGCTGCCGCGTGCTGTACGTGTCGCCGCTGAAGGCGCTCGCGGTCGATGTCGAGCGGAATCTGCGCAGCCCGCTGACGGGTATCCGGCAGGAGTCGGTGCGGCTCGGCCTTCCCGAGCCAGAGGTGCGGGTCGGGATCCGCTCCGGCGACACTCCCGCCGCCGAGCGGCGGACGCTGGCGACCCGTCCGCCGGACATTCTCATCACGACCCCCGAGTCGCTGTTCCTGATGCTCACGTCCTCGACCCGCGAGGCGCTGACAGGCGTCGAGACGGTGATCCTGGACGAGGTGCACGCGGTCGCGGGGACCAAGAGGGGCGCGCACCTCGCTCTGTCGCTGGAGCGGCTGGACGAGCTGCTGCCGCGCCCGGCCCGCCGGATCGGTCTGTCCGCGACCGTCCGGCCCGTCGACGAGGTGGCGCGCTATCTCTCGCCGCAGCGCAAGGTGGAGATCGTCCAGCCGCCTTCCGGCAAGGAGTTCGACCTCTCCGTGGTCGTCCCGGTCGAGGACCTCGGCGAGCTCGGCGGCTCCCCGGCTTCCGAGCCGGACAGCCCGGCCGAGAAGCCGTCGATCTGGCCCCATGTCGAGGAGCGGATCGCCGACCTGGTGCAGGCCCACCGCTCGACCATCGTCTTCGCCAACTCCCGCCGCCTGGCCGAGCGGCTGTGCAACAGGCTGAACGAGATCGCGTACGAGCGGGCCGTCGGAAGTGTGCTCGATTCGCGCGGCTCCGCCACGACTCTTCCCGAAAGCGCTCCCCCGGCCGAGATCATGGCCCAGTCCGGTGCCGCACAGGGCGCCCCGCCCCTGCTCGCCCGCGCGCACCACGGTTCGGTGTCCAAGGAGCAGCGCGCCCTGGTCGAGGAGGACCTGAAGGCGGGCCGGCTGCCCGCGGTCGTCGCCACGTCCAGTCTGGAGCTGGGCATCGACATGGGCGCGGTCGATCTGGTCGTCCAGGTCGAGTCTCCGCCGTCCGTCGCGTCCGGCCTGCAGCGCGTCGGCCGGGCGGGACACCAGGTGGGCGCGGTCTCCACCGGCGTGGTCTTCCCCAAGTACCGGGGCGATCTGGTCCAGGCCGCCGTGGTCACCGAGCGGATGCGCACCGGCTCCATCGAGTCGCTCCGCATCCCCGCCAACCCCCTGGACGTCCTGGCCCAGCAGCTCGTCGCGATGGTCGCCCTCGACACCTGGCAGGTCGACGATCTGCTCGCCCTGGTGCGACGCGCCGCACCCTTCGCCTCGCTCCCCGAGTCGGCCTTCACGGCCGTGCTGGACATGCTCGCGGGACGCTATCCGTCCGACGCCTTCGCGGAGCTTCGCCCGCGCGTGGTGTGGGACCGGGTCGCCGGGACGGTCACGGGGCGTCCCGGCGCCCAGCGCCTCGCCGTCACCTCGGGCGGCACGATCCCGGACCGCGGACTCTTCGGCGTCTTCCTCGCCGGGGCGGACCCGAAGAAGGGCGGCGGCCGGGTCGGCGAGCTCGACGAGGAGATGGTCTACGAATCCCGCGTCGGGGACGTCTTCACGCTCGGCACGACCTCATGGCGCATCGAGGACATCACGCGCGACCGGGTGCTGGTCTCCCCCGCTCCCGGTGTGCCGGGCCGGCTGCCGTTCTGGAAGGGCGACCAGCTGGGCCGCCCGCTCGAACTGGGGCGTGCGGTGGGCGCGTTCCTCCGTGAGGTCGGCTCGCTCTCCGAGGAGGACGCGCGGCTCCGGCTGCTGGCCGCCGGTCTCGACGCATGGGCGGCGGGCAATGTGCTCGCGTATCTGGACGAGCAGCGCCGCGCCTGCGGCCATGTGCCCGACGACCGCACGATCCTCGTGGAGCGGTTCCGTGACGAGCTGGGCGACTGGCGGGTCGTGGTGCACTCCCCGTTCGGCGCGCAGGTCCACGCCCCGTGGGCGCTGGCGCTCGGCGCCCGGCTGGCGGAGCGGTACGGAATGGACGCGCAGGTCATGCATGCCGACGACGGCATCGTGCTGCGGCTGCCCGACGCCGATCTGATGGGCCTGGACCTGCTCGACCAGGACCCGATGCACCTGGACACGACGTACGACAGCGAGCAGGCCCCCGTCGGTGCCGCCGACACCCTCTTCGACAAGGGCGAGATCGGCCAGATCGTCACCGATCAGGTCGGCGGCTCCGCGCTGTTCGCGTCCCGGTTCCGTGAGTGCGCGGCGCGCGCCCTGCTGCTTCCGCGGCGCAACCCCGGCAAGCGCACGCCGCTCTGGCAGCAGCGCCAGCGCGCGGCCCAGCTGCTCCAGGTGGCGAGCGAGTTCGGCTCGTTCCCGATCGTCCTGGAGGCCGTACGGGAGTGCCTCCAGGACGTCTTCGACGTCCCGGGGCTCCAGGAGCTGATGGGCGACATCGAGTCCCGCCGGATCCGGCTGGTCGAGGTCACCACTCCCGAGCCTTCCCCCTTCGCCCGCTCCCTCCTCTTCGGGTACGTGGCGCAGTTCCTCTACGAGGGAGACTCGCCGCTCGCCGAACGCCGCGCCGCCGCCCTGTCCCTGGACTCGCGGCTCCTCGCCGAGCTGCTCGGTCAGGCCGAGCTGCGCGAGCTGCTCGACGCGGACGTGCTGGCCGAGCTGGAGCGGGAGCTCCAGTGGCTCACCGACGACCGCCGAGTCAAGGACGCCGAGGGCGTCGCCGATCTGCTGCGCGTCCTCGGGCCGCTCACGACCGCCGAGCTGGAGGAGCGCGGCGCCGATCCGCAATGGCCCCAGGAGCTCGCCGCGGCCCGCCGGGCCATCCGGGTCCGTGTCGCGGGCGCCGACCACTGGGTGGCGATCGAGGACGCGGGACGGCTGCGCGACGCTCTGGGCACGGCGCTCCCGGTGGGCGTGCCCGAGGCGTTCACAGAGCCCGTGAAGGACCCCCTGGGCGATCTGCTGGCCCGCTACGCCCGCACCCACGGGCCGTTCACCTCCTCCCAGGCCGCTGCCCGCTTCGGCCTGGGCGCGGCCGTCACCGACGGCGCGCTGCAGCGGCTCGCGGCGAGCGGGCGGGTGGTGCAGGGCGAGTTCCACCCCTCGGGCATCGGCCAGGAGTGGTGCGACGCCGCCGTGCTGCGGCGGCTGCGGCGCCGCTCCCTGGCCGCGCTGCGCGAGGAGCTGGAACCGGTCCCTCCGGCCGCGCTCGCCACCTTCCTCCCCCAGTGGCAGCACCTGGGGAACAACAGCCTCCGCGGGATCGACGGACTGGCCCGTGCCATCGAGCAGTTGCAGGGCGCGCCGGTGCCCGCCTCCGCCCTGGAGAAGCTGATCCTTCCGTCCCGCGTCGCGGGCTACTCCCCCGCCCTCCTCGACGAGCTGACGACGACCGGCGAGGTGGTGTGGGCCGGAGCCGGTGCGCTGCCCGGTAAGGACGGCTGGGTCTCCCTCTATCTCGCCGAAGCCGCTCCGCTGCTGCTCCCGCAGCCGCATCCACTGGAGCTGACCGCCCTCCACGAATCGGTGCTCACGACGCTGTCCGGCGGATACGGTCTGTTCTTCCGCCAGATCTCCGACCAGGTGCGCGCCACCACGCACCCCGAGGTCACCGATCCCCAGCTCGCCGACGCCCTCTGGGACCTGGCCTGGTCCGGGCGGCTCACCAACGACACCCTGGCGCCGCTGCGTTCGCTCCTCGGCTCGGGCCGCACCGCGGGCTCGACGGCGCACCGCGCCAAGCGCACCGTCCCGCGCGGGCGCTACGGCTCCCTGACGGCGGCCGCCCGTCCGGTGTCCCGCACGGGCCCGCCGACCGTCTCCGGGCGCTGGTCGCTGCTGCCCTCCCAGGAGCCGGACCCCACGCACCGCGCCCATGCCCAGGCACGCACCCTGCTGGACCGCCATGGCGTGGTCACCCGGGGAGCGGTCGCAGCCGAAGGGGTCGAGGGCGGCTTCTCGGCGACGTACCGCATCCTGTCCGCCTTCGAGGACAGTGGGCAGGCCCGGCGCGGCTATGTCGTCGAGGGCCTGGGTGCCGCCCAGTTCGCGATGGACGGCGCGGTGGACCGGCTGCGCGCCGCGGCCACCGCCCGCGACCGGGCCGACGCACAGGCGCCACCCCGCGCTGTGGTGCTGGCCGCGGCCGACCCGGCGAACGCGTACGGGGCGGCGCTGTCCTGGCCCGAGCCCCCGGCCGGCGCGGGCCACAAACCGGGGCGCAAGGCGGGCTCCCTGGTCGTCCTCGTCGACGGCGAGCTCACCCTCTACATGGAGCGCGGCGGCAAGACCCTGCTGTCGTGGCCCACCGAGCCGGACGCCCCCGCGCTCCGGTCCGCCGCCGAGGCCCTCGCCGCGGCAGCTCGGGCGGGCACGCTCGGCACGGTCACCGTGGAGCGGATCAACGGCGCCACGGCCCTGACCTCGCCTCTGTCCCGGCCCTTGGAGGAGTCCGGCTTCCACGCCACCCCGAGAGGCCTCCGGATACGCCCTTAGCGACCCGGCAGCGCCGCCCACCCGTCCTCCCGCATCATGGATGCCATGCCCGAAGGAGACACCGTCTGGCTGACCGCCCGGAAGCTGCACGTCGCCCTTGCCGGACGCGAGCTCACCCGCTCCGACCTACGGGTTCCACGGTTCGCCACCGCGGATCTCACAGGCCGGGAGGTCCTCGACGTCACCCCGCGAGGCAAACATCTCCTCACCCGGATCGAGGGCGGCCTCACCCTCCACTCGCACCTGCGGATGGACGGCTCCTGGCGGGTGTACGCGGCCGGAGAACGCTGGCGCGGCGGCCCGAGCCACCAGATCCGGGCGATCCTCGGCAATACGGAGCACACCGCCGTCGGCTATCGCCTCCCGGTCCTCGAACTGCTCCGGACCAAGGACGAGGAGCAGGTCGTCGGACACCTCGGCCCCGATCTGCTCGGCCCCGACTGGGACCCCGTCACCGCCGCGCGCAACCTGCTCGCCGACCCTGTCCGCCCGCTCGGCGAAGCGCTGCTCGACCAGCGCAATCTGGCCGGCATCGGCAATGTCTACAAGTCGGAGCTGGCCTTCTTGGCCCGAGTCACGCCCTGGCTTCCGGTCGGCGACCTCGCCGCCGACGTTCCCGAGCGGCTCGTCGCCACGGCCCATCGGCTCCTGGAGGCGAACAAGGAGCATTTCGACCGCCGTACGACGCCCACCGCACATGGCACCACGGAACGCCGCGCCGAGCAGCGCCTGTTCGTCTACGGCCGTGCGGGCCACCCGTGTCTGCGCTGCGGCACCCCGATCCGCAGGGCAGGCCAGGACGACCGCGTCACGTACTGGTGCCCGGCCTGCCAGTCCGGACCCACCGACCAGCCACGCCAGGATAGTTGACGCTCCGTCAGATACGGTCGTACGGTCACCGGCATGCCCCTCACCGCGTACGACCTCACCGGCCGCACCGCGTTCGTCACCGGTGCGGCGAGCGGCATAGGCCGCGCCACCGCCGTCCTCCTGGCCCGGGCGGGCGCCACCGTCCACTGCGCGGACGTGCACGAGAAGGGCCTCCACGAGACCCGGACCCTGATCGACGACGCCGAGGGCACCGCCCACACCCACCTCGTCGACGTCAGCGACCGCGACCGTCTCCACGCGGCCGTGCGAGCGGCGGTGGATGCGACGGGACCGCTGCACATCATGGCCGCGGTCGCCGGAATCATGCATTCCAGCCCGGTCCTCGAGACCCGCGACGAGGACCTCGACCGGGTCCTCGCGGTGAACTTCAAGGGCGTGCTCCACGCCTGCCAGGCCGCCGCCCGGTCCATGATCGACGCAGGGGTCAGGGGCTCCATCGTCACCATGGCCTCCGGTGCGGTCGATGCCGCGAACCCGGGCCTGCTCTGCTACAGCGCCGCCAAGGCGGCCGTCGTACAGCTCACCAAGACCCTCGCCGCCGAGCTCGGACCGCACGGCATTCGGGTGAACGCGGTCGCACCCGGCTGGATCCGCACGCCCATGACCGACCGTCATGATGCGGGCCTTCAGCAGAAGGCGGAGGCCGCCATGGTCCGGCTGTCACCGCTCGGCCGGGTCGGCGAGCCCGAGGACATCGCGCACGCGGTCCTCCATCTCGCCTCCGACGCGTCGTCGTTCACGACGGGTCAGATCCTCCGCCCGAACGGGGGCGTCGCGATGCCGTGGTAGCCGCGGTCGTTCCCCCGGCCGCACCGGTACCCCCGGCCCGCGACGTGACATGCACCGGCAACAGGCTGAGCCCCCACCCGCCTGCCGCCACTGCCCCCTCGACGAGTCCCGCATGCTCCGGCACCAGCGCCAGCCGCAGAACGGCCCACCACCACAGTGCGCCCAGTGCGAGCGCCGGCAGCAGGACCCATCGCCGTACCATGGCCGCCTCCTCCGGTCGACGCTAGACCGGACCGATCACTCGGCGGGAGGGCGCACCGGATGCACACCGGGCGCGCCCGCAGCGTATGCGCCAGGCGCCCCAGCGGTTCATGCACCGGACCATGCGCCCGCGCACACCCCACACCCCAGCCACCGGAGCCCCCTGAGCCACCGATGCCACCGATGCCACCGGCCCGACAGCGACCACGGCCCCAGCACCCACAGCCACACCCCCGGGCGCAGCATCCCGAGCGCCCGCGACCACGGCGGCGCGAGTTCCCGCGCTCACAGCGGTACGAGCGGCTGCGACCGAGCCCTCAGAAGGCCTCTCGGGCAGCCCTGGAGGCCCTTGGGACACGGTCACCACCGGACGCCCGCCACTCGGCTAGACGCTCTCCGCCTGGAACATCCAGGCATGCTTCTCCAGGTCGCGCGTGAGCCCGATCAGGATGTCCTGGCTGACCGGGTCGGGCTCCTCCGTGGCGTCGATACGCTCCCGCATCTTCCCGATCAGCGCGCCGAGCGCCTGCACCATCGTGCTGACCACGTCCACGTCCTGGATCCAGCCCTCCGGCACCTTCCCGATGGCACTCGTCGACGCGACGGTCCCGGCCCGCCCGTCCGGCGTGACACCGATCGCCGAGGCCCGTTCCGCCACCGTGTCGGAATGCTGCCGTGCCGTGGCGACGACCTCGTCCAGCTGGAGATGAACGGAGCGAAAGCGCGGGCCGACCACGTTCCAGTGGACCTGCTTGGCCACCAGCGCCAGATCGACCAGATCCACCAGCGCGCCCTGGAGCGCCTCCCCGGTGACCTTCCGGTCCGCCTCGGACAGCGGGCTCTTCACGACAGACATGCGTGACCTCCTTGCGATGGCACCGCCCCCCACGATGGCACAAATGGTGAGAAAACGTTCATTCGACGGCAGAGTGAAGCCCCGGCCGGGTACCCGCCCGACCGGGGCTCACAGATGCACATACGCCGAGACTCAGCGCACGGACGCCATGCGGCTCCTCGCCGCCATGCTGCAGTTCCTCGCCGTCACGCGGCGACGACGTCCACCGCTTCCGCGGGCGCCTTGATCGTCACCCGCTCGGTCGGCACGCCCGCCACCGACGTCACGGACACGGAATTGAGCATCGGGCGTACTGGCGCGGGCACCGGCTCACTCGCCGCTGCCGACTCGGCCAGCTCGGCCAGCGACAGCTCGTCGCTCACTTCACGCATGAGCTCGGACATCCGTACGTCAAGCGCGTCGCAGATCGCGGAGAGCAGCTCGGAGGAAGCCTCCTTCTGCCCCCGTTCCACCTCGGAGAGATAGCCGAGCGAGACTCGGGCGGACGAGGAGACTTCGCGCAGAGTACGGCCCTGGCGCTGGCGCTGCCGACGCAGCACGTCACCCAGCAGGCGACGGAGCAGAATCATCGGTGGCTCCCTCCTCGGACCGCGAACCGCATCCTTCACGCCCCACCGTACCGCCTCGCGCTGCGGCCGTGCGGGGAGCGATGACGTGTTCACTCATGGCTGCAAACATCAAGTCCCCCCGTTCTGTTCCGTATCCTGTGCCCGCTCATACTCCGAGAGTTCGCCCAAGCGTTCGCCGACGAGCTCTGTCGCGAGCAGTTCCAGCACGCTCCGTACACTCTCTCTACGGATTTCCGCGCGGTCACCGTTCAATCGCAGCGCGGACACTTTCCGTGTCCCGTCCGGCCCGGCGACCGCCACGAAAACCGTTCCGACGGGCTGCCCGTCCTGCGGCTCGGGCCCCGCGACGCCCGTGGTCGCGATTCCCCAGCCGGCCCCGAGCCTGGTCCGCACCCCTGCCGCCATCTGGGCCGCGACGTCCGGGTCCACGGCGCCGCGCGCGGCCAGCAGGGTCCCGTCGACACCCAGAATGTCCTGCTTCAGGCCCGTCGCGTACGCCGTCACGGAGCCGCGGAAGGTCTTCGAGGATCCGGGCACGGCGGTCAGCTCGGCGGCCACCAGACCGCCGGTGAGCGACTCGGCGACGGCCAGTGTCTCGCCACGCGCCTCGAGCAGCGCGAGCACTCCGGCCGCGGCGGCGGGCACGACGCTCATCGCGAGCGCTCCGCTCCGCCCCGTCCGGTGGTCTGCGCCTCTGCGGCGGCCCGCTCGGCCCGCTCGGCCGCGAGCCCCTTGCGCCGCAGGACCACCGCCTGGCGCACATAGTCGAGCCCGGTGACCACGGTCAGCACGACCGCCACGGCCATCACCCACCATCGCAGGGTGGCCAGCGGACCGGTCAGCACGAGTACGTACATGCCGACCGCCGTGCCCTGGGCGAGCGTCTTCATCTTGCCGCCGCGGCTGGCCGGGATCACCGCGTGCCGGATCACCCAGAAGCGCATCAGCGTGATCCCCAGCTCACGGAAGAGGATCACTCCCGTCACCCACCAGGGCAGATCACCGAGTGCCGAGAGACAGATCAGACCGGCCGCCATGATCGCCTTGTCGGCGATCGGGTCCGCGATCTTCCCGAAGTCGGTGACCAGGTTGTACGCCCTCGCCAGATGCCCGTCGAAGATGTCCGTGATCATGGCGACGGCGAACGCCGCCCAGGCCCACGCGCGCCAGACCGGGTCGTGGCCGCCGTCCTGGAGCAGCAGGATCACGAACGCCGGTACGAGCAGCAGCCGCACCATGGTGAGGATGTTGGCGATGTTCCACAGGCTGGCCTGATTGACGGCCGCAGCACCCAGCTTGCCCCCGGGCGCCGGCCTTCCGGTCCCGCCCGCTGCGGATGCCGGGACTCCCGTCATCTGGCTGCCTCCTCACGACATTCCGTAACGATGTCGGCCACCAGGTCGACGCCCTCCGTGCCCACCACCTTGGCCTCGACCATACGGCCAGGTACCAGGCCGTCGGCACTCGTGAAGATCACCTGACCGTCGGTCTCGGGTGCCTGGTGCGCGGCCCGGCCCACCGCCGCGTACTCGTCCTCGTCCTGCTCCTCGTCCAGATCCGCGTCGAAGACGGACTCGACCAGTACTTCCAGGGTCTCTCCGATCCGCTCTTCCGCGCGCTGGGCGGTCAGCTCCTCGGCGAGCCGCGACAGCCGCGCGAGCCGCGCGTCGACGATGTCCTGGTCCAGCTTGCGGTCGTACGTGGCGGCCTCGGTGCCCTCCTCGTCGGAGTAGCCGAAGACACCGATGGCATCCAGCCGCGCGGCCGTGAGGAAGCCCTCGAGCTCGGCGAAGTCCTCGTCGGTCTCGCCGGGGAAGCCCACGATGAAGTTGGAGCGCACACCGGCCGTCGGGGCCTTCGAGCGGATCGTCTCCAGCAGCTCGAGGAACCGCTCGGTGTCGCCGAAGCGCCGCATCGCGCGCAGCACGCCAGGCGCACTGTGCTGGAAGGACAGGTCGAAGTAGGGCGCGACCTTCTCGGTCGACGTCAGGGCGTCGATGAGGCCCGGGCGCATCTCGGCCGGCTGCAGATAGCTGACCCGGACGCGCTCGATCCCGTCGACGGCCGCCAGCTCCGGCAGCAGGGTCTCGAGCAGCCGGATGTCGCCGAGGTCCTTGCCGTACGAGGTGTTGTTCTCGGAGACCAGCATGATCTCCTTGACGCCCTGCTCGGCGAGCCAGCGCGTCTCGCCCAGCACATCGCTGGGGCGCCGCGAGATGAAGGAGCCGCGGAAGGACGGAATGGCGCAGAAGGAGCAGCGCCGGTCGCAGCCGGAGGCCAGCTTCACCGAGGCGACGGGGCTGGTGTCCAGGCGGCGGCGCAGGGGGGCGCGCGGCCCGCTGGCCGGCGCGAGGCCCTCCGGCAGGTCCACAGGCACGTTCTCGGGGGCCTGGGCGTGCCCGGGGAGGGCCACGTCGGCCGACTGGCGTTCGGCCGGGCTGATCGGCAGCAGCTTGCGCCGGTCGCGCGGGGTGTGCGGGGCGTGGACGCCGCCGTTCAAAATGGTCTGGAGGCGGTCGGAGATGTCGGCGTAGTCGTCGAAGCCGAGCACGCCGTCCGCCTCGGGCAGGGCCTCGGCGAGTTCCTTGCCGTACCGCTCGGCCATGCATCCCACGGCGACGACGGCCTGGGTCCTGCCGTGGTCCTTCAGATCGTTGGCTTCGAGGAGCGCGTCGACGGAGTCCTTCTTGGCGGCCTCGACGAATCCGCAGGTGTTGACGACCGCGACATCCGCGTCGGCGGCTTCCTCGACGAGCTCCCAGCCGTCCGCTGCCAAGCGGCCTGCGAGCTCCTCCGAGTCCACCTCGTTACGGGCGCAGCCAAGAGTGACAAGGGCGACGGTACGGCGTTCGGGCATGGGCTCAAGACTACTTTGTCCTGGCCCACACCCGTTCCGCGAGGTGAACAGTCGGGAACGCCCCCGCCCCGGGTCAGCCGGCCTCCGGGTCGCCCTTCGAGTACGACAGCCGCTCGACCTGCCCGGGCTCGAACTTGTCCTCGACCTTCTTGCCGTTCACGAACAGTTCGATCGCGCCTGCGTTGCCGAGGATCAGGTCCAGGCGCTCGTCGTCCTGGAACGTCTTGGACTCGCCCGCGAGGAGCAGCCCGTCGAAGAGCAGCTTTCCATTGGCGGACTTCGCGGAGATCCAGCTCTTGTCGTCGATGGCGGTCAGCTTCACCGTCACCTTGTCCTGCGGAACAGCGGCGATCGCGCTCTCCGAGGGCGCCGGCTTGGGGGCGGCGGGCTGGGACGGGGTCGGCTTCGGGGTGGTCTTCGCCGGGGCCGGGCCCTCGGCGACCTGCTTTCCGCTCTTGGCGTCGTCCCCACCGTTGAAGAGCGTGAAGCCGGCGAACCCGACGACAGCGACGATCGCCGCGACCATCGCGGCGGTCCAGTTCGGCCGCCTGGGCTCTGGGCGGATACGTTCCGCCTCGAAGAGCGGAGCAGCGGAGGTGGGCGCAGGCCGGCCGCCGTGCTCGGCGTCGTACTGCGCGACGAGCGGGGCGGGATCCAGTCCTACGGCGCGCGCGAGCGTCCTGATGTGCCCGCGTGCGTACACATCGCCGCCGCAGCGGGAGAAGTCGTCCTCCTCGATCGCCTGCACGATGGGGACACGGACACGGGTGGAGGTACTGACCTCGTCCACGGTCAGACCTGCATCGATCCGGCCCTGCTGGAGCGAGCGGCCGATCGAAGGCAGATCGTCTCCGATCGAGGGCCGGTCGTCCTCGGTGGAAGGCCGGGCGTCTTCGGGGGAGTTGCCGATGGACACGGGGGCGCCTTTCGAGCGTGTAGCCACCTGCTGGATGTTCAGTCTAGGGGTGGTACGAAAGGGTGGGGCAACCGGGCGGGTGCCGTTTGTACGCCATCTGTATGGCCGGACAGCACGGCCCGACAGCGAGAGGGTCGGACACGAACCCGTCCCTCCACCCAACTTGACGTACAACCAGGGGAAACGGTTGCCTCACAATCCCGTACGTCATCCTTTATGACATCTCTTACGAGTCAGACTCCCCACGGATCACGGCAAGCACTCCATCCAGCTCATCAGGTTTCACCAGAACGTCGCGCGCCTTGGACCCCTCGCTGGGTCCGACGATGTTCCGTGACTCCATCAGATCCATCAGCCGGCCGGCCTTCGCGAAGCCGACGCGCAGCTTCCGCTGGAGCATGGACGTCGACCCGAACTGGGTGGACACGACCAGCTCGGCGGCCTGGCAGAGCAGATCCAGATCGTCGCCGATGTCCTCGTCGATCTCCTTCTTCTGCTTCGACCCGACCACCACGTCGTCCCGGAAGACGGGGGCCATCTGGTCCTTGCAGTGCTGGACGACGACCGCGACCTCCTCCTCGGTCACGAAGGCGCCCTGCATACGGGTCGGCTTGTTGGCCCCCATGGGGAGGAAGAGGCCGTCGCCCTTGCCGATCAGCTTCTCGGCGCCGGGCTGGTCGAGGATGACGCGGCTGTCGGCGAGCGACGAGGTCGCGAAGGCGAGCCGGGAGGGCACGTTGGCCTTGATCAGACCGGTGACGACGTCCACCGACGGCCGCTGGGTGGCCAGGACCAGATGGATGCCGGCCGCGCGCGCCAGCTGAGTGATCCGGACGATGGCGTCCTCGACGTCCCGCGGGGCGACCATCATCAGGTCGGCGAGCTCGTCGACGATCACCAGCAGATACGGGTACGGCTGGAGGTCGCGCTCGCTGCCCTCGGGCGCCTTGGCCTTGCCGTTCCGGACGGCCTGGTTGAAGTCGTCGATATGGCGGTAGCCGAACGCCGCAAGGTCGTCGTAGCGCAGGTCCATCTCGCGGACGACCCACTGGAGCGCCTCGGCGGCCCGCTTGGGGTTGGTGATGATCGGCGTGATCAGGTGCGGAATGCCCTCGTACGCGGTGAGCTCGACCCGCTTGGGGTCGACGAGGACCATCCGGACGTCCTCCGGGGTCGCCCTCATCATCACCGAGGTGATGAGGCAGTTGATGCAGGACGACTTTCCGGAGCCGGTGGCACCGGCGACCAGGAGGTGCGGCATCTTCGCCAGGTTGGCCATGACGTAGCCGCCCTCGACGTCCTTGCCGAGCGCCACCAGCATCGGGTGGTCGTCCCCCGCCGCGTCCGCCAGCCGCAGCACGTCGCCGAGGTTGACCATCTCGCGGTCGGAATTGGGGATCTCGATGCCGACGGCGGACTTGCCGGGGATCGGCGAGATGATCCGTACGTCGGGGCTGGCCACGGCGTACGCGATGTTCTTGGTCAGCGCGGTGATCCGCTCGACCTTGACCGCCGGGCCCAGCTCCACCTCGTAGCGCGTGACCGTCGGCCCGCGGGTGAAGCCGGTGACGGCGGCGTCGACCTTGAACTCCGCGAAGACGTTCGTCAGCGAGGCGACGATCGCGTCGTTGGCGGCACTGCGGGTCTTGCCCGGTCCGCCCCGCTCCAGGAGATCGAGCGACGGCAGGGAGTAGGTGATGTCACCGGACAGCTGGAGCTGCTCGGCGCGCGGTGGGAGCGGCTGCGGCTCCTCGGGCGCGGACTTGGTCAGATCCGGTACGGAGACACCCGGATCCGGTAGGGGCACACCCGGCTCGGGCCGCCCGGTCCGCGCGCCCGGCACGGGGCCGACGGCGCGCTGCCGGTCGGCGGTGAGATCCCGGGTCAGATCGGCGACGACCGGTGAAGGGGGCATTCCGTTGAGCACGGCCCCGTCCAGGGCCGCCGCGGCGGCCGCGGCGACGTCGACCGCGTCCATGGACCGCTCCGGGGCGGCGGGCCGCACGGAGGTCCTGCGCCCCCGGCGCCGCGAGAGCGCCTCTTCCTCCGCGAGTTCGGCGTCGTACACGTCTGCCCCGGAGGAGGGTCCACGACGGCGCGAGGACCTGGCAGGCACGGCGTCGCGCCACTGGTCGTCGTACCGCGCGTCGTCGTCCCCGCCGTCCTCGCCGGCCCCGGGCTCGTGGGGCGCGTCGATGAGGCCGAGCCTGATCCCGAGCCCGCGCAGCCGTTGCGGGATCGCGTTGACGGGGGTCGCGGTGACGACGAGCAGACCGAAGACGGTGAGCAGCACCAGCAGCGGTACGGCGAGGACCGTGCCCATCGCGAAGATCAGCGGCTTGGAGGCGGCCCAGCCGATCAGCCCGCCCGCGTCCTGCATCGCCTCCGAGCCCTGGCCGCGGCCCGGTGAACCGCAGGCGATGTGGACCTGGCCGAGCACGCCGATGACGAGGGCCGAGAGGCCGATGACGATGCGCCCGTTCGCCTCGGGCTTCTCGGGGTAGAGGATCAGCCGTACGGCGATCGCGGCGAGCAGTATCGGCACGAGCAGGTCGAGCCGTCCGAATGCGCCCGTGACGAGCATTTCGACGAGGTCGCCGACCGGGCCGCGCAGATTGGACCAGGTACCGGCGGCGACGATCAGGGCGATGCCGATCAGGAGGAGCGCGAGGCCGTCCTTGCGGTGCGCCGGGTCGAGTCCCTTGGCGCCGCGCCCTATGCCGCGGAGCATCGCGCCGAGGGCGTGCGCGACGCCCAGCCACACGGCGCGTGCGAGCCGGTACACGCCGCCGGTGGGGCTGGGCGCGGACCTGGGCGCGGTCTTCTTCGCCGCCGTCTTCCTGGCGGGCGCCTTCTTCGCGGGCGTGGTCTTCTTCGCCGCGGGCTTCTTGGCGGGCGCCGCCTTCTTCGCGGCGCCAGTCGTACGGCCGGCGCGCGGCTTTGCGGTGCCCGCCGTGCCCTGGGAACCCTTGCCGGACGTACGTGAGGCCATGGTGGTGAGGTTACCGGTGTGAACGGCGGCGGACACGTGTGCCCACCGCTTCACCCGTTCGTGTCGCCCTTCCTGGACCCTGAACTGACGTTTCCTCAAGCGGCAGGCGTACAACACGCGTCCACGCGGCAATCCGGTCCCGCCCGGCCGATGATCCGTCCGGCCGATGGCGCCGAGGTCGCACCGGAACGGCCGGACAGGATGGAGAGGCCCGTCCTCCGGATCAGGCCTGGCCCTGTCGGGGATCCCTAGCTCTGCGAGGGAAGCGTGGGCGCGCCGCTGCCCGCGCCCGGCTCCAGGGCGTCCAGCGCCCTGCGCAGGCCGGTGAGTTTGCGCTCGAGGTGAGCGGCGGTGGCGACCGCCGCGGCGTCCGCCGATTCGTCGTCGAGCTGCTTGGACAGCGCCTCGGCCTGCTCCTCGACGGCCGCGAGCCGGGCCGAGAGCTCGGCGAGGAGGCCGGCCGGCTCCTTGCTGTCACCGGCGCCCGCGTGGCCGCCCTCGAGCTGGAGCCGGAGCAGCGCGGCCTGCTCGCGCAGCTGGCAGTTCTTCATGTACAGCTCGACGAAGACGGAGACCTTCGCGCGCAGCACCCACGGGTCGAACGGCTTGGAGATGTAGTCCACCGCGCCCGCGGCGTACCCGCGGAAGGTGTGGTGCGGGCCGTGGTTGATCGCGGTCAGGAAGATGATCGGGATGTCCCTGGTCCGTTCCCGCCGCTTGATGTGCGCAGCGGTCTCGAATCCGTCCATTCCCGGCATCTGGACGTCCAGCAGAATGACCGCGAAATCGTCCGTCAGCAGCGCTTTGAGCGCTTCCTCCCCGGACGATGCCCGTACCAGCGTCTGATCGAGCGCAGAGAGGATGGCCTCCAGCGCCAGCAGATTCTCCGGCCGGTCATCGACCAGGAGGATCTTGGCCTTCTGCACCATGCCTCGCCCTCCTCGCCCCGGCTTGGGGTCACCCCAGCTCGACGAGCCGGGGGAAGCACCGGGCGCCGCCCCAGGGGGCGACTCCCTTGCGTCGCCCGTCCTTGTGCCGGTCATGGTAGCCGCACCCCGCCCGTCGCCACACCCTGTCACCGCGATGTCACTGTGCACGTAGCAGAAACGCGGTGGGAGACCAGAAGGTTCCCCGGACAGCGCCTTCTCACACGCCTTCGGCCACAGCCAGTCAGCAACTCGCGGACACTCGCACAGCCTGCAATCAGACCGTGATGCACCCGCGACCAACCATCGTCACTTTCCGCGCATCCACTGCTCCATCACCGACAGCAGATGATCGGGGTCGACCGGCTTGGTGACGTAGTCGGACGCGCCCGACTCGATCGCCTTCTCCCGGTCGCCCTTCATCGCCTTCGCGGTCAGCGCGATGATCGGCAGTCCGGCGAACTGCGGCATTCTGCGGATCGCCGTCGTCGTTGCATATCCATCCATCTCGGGCATCATGATGTCCATCAGTACGACCGTCACATCGTCGTGCTGCTCGAGGACTTCGATGCCTTCGCGCCCGTTCTCCGCGTACAGCACGGACAGCCCGTGCTGCTCCAGCACGCTGGTGAGCGCGAAGACGTTGCGGATGTCGTCGTCGACGATGAGCACCTTTTCGCTGTGGAACTCGAAGGTGCGCCGCGGCTCGCCCCCGGCCTCCTGCGGATGCTGCCCGGCCCACGAGTCCTGCACCAGGCCCGGCGATCCGGCCGGCTGGCCGGGCAGAGCGGACCTCAGATCCATGCCGCCCAGCGCCTTGCGGCGGCGCCGGAAGAGCGTCGCCGAGCCGGCGGCGTGCCCGTCGGCGTTCGACGGCGGCACGCTCGCGGTGCGCTGCGAGTGCGAGGACTGCGGTTCCTGCGGACCGGCCTCGACGGCCGCCAGGTCGTCGAGCGGGGCGAACTGCGAATCGGCACCGGGAGCGAGCTGCGGGTAGCCCTGCGGGGGCAGTTCGCTCGGGTGGAGCGGCAGATACAGCGTGAACGTCGAACCGCGGCCCGGCTCGCTCGCCGCATGGATCTCGCCGCCCAGCAGCCGGGCGATCTCCCGGCTGATCGACAGCCCCAGGCCCGTACCGCCGTACTTGCGGCTGGTCGTACCGTCGGCCTGCTTGAACGCCTCGAAGATGACCCGCATCTTGCTGGCGGCGATCCCGATACCGGTGTCGGTGACCGAGAAGGCGATCAGATCACCGTCCGCGTCACGCAGCGAACCCGCCTCCAGCAGCTGCTCCCGGATCGACTGCGGCACGTCGGCGTTCGCCGGCCGGATCACCAGCTCCACCGCCCCGGTGTCGGTGAACTTCACCGCGTTCGACAGCAGATTGCGCAGCACCTGGAGCAGGCGCTGCTCGTCGGTGTGCAGCGTGGCCGGCAGCTCGGGCGAGACCCGCACCGAGAAGTCGAGCCCCTTCTCCGCCGTCAGCGGCCGGAACGTGGCCTCCACGTAGTCGACGAGCTGTACCAGCGCGATACGGGTCGGGCTGACGTCCATCTTGCCCGCCTCGACCTTCGACAGATCGAGGATGTCGTTGATGAGCTGGAGCAGATCGGATCCCGCGCCGTGGATCGTCTCGGCGAACTCGACCTGCTTCGGCGTCAGGTTGCTGTCGGCGTTGTCGGCGAGCAACTTGGCGAGGATCAGCAGTGAGTTGAGCGGGGTGCGCAACTCGTGCGACATGTTCGCCAGGAACTCGGACTTGTAGCGCATGGAGACCGCGAGCTGCTCGGCCCGCTCCTCCAGCACCTGCCGCGCCTCCTCGATCTCGGTGTTCTTCACCTCGATGTCGCGGTTCTGCTGGGCCAGCAGCTCGGCCTTGTCCTCCAGTTCGGCGTTGGAGGACTGGAGTGCCTTCTGCCGGTTCTCCAGCTCCTCCGAGCGCTCGCGCAGCTGCTCGGTCAGCTCCTGCGACTGCTTGAGCAGCACCTCGGTCTTGGTGTTGACACTGATGGTGTTGACGCTCGTCGCAATCATCTCGGCGATCTGGTTGAGGAAGTCGCGCTGGATCTGGGTGAACGGCTGGAACGACGCCAGCTCGATCACACCGAGGACCGTCCCCTCGAACAGCACCGGCAGCACGACCACATGCGCGGGCGAGGCCTCGCCGAGACCCGACGAGATCTTCAGATAGCCCGGCGGCACATTGACCTGAATGGTCCGCTTCTCCTCGGCGGCCGTCCCGATCAGGGTCTCCCCCGGTCGGAAGGACGTGGGCATCGAACCCGCCGAGTAGCCGTAACTGGCGCGCATCACCAGCTCGTACGAGCCGTCACCGTCCGCGCCGAGCTCCCCGCCGCCCGTCGGCATCGCCAGGAAGAACGCGCCGTGCTGGGCCGAGACCACCGGCGTCAGCTCACTCATGATGAGCGAGGCGACGTCCTCGAGGTCGCGGCGGCCCTGCATCAGACCGGAGATACGGGCCAGGTTGCCCTTCAGCCAGTCCTGCTCCTCGTTGGCGAGGGTGGTGTCGCGCAGGTTCGCGATCATCGTGTTGATGTTGTCCTGGAGGACCTGGATCTCGCCCGCCGCGTCCACATCGATCTTGAGGTTGAGATCGCCGCGGGTCACCGCGGTGGCGACGGCGGCGATCGCGCGCACCTGCCGGGTCAGGTTCCCGGCCATCTCGTTCACGGACTCGGTGAGGTCGCGCCACGTGCCGTCGACGTCCCGCACCCGCGCCTGGCCGCCCAGCATGCCGTCCGTTCCCACCTCGCGGGCCACTCGCGTGACCTCCTCGGCGAACGACGACAGCTGGTCGACCATCGTGTTGATGGTGTTCTTCAGCTCCTGGATCTCACCGCGGGCGTCGATGTCGATCTTCTTGGTGAGATCGCCCTTGGCGATGGCGGTGGTGACCGTGGCGATCTGGCGCACCTGACCGGTGAGGTTGGACGCCATCGAGTTCACGGACTCGGTGAGGTCCTTCCACGTACCGGAGACGCCCGGGACGCGGGCCTGGCCGCCCAGTTCGCCCTCGGTGCCCACCTCGCGGGCCACCCGGGTCACCTCGGCCGCGAACGACGACAGCGTCGTCACCATCGTGTTGACGGTCTCGGCGAGTTCGGCGACCTCGCCGCGCGCCTCGACCGTCACCTTCTTGGTCAGATCGCCGTTGGCGACCGCGGACGACACCCGGGAGATGTTCCGCACCTGGCTGGTCAGGTTGGCGGCCATCGTGTTGACGTTGTCGCTGAGGTCCTTCCAGATGCCCGTGGCGCCGCGCACGCGGGCCTGGCCGCCGAGGATGCCCTCGGTGCCCACCTCGCGGGCGACTCGCGTCACCTCGTCGGCAAAGTTGGACAGCTGGTCCACCATCGTGTTGACGGTCGTCACCAGCTCCAGGATCTCGCCCTTGGCGTCGACGGTGATCTTCTTGGACAGGTCGCCCTTGGCGACCGCTGTCGTCACCTCGGCGATGTTGCGCACCTGAGAGGTGAGGTTGTTCGCCATGAAGTTGACGGACTGGGTGAGGTCCTTCCACGTACCGGAGACGCCCTGCACCTCGGCCTGGCCGCCCAGGATGCCCTCGGTGCCCACCTCGCGGGCCACCCGGGTCACCTGCTCCGCGAAGTTCGAGAGCTGGTCCACCATCGTGTTGAGGGTGTTCTTCAGCTCCAGGATCTCACCGCGCGCGTCCACGTCGATCTTCTGCGACAGATCACCGCGCGCCACGGCCGTGGCGACCTGGGCGATGTTGCGCACCTGGGCGGTGAGGTTCCCGGCCATGCCGTTCACCGAGTCCGTCAGATCGCGCCACACACCGGCGACGCCCGGCACCTGCGCCTGACCGCCGAGCCGCCCGTCCGTGCCCACCTCGCGGGCCACCCGGGTCACCTGCTCCGCGAACGCCGACAGCTGGTCGACCATCGTGTTGATGGTGTTCTTCAGCTCGAGGATCTCGCCGCGCGCGTCCACGTCGATCTTCTGCGACAGATCACCGCGCGCCACGGCCGTGGTCACCTGGGCGATCTGCCGCACCTGCGAGGTCAGGTTCCCCGCCATGAAGTTGACGGAGTCGGTGAGTTCCTTCCACGTACCGGACACACCGTCGACGCGGGCCTGGCCGCCGAGTCGGCCCTCCGTGCCCACGTCCCGCGCCATCCGCGTCACCTGGTCGGCGAACGACGACAGCTGCGCCACCATCGTGTTGACGGTGTTCTTCAGCTCCAGCATCTCGCCGGCCACGTCGACCGTGACCTTCTGCGTCAGGTCGCCGTTCGCCACCGCCGTCGTCACCTGCGCGATGTCCCGCACCTGACCGGTCAGGTTGCGGAACGCCGTGTTCACGGAATCCGTGAGGTCCTTCCACGTCCCGGCCGCGCCCGGCACCTCGGCCTGGCCGCCGAGCCGGCCCTCGACGCCGACCTCACGGGCCACCCGGGTCACTTCGGAACCGAACGACTGGAGTTGGTCCACCATCGTGTTGACGGTGTTCTTCAACTCCAGCATCTCGCCCGCGACATCGACGGTGACCTTCTGCGACAGATCGCCGTTCGCCACCGCCGTCGTCACCTGCGCGATGTCCCGCACCTGCGTCGTGAGGTTGCGGAAGACGGTGTTGACCGAGTCGGTCAGGTCCTTCCAGGTTCCCGCGGCGCCCGGCACCTGCGCCTGACCGCCCAGCAGGCCCTCGGCGCCGACCTCGCTCGCCACCCGGGTCACCTCGTCCGCGAACGTACGAAGGGTCTCCGTCATCTGGTTGATGGTCTCGGCGAGCTGCGCCACCTCGCCGCGCGCGCTGACCGTGACCTTCTGCGACAGATCGCCGTTCGCGACCGCCGTGGTGACCTCGGCGATGCCCCGCACCTGCGAGGTCAGATTGCCCGCCATCGTGTTGACGGAGTCCGTGAGGTCCTTCCACACACCCGCGACACCCGGGACGACCGCCTGGCCGCCGAGCTCGCCCTCCGTACCCACCTCGCGCGCAACCCTCGTCACCTCGGAGGAGAACGAGGACAGCTGGTCCACCATCGTGTTGACGGTGTTCTTCAGCTGGAGCATCTCGCCGTCCACATGGACGGTGACCTTCCGCGACAGATCGCCCTTGGCGACCGCCGTCGTGACGAGAGCAATGTCACGCACCTGAGCCGTCAGCCGGTAGGCCATGGTGTTGACCGAATCCGTGAGATCCTTCCACGAACCAGACATACCTCGCACTTGCGCCTGGCCGCCGAGCTTGCCCTCGGTGCCGACCTCCAGTGCGACCCGCGTCACCTCGTCGGTGAACGCCGACAACTGGTCGACCAGATTGTTGACCGTGCGCGCGACCTTCAGGAACTCACCGCGCAGCGGCCGCACCGAGCCGTCGCTCTCGGACCCGTGCGACCGGAGCTCCATGCGCTGCTGCAGATCGCCATCGGCGACCGCGGACAGCACCCTGCCGACCTCGGACACCGGCCGGGCCAGATCGTCCACAAGGGCGTTGGACGCGTCGATGGCGGCGGCCCAGGAGCCCTCGCAGGCCCCGGGCTCCAGCCGCTCCGTGAGCTTTCCCTCACGTCCGACGACCCGGCGCACCCGCGCCAGCTCACCCGTGAGATGCAGATTACGGTCGGCGACCTCGTTGAACACCGCCGCGATCTCGGCCATGACGCCGTCGTCGGAGACGGTCAGCCGCTTGCGGAAGTTCCCGTCCCGCATCGCGACGAGCGCCGCCAGTAGCCGGTTCAGAGCGGCCGTGTCCACCGCCGTCGTCCCCCCACGTGGCTGATTCCTCCGGGACTGTCCGCCTTGTGCGCGCGTGCCAGTGACCCGCGCTGCTGCACCAGACTCCACCGTGTCCCTCCCACAGGGGTCGACCGTCATGCTCGTGCTGTCTCAGGAAGCTTGCCCAGTGTTTCACCACAGCCGAACCAGGCCATAACAGTTCGGCAGCTTCGCATAGCGTCCCCGCCCTTTGTGGGCGGAAACGGCGGTGACCGGCATCCGCTCGGACAGTGAAGGTAAGTAACCTGGCATCCGGCTGTCCAACCGCCCCGGTAGCCCGGCGCGGACGGGACGGAGCGAGGGACTACCACCGGGCACCGGGAGGGGCAGGCACCGACCATGGCAGAGCCGGGCGTCGAGACGCGTACGAGGACTTCTGTGATCACCGCGCGGGCGGCCGCCAGCTTCGACCCCGTGGGACGGTCCGTCGCGACCGCCCGCGCCTTTGTCAGAGACACCCTCCAGGGCTGGGGGTACTCCGACGTCGTCGATGACGCCGTGGTCCTCACGAGCGAGCTCGTCACCAACGCGGTCATCCACGCCGGAACCGCCGCGGACGTGCTGTGCCTGCGGACCGACGAGGGCGTACGGGTCGAGGTCGCCGACCGCTACCCCGAGCGCGAGATCCCCCTCCAGGGCTCCGGCAGGACCCTCGCCCACCCCGACCGCGAGAACGGCCGGGGACTGCTGCTCTGCGCCGCCCTCGCCGCCCGCTGGGGCGTCGAGTACACGCCGACCCACAAGCAGGTCTGGTTCCAACTCGACATGCCGCAGCGCCAGGTCGGTACCCGCTCGGCGGGCCCGGTCCTCCCTGCCGACCTCCTGCCCGTCGCCGACGAACGCGTCCGTGTCGCCGTCGTCCAGATCGACCGGAACTGCGCGATCAGCTCCTGGAACGACGATGCCGAGCACCTCTTCGGATACGCGGCCGACCAGGTCCTCGGCAAACCCCTCGGCGACTTCGCGGCCTGGCCGCACACCCCCGGCACCGGCACCGGCATCGCCGAGGCCCTCCAACTCTCCCGCTGGGAGGGCAGTTACGGACTCCGCGACGCCGACGGACGCGTCGTTCCCGTGTACGCCTCCCACCTCCGCGTCCGCGACACGCAGGGCGAGCCATCGACGGTCTGCCTCCTCGTCCGCGACTACGAGCGCGCGGTCCTGCAGACGCCCCTTCGCACCCCTTCCGCCGACGGCGGATCCGAGAGCCGCAGCTCGGACCCGTTCGAACTGTTCATCGGTTCTCCCGCCCCCGACGACCTCGACGGACTCCTCCAGCGCACGGTGGAGCGCGCCCGCGACATGCTCGACGGCGACTCCGCGTTCCTGCTGCTGGCCACCGACGACGAAACGGAGCTCGAGGTACGGGCCACCACCGGTCTCCCCTCCGCCCGCCAGCGCTTCGCCCGCGTCCCCGTCGAGGCCGGCACCGGCCGCTACGGCTCGGCGCGCATGCCGGCCGTCCACGAGGACCTCACCGCCGTACCCGGCGCCGTCCCGCTCCTCGCCGGCACGGGCATGCGTTCCGTCGTCACCGTGCCGCTCAAGGTCGAGGGCCGCCTCACCGGCTCGCTCGGCGTCGCCGCCGAATCCGCGGGCCGCTACTCCAACGAGGAGGCCCTGCGTCTCCAGTTCGCGGCCGACCGCATCGCACTCGCCGTCGAGTCCGCCCGCCTCGGCGAGCTGGAACGGCTCCGCCGAGGCTCCCTCAGCTTCCTCGTCGAAGCCTCCGACCTGCTGGCCGGCACGCTCGACCGCGACCAGACCCTGGCCCTCATGGCCCAGATGACGGTGCCCACTCTCGCCACCTGGTGCGCGGTCTACACGATCGCCGACCAGGCGTCGGACCCGTACCTCTCGTACGTCCTCCACGAGGACGAGGATCGCATCGACGGCCTCAAGGCACTCCTCTCCAGGATCGCGCCCCCGGACCCGGTACCGACCCCGGGCGCCCGCGTCTGGACCGCCCCGGCCGAAGCCGCCCACAAGGCCGCCCTGCGCACCTCCATGCGCGAACTGGGCCTCGGCACCACCTATCTGTCCGCCGGCAGCAATGCGACCCTGGCCACCGCATCCGCGGTGGGCGGCGAGACCGTCGTCCTCCCGCTCGTCGCCCGTAACCGCGTCATCGGCATGCTGACCCTCGGCAAGCCCTCCGACGACCACTTCCGCCAGGAAATCCTCGAACTCGCCGAGGACCTCTCCCGCCGAGCGGCCCTCGCCCTCGACAACGCACGCCTCTACTCCGAGCGCACAGCCATCAGTCAGTCGCTGCAGCGCAGCCTGCTCCCGCCCGGCCTCCCCCAGATCCCGGGCGTCGAGGTCGAGGTCATCTACCGCGCGGCGGGCGAAGGCAACGAGGTCGGCGGCGACTTCTACGACCTCTTCCCCATCCGCGACGGCGCGTACGGCTTCGCCATCGGCGACGTCTGCGGTACGGGCCCGGAGGCCGCAGCGGTCACCGGCCTCGCCCGCCACGCCCTGCGCCTGCTCGCCCGCGAGGGATTCGGCGGACCGGCAGTGCTGGAGCGACTGAACGCGGCGATCCTCGACGAGGGCGCCCGCAGCCGCTTCCTCACGCTCCTGTACGGCGAGCTGTGGCCCCAGGAGGACGGCTCGGCACTCCTCAAGGTCGTCTGCGCCGGCCACCCTCTCCCCCTGCGCCTGCGCCAGGACGGCACCGTGGAGCCCGCAGCAGAGCCCCAGCCGCTGCTGGGTGTGATGGACGACCTGGAGCTGTACGAGCAGACGGTCACCCTCGACCCGGGCGATGTCCTGCTCTGCGTCACCGACGGCGTCACGGAACGCCGCGAGGGCACACGCATGCTCGGCGACGACGGCCTCGTCGATGTTCTGACGACCTGTACGGGCCTGACGGCCGGCGCGGTCGCGGCACGCATCCTGCGCGCGGTCGAGCGTTTCGCGGCCGAGCCTGCTTCGGACGACATGGCCATCCTCGCGATGCGCGTCCCGGAGCCGCAGAAGATCTGAGCTTGCGTCAGGGTACGCAAAAGGCCCCCGCCGTGAGGCGGGGGCCTTTTGCACTCTTGAGCCCCCAAACGGAATCGAACCGTTGACCTTCTCCTTACCATGGAGACGCTCTACCGACTGAGCTATAGGGGCCTGTTGCACTCTCGCGGTCTCCCGTGCGGCAACGGAACAGAGCATACCCCGAACTGACGTGTGCACCAAGCCTCGTCTGGCAGGGCATCACTTCGGAGGAATCCGGGCGAGTTGGGTCCTGAACGCAGAAAAGCCCCGGACCAAAAGGTCCGGGGCTCCCCGCAATAATTGTTCGGCGGCGTCCTACTCTCCCACAGGGTCCCCCCTGCAGTACCATCGGCGCTGAAAGGCTTAGCTTCCGGGTTCGAAATGT
>NZ_JBEOXF010000017.1:0-123211 GCF_040296405.1 Streptomyces sp. NPDC002133 | reverse complement strand
CGTACTACGTGTGGACGCAGGCGAACTCAGTGACGTCCGCCTGTGCCGTGGATCGCACATCTGACGATCACCGTGGGTTCGTCCTAACGGAACACGACCGTTCGCCCCGGCACCACACCATCCGCACAACCGAAGTAAGAGAGAAACTATGAGCATGACCGACCGCGCGCCGCAGGCCCTCGATGTCCTTGATGACGCCGGGCGAAAGGTGCTGTTCACCGAGGCCCGCACCGCGAACACCTTTGCCGAGGTGGCCGTTGCCGACGACGACCTCGCCATGATCTGGGAACTCGCCCGCTGGTCGCCGAGCGCCGCCAACGGTCAGCCTCTGCGTGTGCTCTTCGTGCGCACCCGCGAGGGTAAGGAGCGACTGGTCCGGCATCTCGACGAGGGCAACAGGGCCAAGACGCTCACTGCGCCGGCCGTGGCGATCCTGGCGTACGACGTCGACTTCCACGAGCAGATGCCGACCGTCTTCCCGGCCCGCGGCGACATGCTGCGAGCGGCGTTCGCCGACCAGAACGAGGCGCGCGAGAGCATCGCGGCCTACAACTCGGCACTGCAGACCGGGGTCTTCCTACTCGCAGTGCGCGCAGCGGGGCTCGCGGCTGGCCCCATGGCGGGCTTCAACAAGGCTGGCGTGGACGAGGAGTTCTTCGCCGGTACCAGCTGGCGTTCGCATCTGGTGGTCAACATCGGTCACCCCGGTGCCGACCCGTGGTTCCCGCGGCTGCCCCGCGTGCCCGTTGAGGACGCCGTCGCCTGGGCCTGACGGCACTGCCGCCGGCTGGTTGCGCGGGATCGGGATCCGAAGTCCGAGCACCCGAGCGCGGTCGGCGTAGAGGTGAGAGGTGCCATGTCGTGGGCGCCGGTGCTCTCTTGAGTACCGGCGCCCACTTTTCACCCCTGCCGAGGTGGCGAAGCCGACGAAGCGTGGGGCCGCTGGTACCGACACTGCCGCCACTGCCCGAATATTCGGCGTCCGGCAGATGTGGTGCACGTACCTACGGGGGATGCGAAGCTCGCGCCAACGCCAGCGGTACGGTTCTGCTCGATCAAGAAAATGATCACTGGGCGGATCAGAGAAGAGGTTCGCGTCATGTTTGCGGTCATATACCGGTGGCGGCTACACCAGGGCAAAGAGCAGCAGTTCGCGTCGAGTTGGGACCGGATGACAGAGAAGATCCATGACCATTGCGGCAGCTACGGATCCCGCCTGCACCAAGCCGATGACGGCACCTGGGTCGCTTACGCACGCTGGCCGGACGCCTCTGCCCGCGAGCGGTGCCCGGGCGTCGATCCAGAAGCCCTTTCATCGATGCGTGAGGCGATCGCAGAGTCTCTCCCTGAGATTCGCTGCCATGTGATCGACGATCTGCTCGCCGAACCGCGCGGCTAGTCAACGCCTCCGCTCGGCCGTCTCTGGGCCGTGCGGAGGCGCTCAACGGCGACCAACGCTGACACCCGTCGACAGCTCAGCCACAGGTCACGGCGTTGATCGGTTAGGCGGGCGACACGCTCGATCCGTCGGCGGGCGCGCTCAGGGTTCGGGTAGCGGCGGTGGCTCACGAGGAGGCTGGTGATGGCGCTCCTGAAAGCGACCACTCGGTGCGGCGACCGTGCACGACGACGGCCCTGCGCCGGTCCGCCCTCTTTGCCGCTCCGTGGGTGCCTTCCTCACGGTCCCCGGTGGCCCGTCCGCCGACGTCCACCGGGGACCGCCCTGGCTCAGCCCAGCGCCGCGGTCGCGTCGGACGGAGCGCGCTCGGCGCCCTCCGGATCGGCGGACCGCGGGGTGCGCAGAGCGAACGCCGCGACGAGCAGCAATACGACCACGAAGGCGGCACTGAGCGCGTACGCGAGCCGGAAGCCGCTGGTGAGCGCGTCCACCTGGCTCTTGTGGTCCGTGAGGAGCGACGCGGTCCGGGAGGCGGCTACGGTCGCCAGTACGGCGGTGCCGAGTGAGGCGCCGCCCAGGGAGAACCAGAAGCCGACCGACAGGGGACGTCGGCCCTCCTCCATGAGTTTGCGGGTGGTGTTGTCGATCGCGGCGACGTGGTCGGCGTCGAAGGCGTGTCGCATGCCTAAGGTGCAGGCGGTCACCCCGATGCCGATCCCGAAGCTCTTGGTACCCAGGCTGTGGTGCTCTGGGGCCACGATCGCCACCAGCGTGAACCACCCGACGACGTGAAGCGCGGTGATGAAGGCGGCCATGCCGGCGGCGCGGGCCCACTCAGCACGCCTCGAGCCGGATATGCGTCGCCATCGGGAACGGAGGCTGCCGGTGGCCACGGGCGCGGCTGTCATGTGAGGTCTTCCCTCACTATTGAAAGAACGTGATCAGCGGTGCGTAGATCTCGCTGCGGCGGCGGCCGTTCATCGTCTCGATCTCGTCGCTCGAGGGTGGGGGGCGATTCGCCAAGGCGCGGAAAGCTGCCGCCAGTTGACTCACACGGTCCTGCCAGGGCGTCGATCGCGAGTTTGCGCATGGGGAGCGTCTTCGATCCCGTCGGCGTCAATGAGGCGCAGCGCCAAGGCATGGATGCCGTCCATAGTGAGACCGGGAGCCAGTACGCGACGAGGCGGAGAGACTGCAAGGTCTGGCGTCGAACGACACCGGCAAAATCGCAGAGGTCACGACGAGTGCAGGCAGGAGGGTGCCGTTGAGCCCCTCCTGCCTGCCGCCCCGGACACGGTCACGAGTCGCTGATCCTTAAATCAGCTCGCCGCCTCCCTACCGCCAACGGGTATCACCGGCGACGTGCACGGTCTGAGGCCACCCGTGCCAACGGCGCCTGTCTCACCGGTTGTCGCGGCCCCGGTCGGACCGGTTCGAGTCGCGGTCGTTCCGGTCCCAGTCGCGGTTGGACCGGTTCGAGTCGCGGTCGTTCCGGTCCCAGTCGTAGCGGTAGGACCTGTCGTGCTTCCAGCCGCAGTCCTCGTCATCCCAGTAGTAGAAGTGACCACGACGGTCGTACTGGACCGAGTCCGTGTGGCAGTCGCTGTGGTGTCGGGTGCGGTATCCGTCCCAGCGGTAGTCCCCCTCGGAGTTGTGCCGGTAGGCCACACGGTCCCCGCGGTAGTCGTCGGCCTTGACGCTGATGGTCGGGCGCTGCACGTGCGCAGACTCAGGAACCGCGGCCGAGGCGGTGCCCCCGGCGCCGAGCACGGCTCCACCCGCGACCGCGGCGGAGGCGGCAGCGAGAGAAATGCGCTTCGTGAGCTTCCTCATGGTTATCTCCTTCGTGTTGGCGTCGTCCGCAAGCCCAGCGATTGCTTATGCGGGTAGTGCGGTGCGCCATCTATGTCGAAGCCGCATCGACGAGCACCCCTTGTGAGGGCACAGCCGGCGGCCACCAGTCGAAACAGAGGCCGCCGATTCGGGCGGCACTCCTTCTGCGTTCCATACGCTGTATGGAAGTCCAGTGATATCAGGGATTGTCCGCAAATGTCCAACTCGGGGGTTCTCGGCACTGAGGCGCAGCTCACCGGATCTGGTTGCGGCCTGGGCGCGCCGGCCTGCTGGGCAGCCGAGACGTGGCTTGCGGCGGACCGACGGCCGTGCGGTCGTCGGGTGCTCCGTTGATGCCGTCCTCGGTCTGCGCGCCGAGGTCGACTCGCGAACACCAGAGCTGCCTGCTCCTGCGGTCGCATAGGAACTGAAGGGACTGGCGTGACGCAGGCCTCTCTGAGACAAGTTGACTCATAGACTCTCTGTGAGTCAATCTGTCTCACACAGGGGTTGCGAAAAGCCAGATATCGCGACTATCCACAGATTTCGCTAATGCCATCGCATTCGCGCACGAGGTCTCTAAATGGAGGAAACCATGACCGCTACGACCACGAAGAAGGCGGGCAAGGGCAACACCGACGGTGTCGTCTCCGAGATGGCCACCTACTTCCACGTCAAGCCGGGGCACGAGCAGGAGGTGGCGGCGGCCTGCCAGCGGATGGTCGAAGCCCTGAAGCAGGCCCCCATGGCCGCCACCATCAAGACCGGTCTGCGGGACACGCGCCACGTGCTCTTCAACAACGGCACGGAGCTGCTGTGGGCCACCACCTTCGAGACCGAGTGGGCCCCCTACATCGACGACGCGTTCCTGACCGTCGGCTTCGAGCACTTCGTGGACTGGATGCAGCACACCATCGAGTGGGACACCAAGATCGCCCCGTGGATCGAGGAGTCCGGCGGCCTTGAGTCGCTCACGGGCGACAAGACGCGCGAGGGCTTCGAGGAGCACATCCTCGCGAACATGGCCGGCATGAGGCAGATCCTGCAGGACGGGCAGCAGAAGGCAGCCGCCTACTGGAACCCGGTCAGCTTCCTGACGATGTCGGAGATCACCAAGGCCGAGCGGATCAACGCCGCCTTCCAGGAGGTCCTGGACGACCCCGCCGCCGAGGAGGCCCTCCAGCACCCGGCCCTCCAGCCGCTGCTCGCCCAGGCCGCCAGCTGACCACCACACACCCCGGAGGGGGCACCACCCCCGCCCCCTCCACGACCCGCGTGACCACGTCGACACCCTGCCCACCCTCCAGGTGTGGGGCCTCGACCAGGGGTGAGTCGCGGGCGACAGCGCCCGGGTTCCCGACCTGGCCGTCGGAGAGGGCGCGTGGTGCCCGCCCAGCGCGCAGCGCGCCGTGCGTCAGGCCCCGGTGCTCGCCGACAACGTGGTCGCGGCTCTGTGCAGCAGGCCGCTGAAGGAGTAGTCGCACAAGAACCTGGGCGCGGCGGCCGGCGTCGGCCTCCACAAGGGCGTCGCGATCCCCTTCAACAGGATCAAGCTCAAGGGCCGCCTGGCGTGGTGGTTCCACCGCCTCTACCACGGCAGCCGTGTGCCGACGCTGAACCGCAATATGCGCGTGTTCGTGGACTGGATCCTGGCCTCTCCTGAAGCGGGAGGCCGTCGGCCTCATCGAACTGGGGCACCCGCGCGACCCGTTCACCGAGGCACGCCGTCCCACGGCCGTACCTGATCTCTCCGCCCGCTTTTTCCTTTCTCTTTCCGCCGTACCCCGTTCGCTGCCTGGAGGGCTGTCCCCATGTCCCAGAACGCCATCGCCGCCGCTCGCGGCGCTGAGACCGCACCGGAGAATCTGCCTGTCGACCCGTCACACCAGCGCCGCTGGTGGATCCTGGTGGTCATTTCTCTCGCCCAGCTGATGGGAGTCCTCGACGGCACCATCGTGAACATCGCTCTGCCGTCCGCCCAGCGCGACCTGGGCTTCTCGGACGCCGACCGGCAGTGGGTGGTTACCGCCTACGCGCTGGCCTTCGGCAGCCTGCTGCTACTCGGCGGCCGGGTCGCAGACCTGGTCGGGCGGAAGGTGACCTTCCTGGTGGGTCTGACCGGCTTCGCGGCCGCTTCCATACTGGGAGGCGCGGCGAACGGTTTCGGCATGCTCGTCACCGCGCGCGCGATCCAGGGCCTGTTCGCTGCCCTGCTGGCCCCGTCCGCGCTGTCGCTCCTGATGACCACCTTCACCGATCCGCGCGAGCGGGCGAAGGCCTTCACCGTCGCAGGCTCGGTCGCAGGTGCGGGTGGAGCCATCGGCCTGATCCTTGGCGGGGTGCTGACCCAGTACCTGGACTGGCGCTGGACCATGTACGTCAACGTGGTGTTCGCGGTGGTGGCGTTCGTCGGTGGCGCAGCCCTGCTGCACCGCACCCCGCGGGACGCATCCTCGAAGCTCGACGTCCCCGGCACCATGCTGGTCTCCGCCGGCTTGTTCTGCCTGGTCTACGGTTTCTCGAACGCCGAGACGCAAGGCTGGGGTTCGGTGGCGACGTGGGGCATGCTGGCGGCCGGTGCCGTACTGGTGGCCCTCTTCGTCTGGCGGCAGAGCAGGGCGGCATATCCGCTGCTGCCCCTGCGGGTCCTGCTGGACCGTAACCGCGGCGCCTCCTTCGCCGCCCTCTTCGTCACTGGCGCGGGCATGTTCGGCGTGTTCCTGTTCCTGACCTACTACCTGCAGCAGAGCCTCGGTTACAGCGCCCTGAAGGCCGGCTTCGCCTTCCTGCCGATGATCGTGGCATCGTCGTCTGCCTCCGCCGTGGCCAACAACGTCCTGGTGCCCCGCATAGGACCTAAGCCGGTGGTACCACTAGGCATGGCCATTGCGGCCGCCGGCCTGGTTTGGATGACCACGCTGGACCTGAACAGCGGATACGTGACGCAGGTACTGCCACAGCTGGTGCTGGTCGGCGTCGGGTTGGGCACGGTCATCGCGCCCGCGATAAGCCTTGCCACCTCCGGCGTGGCCGCGGCCGACGCCGGAGCCGCGTCCGCCGCCGTCAATACCGTCCAACAGGTCGGCGGATCCATAGGCGTCGCCCTGCTCAGCACGATGGCCTCCGAAGCAGTAACCGACCACCTCTCAGGCCGCAACCCCAAGGACCCCGGCGTTCTGGCCCAGGCCGGCCTGGAGGGCTACTCCACCGCCTACTGGTGGTCGGCGGCCATCTTCGTCATCGGCCTGGGCGTGACCGCCCTGCTCTACCGCCGCGGTGTGCCCCAGCAGGACGAGAACGTTGCACCTGTCGTTCACATGTGACCGATGACCGGGTCTGTCTGAGAGGGCGCGGGCCGTGTTGTAGTCACCTGCTGCGACCATCTGCCGTGCAAATGAGACGTGATGTCTCATAGTAAACTGCAAGCCGTATCGTCTCACAGAAGGGAAACGGAAAGGTGGAAGACAAAATTGATCCGCGTCTGTTGCGCAGTCGTGAGGCCATGGTCTCGGCGGCCACTGCGTTGCTCACGGAAGGCGGGCTGGAGGCCGTAACGCATCAAGCGGTTGCCGCCCGTGCCGGCGTCGGCAGGGCCACCGTCTATCGGCACTGGCCCGGCCTTCTCGACCTACGCCTGGCCGCGCTGGAAGCCGGCATGCCGCCTTTGCCTCCAATGCCTGAGGAGCTTCGGGTTGCTTCGGGCAATGATCCGCGAGCGGAGCTCGTTCACCGTCTGGGCGTGCTTGCCGAGCGGTGGGACGACGAGCAAGCAGGCGCCGTCCTCGCTGCGGTCCTCGGCGGCTCACGGCATGACGAAGGCATGCGCCGCCTCCGGGATTCGCTGCTGAACCAGATCGCCGATGCCCTGCGTCCCGCTGTTGCCGAGGCTGTGGAGCGCGGCCAGCTCCGGCCCGACGTCACCCCCGAGACCTTTGCCATGGCTACCGCGGGCCCCCTGTTCTTCGAGCGCTTTCTCGCCGGGAACCGCCTGGGGCGTGACACTGTGGACGCCGTTGTGGATGCCGCCATGCGGGGCTGGTCCTAGCGTCGTCGAGTCCCCGGCGCGGCTGGATGTCCGCCGTTCGGCCGGGGCTGATCAAGGTGGCAGTCCTTCGCGTCCATGCAGAGCTGCGAGGGTCCTGTCACCTCCGGGTTCCCCGACGCTTCAGTGGCAGTCGGCCGAACCTGTCGGCACCAACCGATCGGTTCACAGTCCGGTGTGGGTGAGTGTCGTCGATCCGATCGCTGCTCGCCTTTGAACTGAACCGGTATGACGCAGGTCACTCTGAGACAAGTTGACTCATAGACTCTCTGTGAGTCAATCTGTCTCACACAGGGGTTGCGAAAAGCCAGATATCGCGACTATCCACAGATTTCGCTAATGCCATCGCATTCGCGCACGAGGTCTCTAAATGGAGGAAACCATGACCGCTACGACCACGAAGAAGGCGGGCAAGGGCAACACCGACGGTGTCGTCTCCGAGATGGCCACCTACTTCCACGTCAAGCCGGGGCACGAGCAGGAGGTGGCGGCGGCCTGCCAGCGGATGGTCGAAGCCCTGAAGCAGGCCCCCATGGCCGCCACCATCAAGACCGGTCTGCGGGACACGCGCCACGTGCTCTTCAACAACGGCACGGAGCTGCTGTGGGCCACCACCTTCGAGACCGAGTGGGCCCCCTACATCGACGACGCGTTCCTGACCGTCGGCTTCGAGCACTTCGTGGACTGGATGCAGCACACCATCGAGTGGGACACCAAGATCGCCCCGTGGATCGAGGAGTCCGGCGGCCTTGAGTCGCTCACGGGCGACAAGACGCGCGAGGGCTTCGAGGAGCACATCCTCGCGAACATGGCCGGCATGAGGCAGATCCTGCAGGACGGGCAGCAGAAGGCAGCCGCCTACTGGAACCCGGTCAGCTTCCTGACGATGTCGGAGATCACCAAGGCCGAGCGGATCAACGCCGCCTTCCAGGAGGTCCTGGACGACCCCGCCGCCGAGGAGGCCCTCCAGCACCCGGCCCTCCAGCCGCTGCTCGCCCAGGCCGCCAGCTGACCACCACACACCCCGGAGGGGGCACCACCCCCGCCCCCTCCACGACCCGCGTGACGACTCCGTCCACGCAAGACAGTTCTGGAAGGCATCATGAGCATCGAGAAGGGCAGCGCCCTAGAGCTCGGCGACATCCAGGCCGCTGCTCTCCAGCCACGGCCGACGCCCTACGCGGGCTTCTACCTGGCCTTGCGCATCGACGACCGGCGGCAGGGGCGCGAGCTGCTGCGGCGGCTCACCCCTGTCCTCGACTCGGTCGCCTCGTTCGACCCCGAGCGTCAGGTCTCGCTCGCCGTGGCACTCAGCTTCCAGGGCCTCAAAGCCTTGGGGGTGCCCGAGGAGTCGCTGGCCACCTTCCCGGAGGAATTCCGGGAGGGCATGGCCGCGCGGGCGGAGTACATCGGGGACGTCGGGGAAAGCGCGCCGGAGAACTGGGAGGGCCCGCTCGGTTCAAACGACGTGCACCTCATCCTGGCCGGACTCGCCCCGGATACGGCCCGCCTGGAGACGGTCCTCCTCCTGGCCCGCGACGCCCTGCGCGATCTGCCCGGCGTCGTTGCCATCTGGCAGCAGGACGTGCACGTCGGACCGGACGAGAAGGAACCGTTCGGCTTCCGGGACGGCATCGGCCAGCCGGCGATCGAGGGCACGGGGATCCCCGGCACCAATCCGTACGAAGCGCCCCTCAGGGCCGGCGAGTTCGTTCTCGGATACAAGGACGAGACCCACGGCATCGCACCCGTTCCGCAGCCCGAGGTGCTCGGGCGCAACGGAACGTACGTGGCCTTCCGCAAGCTGCACACGCGAGTTGCCGACTTCCGTCAGTACCTCCGCGACCGTGCCAAAGACCCCGCCGACGAGGAACTGCTGGCGGCCAAGTTCGTCGGTCGCTGGCCCAGTGGTGCCCCGCTGACGCTGACGCCGGACAAGGACGACCCGGAACTCGGTGCCGATCCCAAGCGCAACAACGCGTTCATGTACGGCGACGACCCGGAGGGCCTCAAGTGCCCGGTGGGCGCCCACGCCCGGCGGATGAACCCGCGGGACGCGGTCGTCACCGGCGAGGTGCGTCTGCACCGCATGATCCGGCGCGGTACGACCTATGGCCCGCCGCTGCCCAAGGGAGTGCTGCAGGACGACGGCACCGACCGCGGCATCATGTTCGCCTTTGTCGGAGCGCACCTGGACCGGCAGTTCGAGTTCGTCCAGCGACAGTGGGTGAACGACGGCAAGTTCATCGGGGCGCCCGCGGAGAAGGACCCGCTGATCGGCGTGAACGACGACGGCGGATTCACCGTCCCGCGCAAACCGATCCGCCGCCGCTTCAAGGGCCTGCCGCCGTTCGTCGTCAACAGGGGCGGCGAGTACTGCTTCATGCCCGGACTGTCGGCGCTGCGCTGGATCGCCGACCTCGACACCTGACATCCCCCACAAGAACACGACAAGGAGCGTTTCTCATGGCTGACCACTTCTCCGGGCCGCGTGCCATCGCCGACCCTGCGTCCGACATCTGCGACGTGTACGCCTTCCCGAGCCCGGAGCGGCCGGGGAAGCTGGTGCTCGTCCTCAACGTGCTCCCGGCCTCGGCCCCTACGGCCCTGTTCTCCGACGCGATCACTCACCGCTTCCGCGTCCGGCCGATCACATCCGTGAGCGAGGGCGCGGCTGCGGCATTCAATGTCGGCGCGGACGAGTACGTCTTCGATTTCACCTTCGATGCACCCCAGAAGGTCGACGGCACGGACACCCTGGTGCAGATGGGCACGTGCCAGGCGCCCGACGGCCGGAAGGTCGCCTTCCAGGTCGGCAACGAGGTGCCCACCGAGGCCGAGGGACTGAAGATCTTCGCCGGGTCGCGGCTCGACCCGTTCTTCATCGACTTCGTGGGCGTGATGGTCACCGAGGCGACGGGGACGCTGGGCTTCAGGTCTGATGCCAGCAACGTTCTGCAGGGCCTGAACGTGCTGAGCATCGTGCTTGAAGTCGACGCCGCGGTGCTCGGCCCGGCCGCCGGCTCGCTGGTGGCGGTCGTCGGCGAAACGCTGACTTCCGCTGGACGGCCGTTCCGGCTGGAGCGCATGGGCCGGCCGGAAATCAAGAACGTGGTCATGTCGCCCAAGAAGTTCGACACCGTCAACAGCGATCTGGAGATCCGCGACCTCTTCAACGAGGAGGACGCCTTCAGCATGCGGCCCGACTATGCGGGCACCTACCGCGCACGGCTCAATGCCAACCTGGCCTTCTACGACGGCCTGGACGGCAAGACCGCTTGGCCGCTGGACGAGCAGGGTGCTCACCCGCTGACCGAGCTGCTGCTGGCGGACTTCCTCGTCGTCGACCTGTCCAAGCCTTTCTCCGAGGACGGCTGTTTCGAGATCGAGACGGCCCTGCTCGCGGGCCGCCCGCACACGACCTGCGGTGGCCGGTCGCTGAACGACGACATCGTGGACACCCTCTTCACGCTGCTGGTGGGCGGCATCGACGGTGAGCGCATCAGTGACGGCGTCGACCAGCCGACTCAGCTGGCCACCCGCAGCTTCCCCTACCTGAACGCTCCCAACCCGACACCGCCGGACCTGGGGGCCCGCCTGGCCGCGCTGGCCCCTCCCGGGGAGGCAGCGGCATGACCGGGGCGTCTCCACAGGAGTGCGAGCCGGTTACGACGAGTGGCACCATCGCCGTAACGAATCTGCACGGGCAGATCGACGGCCTGGCCGTACGGCTCAGCCGTGCGGGTACGGGGGAGGGGCCGGCGGCTCCGTTGGCGGTGGCGCAAGGGGCGAGTCTGATCGACCTCCTCAACCTCCGAGGCCACATCCTGGGCCGCGTCGCCGACTACGAACGGGCCGCGGAGCTCGCTGAGCGGCTCGTGCACGTTGCACCCGAGGACGGCACGGCCCTGCTCGCCCGCGCCAGGACGCGGGCGACCCTGCACCGCTTCGCCGAGGCCGTTGCCGACCTCGGCGCAGCGGGCCGCAGCGGCGCGGACGAGGCCGCACTGGACGCGGAACGCGCCGTCGTCTTGCAGGCCCTCGGCTGCTACGCGGATGCCATGGCCCTGATCCGCAAAGCGGCGAAGCGGCAGAGCGACTTCACGACGCTCGGCGCGCTCGCCGTACTTCAGGCCGAGCGCGGGGAGGTCACCGAGGCAGAGCAGCTGTTCGGCGATGCGAGGCGCCACTATCGGGGGACCTCGCCGTTCCCACTCGCCCAGCTGGACTTCCGACGCGGTGTGATGTGGCACCGCGAGGGCGACCTCGATGCGGCCCGCTCGTGCTACGAGGCCGCCCGGCGCCGGGTGCCCGACTACGCGCCGGCACTGGGCCACCTGGCCGAGGTCGAGCTGCTGCGCGGAGATCCTCCGGCCGCCGTCGCCCTCCTGCGTCCCCTCACCCGGACCAGCGACGACCCCGAGTACGCCAGCCACCTCGCGGCCGCGTTGCACGCAGGCGGCCGCGTCCACGAGGCGAAACAGTGGCGCGAGCGCGCGGTGGCGGGTTACGACGATCTGGTGGTGCGCCACCCGGAGGCTTACGCCGACCACGCGGCCGACTTCTGGCTCACCGTGGGGGCCGATGCCGGCAGGGGGCTCGAACTGGCCCTACAGAACCTCACATTCCGTCAGACGGCCCGTGCACATGCCCTGTTCCAGCGAGCTGTCCTCGCGCAGGACCAGGTTGCAGAGGCTGCCCTATAGCCGCCGAGCGGCTATGCCGGCGATATGGGGCACCGACGGGGGTCGGCCGGACGTACCGGCATGCCGTTCGGCCGACCCCGCACCAGCCCGCCAGGGGCAAACGTGGCCCGGCCTCTCACCGGCCGGTGCCCCGTCTCTCGACCCTTCGCAGCGTCCCTCACCCCTCTGTGGTCCCACGGACTCCCACAGCCTATTGAACCCGCAACCACCACTCGAGAAAGCACACAACGATGGACACCATGCTGGCAGGACGCGTCCACCTGGACACGAAGAAGTTCGTCTTGGAGGAGATTCCGGTCCCCGTACCCGGACCGGGCGAAGTGCTGATCGAGGTGAAGGCGGCGGGCGTGTGCCTCTCCGACCTCCACCTCATCGACGGAAGCATCTCGCCGCTGCACCTGAACTCCAACGTGCTCACCCTCGGGCACGAGATCTCCGGTGTCATCCATTCCCTGGGACCCGGCCTCAAGCGGGACCTGACCGTCGGCACACGGGTCGCCCTGCAGGCCGGACAGCCCTGCCGCGAGTGCGCCACCTGCGTCAGGGGCGGCACGTGCACGTCGTTCCGCGGCCGCGGCGTCGACTACGACGGTGGCTGGTCCCAGTACACGATCGCCCGTGAGGACACCGTCGTCCCCATCCCCGACGCACTGCCCTTCGACCAGGCGGCGATCATCCCGGACGCCGTCTCCACCTCGTACGCGGCCCTGGTCGAGACCGTGCAGGTGCGTTCCGCCCAGGCCGTGGGCATCTGGGGAGTCGGCGGGGTAGGCGCCCACGCTGTCCGGCTGGCCCGCATGATGGGTGCAACGCCGATCATCGCCGTCGACCCGCTGCCCAATGCGCGTGCGCGAGCCCTCGCGTTCGGCGCCGATATCGCGCTCGACCCGACCGATCCCGGTTTCGCCGAAGCCGTGCTGCGGGCCACCGACGGCCTGGGCCTGGACTACGCCTTCGACTTCGCGGGCGTTCCCCGGGTCCGGGAGCAGGCGTCGCCCCTCCTCGGTGACCACGGTTCGCTCGTCCTGGTGGGTATCACCATGGAGCCGCTGAAGATCTCGGAGAAGATGACCTTCAACCTGAAGAACAAGAAGGTGTACGGACACTACGGATCCTCGTTCGACCACGTCTACGAGCTGATCCGGCTGGCCGGCAGCGGCCGTCTCGACCTGGCCCCGTCTATCACCGACCACATCTCCCTGTCTGACGCCCCCGAGGCGATCCACCGCCTGGAGAACAAGATCGGCGATCCGATCCGCCTCATTCTCGTTCCCTGACGACTCGACCGAGCGCGTGGGCCGCCCCGGCAACGGTGCCGGCCCGTCGCGCGACGAACACCCGCAACCGCCACCGCGGAGAAACAGCCGACATGCGCGACTCACGCAACGCCACCGCACCCTGTGACAGCAGCAATCCGACCGGCCTGCCGGCAGCCGCGGTGCGCACCCGCGTGACGGTCCCGCTCCGCTTCGGTGATGGCTATACGGTGACCGCCGACCTCGCCACCTTCCACCACCTCGCCGACGGCCAGGAACACGTGGCCGTCATCCTCGGCGAACCCGCCGCCGACCGGCCCCCGCTGGTGCGCCTGCACTCCGAGTGCCTGACCAGCGACGTCCTCGGCTCGGCCCGCTGCGACTGCGGCCCCCAGCTGCGCGAGGCGGTCGAGCGCATCGCCGACCGCGGTGGCATTCTGCTCTACCTCCGCCAGGAGGGCCGCGGCATCGGCCTCTACAACAAGCTCGACGCCTACGCCCTCCAGGACCAGGGCCTCGACACATACGAGGCCAACACGGCCCTCGGCCTCCCCGAGGACGCCCGCGACTACACCGCCGCCGCGCAGATGCTCGCCGCTCTCGGCATCTCCGAGCTGGACCTGCTGTCCAACAACCCGGACAAGGCGGCCCAGCTGCGCACCCTGGGCCTTACTGTGACCCAGCACGTTCCCACGGGCGTCTTCACCACGGCCCACAACGCCCACTACCTCCGTACCAAGGTGGTCCGCACTCAGCACACACTGCCGCTGACGGAACTGACGGCGGGCTGACGGCCGATGCCTATCACCTCGTGGCCCAGCCTGTCGTCACCGCGATGCCACGCGTGACCAGGCGTCACTCTGCGTCCTCGTCCTTGACCTCCAGCGCTCCTCGCGCCAAGCCGATGAACGTGACGTACGCTGCCCGGAATTCCCTGTAGGCAGCGTCGTACTCGACCCGCCGCTCGGGGCTGTCGTCACCGATGAGCGCTTTGAGTAGCGGCTGCACGCGCCGCGCCATATCCCGCACGTGGTCCGCCGCGGCGGAAACTTCGGCGGGGCCGTCGAGCCGGACCTCATGCATTGCCCTGTTCATGTCCCCGATGGCCGGGCCGATGCGCTCGTACATCTGTTTCAGGAGCCGATCCTTGGTCTCACGGTCGCGTGCCGCGTCGACGTCATCAATCTGCCAGGTGACCGCTGAGAACGCGTGCGCGCAGCCCATCATCTCCCGATAGCGGGATCGGCGCCGGTCCCGCTGCTCACGAAGGGCCCCTGCCTGTGTGGTTGTTCGGGCTCGGGCCAGCGCCGCGTGCAAGGCCGCCCGCGCGGTGATGTAGCTGGCTCCGAGCGCGGTTAGCGCGGTGAGGACGCCGATCCACAGTCCGCTGTTCGCCATGGTCGAAGAGTCTGTCAGCCGGGGGCAAGTGAGACAGTCCGCGAGTCGTTCACTGGCCGTGATCGCGACGGCCCGATAACTCCCCACTAACTGGGCGTCGGTGGGGAATCTCAACTGGCCACTATCACGCGGGTCTCGGTCGGGCGACCCAGTGCGCCGTGCGGAGCGTCGCCCGGCATGAAGCCCGGGTTCTGGCACCGCGGCGGCGTCATCACGAGCGACAGGTAAGTCTCTCCCCTGTTCGTAGCACTCCTCGACTTTCCGTACAGCGTATGGTATTAGTGGACAGGAGTTCTGGTGATGTATGGAACCTCGGAACCCCAGGGTGTCGCCGCATCGGCAACCTCTCGCGCGCCGGTTGACGCAGTCAGAGCCGACCGACGTGCGGGAAGGAGAAGGGGCCGTCAGCGTCCGACCACGCCCAGCGCCCGACCGTCAGCGTCGAGGTCAACGACCACCGCTGGGCGACCAGTGGGACCGTAATGACTACCAGCGCTGGGTCTGCGACGACTACCGCTTGGGATCACGGCGTCAGCTACCGGTGTGACGGCCGCCGCGGCTGGCGTCATGGTGGGGACCGCGACGAGGCGAGCGACTACAACCACGACCCCCCGAGCCCATCGGGCGCGGGACCTGCCCCCGCGTGGCGGACCCTTCCGTGCGCAGGGCGGCTCCAGTCACGCCGATGGGCATAGTTGCATAGCATTTGCAGATGCCTAATTATTGCATCAGGGCCGCGACCACAGACGACCTCGATGGGGCTCGGGCAGTGATGCTCGACACCGTCTACCGGGACTTCGGCACCGGGTATGTGCCCCGCTGGCACGGCGACATCATCGATCCGGAGCGCTTCTACCTAGCCCCGCCCCGGCACACGCTGCTGGTGGCCATAGATGAGCGGAGCGGGACGGTGGCTGCCACGGCCGCCCTGGACGCGCGTGGTCCTGCCCATCCGCCGAATCCCCGTTGGCTGGCGGAGCGTTACCCGTCGGGCGAGACTGCGCAGCTGCGGCGGGTGTACGTGCGGCCCGAGCACCGGCGGCGCGGGCTGGCCCGGCGGCTGGTGGCCGAGCTGCTGGCATTCGCGAAGGCCGACGGCGGTTACCGGTCGGTCTACCTGCACACGCATCCGGACTCGCCCGGCGCGATGGACCTGTGGCGGTCGCTGGGGAAGGTTGTGTGCGACGAGCGCGACGAAGTGCTCTGCGGCGGTACCGGGGTCGTCCACTTCGAGATCCCGACGACTTGACAGCCAAGCCTTCAAATGAAAATGATAATCACTTACTGGCGCAGATGCTCCCTTGATCGACACACCGAAAGACAAGAACGCGAACCATGAGAACTCCCCGCCGTCGGCTGATGGCCGGCCTGCTGCTCACCCCGCTGCTCTCCAGCTGCTTCGCCTCCGGCGGCGGCTCGTCGTCCGCGGATTCGTCCGGCTCAGCCGAGGGCGGACGCCTGCGTGTGGCGCTGGCCTTCCCGCCGACACAGAACTTCTCCCCGTACGGCTACGACGCCTTCCACCTGTCCCGGCTGGGTGTTGCCGAAGGGCTGACCCGGCTGGACGCCAACGGCACCGCGGTCCCTGCGCTCGCCGAGTCGTGGAACAGCGAGAAGGGTGGCAAGAGTTGGCTGTTCACGCTGCGGCAGGCACAGTTCCAGGACGACACCGGGGTCACCGCGAAGGCCGTCGCCTCCGCCCTCACCCACGCCGCCGCGGCCGAGCCGGCGCCCGCCGCGCTGTCAGGCGTGAAGCTGACCGCCGAGGCGGTGGGCGAGGAGCAGGTCCGGGTCGGCACCGGCGAGGCCGACCCGGTGCTGCCGCTGCGGCTGTCGAACCCGAGCCTGGCAGTGTTCTCCCCGAAGGCGTACGGGAAGAAGGGCGCCGTGAACCCGGTCGGCACCGCCACCGGCCCTTTCGAACTCACAAAGATCACCGGCGATACGGCGGCCACCCTGGACCGCTTCGACGACTACTGGGGCGGTCGCGCCCGAGCCTCCGGTGTCGACGCGAGGTTCATCGCGGACGGCACCGCCCGCGCCAATGCCCTGCGCACCGGCCAGACGGACATCGCCGAGGCGATCCCCGTCGCGCAGATCGCCTCCCTGGACAAGGACACCGTCCACGAGACGAACACACCCCGCAACGTCAGCCTGCACCTCAACACCAAGTCCGGCGTCTTCACCGACGCCGGCCTGCGGGCCGCCGCACGCAAGGCGATCGACACCGCGGTCATCGCCAAGGACGTGTACGAGGGGTATGCCGAACCCGGCCAGGGCATCTACGGCCCCGTCCTGACCTGGGCGGCTGGCAAGCAGGTCGAGCCGACTGGCCGGGCGACGGCCACCGACCCCGACGGCGAGAGCATCACCATCGCCACTTACACCAGCCGTCCCGAGCTCGCCGAGGTGGCGCAGGTGCTGCAACAGCATCTTCAGAAGGCCGGGTTCAAGGTGAAACTGGAGGTGCGAGATTACGCACGTCTGGAAGCCGACCTGCTGGCCGGGAAGTTCGACGCCGCCGTCGCCGCCCGCAACATGATGCTGGACACCGGCGATCCCGTTTCCGTCCTGACCAGCGACTACACCTGCGACGGCACCTACAACCTGTCGCTGCTGTGCGACAAGAACGTCGACAAGGCCGCCGCCGAGGCCCAGGCCGTCTCCGACACCGCCAAGCGGCAGGGCGCCGCCATGAAGGCGGAGGCGGCGATCCTCCGCACCGACGCGGTGATCCCCCTCGTCCACCTGAACGTGGTCACCGGCATCGGCGCGCCGGTGAAGGGCACGCTGCTCGACCCGTACGAGCGGAAGTTCATCGGAACAGGGACCCGGCGCTGAACCGCATGTCCGGCCGTCCCGGCGGCCACTCCGCCCTGCCCGTCGCCCTGCGCGCTCTCGCGCGGGGCGGTGGCCTCACGCTGCTGTGGCGAGCCGCGCTCGCTGCCGCCCTGGTGTGCGGGATCGGCCTGCTGCCATGGCTGTCGCGCACCGATCCCGCGCTGACCGTGCTGAAGGCACGGTCAGCTGAGAGAGATCCAACCCCTGAGGTGCTGCGGGCCGTACGAGGCGAACTCGGCCTGGACGACGGTCCGCTGCGGCTGCTCGGTGGCTGGCTCGGCGGGCTTCTGCACGGGGATGCGGGCCGGTCCTGGGTCTCCGGCAGCGAGGTGCTGCCGTCCGCCGTGCAGGCCCTCGGAGTCTCTCTGCTGCTGATGGCCGGGGCCCTCACCGTGACCGTGTGCACGGCCGTGGCCGTGTGCGCCCGCACGCTGTGGCTGGGCTCGCGGCGCCGGCTCGGCGAACAGGGGCCGGGCGGCACAGGGTCGGCGGTACTGGCCGCGCTTCCCGAGTTCCTCGTCGCCTCCGCGCTGGCCTCGGTCATCGGCGTGCAACTCGGGTGGCTGCCCGCCCTCGGCTGGTACGGGCCGCAGTGGATGATCCTGCCCTCCCTCGGCCTTGGCCTGCCCGTCGGCGCGGTCCTCGGGCGTATGCTCGACGACCTGCTACCCGCCGTGTTCGCCGAGCCGTGGACGCTGGCCAGCGCCGCCCGTGGCATACCGCCCAAGTCCGTGGCCCGCAAGGCACTGCGGCGCTGCGTGCCCGGACTGCTGCCCAACCTGGGCCTGTTCGTGGTCGGCCTGACCGGCGGAGCCGTCGCCGTGGAGCAGATCTTCGACATCCCTGGCCTCGGCCGGCTCACCCTGCGCGCCGCCCTCGCACAGGACCTGCCTGTCCTCCAAACCGGCACACTCGCCCTCGCCCTGCTCGCGGCAGCCGCCGGCGCCCTGGCCCGGGGCGCGGCCCGCCTGCTGATCGGGCCCGCGCTACGCGACGGCGCCCTGCACTCCCTGAACCCGCCCGCCCCGCCCGCGCGCGGCATCCTGCCCCTGCTGTACGGGGCGCTGCTTCTCGCCGTCATCGGCTACGGCCTACCACGCGACCCGCTCGCGCTGGACACCGTCGCCCGCCTCCAGGCCCCCTCCTGGTCGCACCCGTTCGGCACCGACGCCCTCGGCCGCGACCTCCTGGCGCGCGTCGCCCACGGCGCCCTGAACACCCTCAGCATCGCCCTCGCGGTGAGCGCCGCCGCCCTGGTCATGGGCGTGCTGCTGGGCCTACTGCCCCGGCTGTCCGGCCCGGTGGTGGACACAGTCAACGCCGTACCGCCCGTCCTGGCGGGCCTCCTCGTCACCAGCCTCGCCGACAGCGGACCGTGGACCCCCACGATCGCCGTAGCCGCCGTCGCCTGGTCCCCGCTGGCCACCCACACCTCCGCCCTCCTCCAGCAAGAACGCGCCACTACCCACCTGACCGCCACCCGCGCCCTGGGCGCCGGAGAGTGGTATTTGCTCACCCACCACCTGCTCCCGGCCGTCCTGCCACCCGTTGTCCGCCACGCCCTGCTCCGACTGCCCGGCATCGCCCTGTCCCTGGCCGCCCTCGGCTTCCTCGGCCTGGGCGCCCAGCCGCCCTCCCCCGAGTGGGGCCTGCTCCTCGCCGAGAACCAGCCGTACGCCGAACGCGCCCCCTGGGCGATCCTCGCCCCGGCCGCCGCCCTCGCCCTGCTCGGCGCACTCGCCGTGACGGCGGCGGGCGGCATGCGCATGCCCCGGCTACGGAAGCGGCCCGGGGCTCGACCCGGCGCCCCCGCCGAGCAAGTCCCGCCCGCGCCGGAGTCGGCGGGCCCGGAAACACGCCTGTACCCCGTATCCGCCTCACCGATCTCCCGGGCAGAAACCCCATGACGGACCTCACTTCCCGTGTCCTGACCCGCCGAACGGTCCAGACACCGAAGTCGCGGGCACCGAAGTCCCCACGCGAGCGCATCTGGAAGCACCTGTCACCGCTGCTGCGGCTGCTGATCCTGACGCAGCTCGCCTTCAACATCGGCTTCTACGCCGTCCTGCCCTTCCTCGCTGAGCATCTCGGCACCGCGATCGGCATGGCGGGCTGGCTGGTCGGGTTCGTCCTCGGCCTGCGCACCTTCAGCCAGCAGGGCCTCTTCGTCGTCGGCGGCTGGCTCGTGGACCGCTACGGGGTACGCCCGGTCGTCCTGGCCGGCTGTGTGCTGCGGATCGCCGGGTTCGCCTGGCTGGGACATGCGGAGCAGACATGGGCGGTGATCGGCGCGGTGCTGGCCATCGGCTTCGCCGCCGCACTGTTCTCCCCGGCGGTGGAGTCCGAAGTGGCCCGGCAAGCAGTGGTCTGGGAGCAAGGGGGCCACGGCGCCCGCACCCGCGTCCTGGCCCTGTTCTCCGCAGCGGGCCAGGCCGGCGCGTTCGTCGGCCCGCTGCTCGGCGGCCTGCTGCTCGCCGTGGACTTCCGCACCGCCTGCCTCGCCGGGGCAGCCGTCTTCGTCCTCGTGCTGGCCGGGCACGCGTGCCTGATGCCGCAGCACATCCCCGGCCGGGTCCGCACCCGGCAGCGGGGCGGGGTCCGCGCGCTGCTGCGCAACCGCCGCTTCCTCGCCCTGTGCTGCGCATACGGCAGCTACCTGCTTGGCTACAACCAGCTCTACCTGACCCTTCCGGACGAGGTGCAGCGCGCGGCAGGCTCCCAGGCCCCCCTGCCCTGGCTGTTCGCGCTGTCCTCCCTGCTGGTCGTCTTCGCCCAACTCCCGGTCACTCGCTGGGCGGGCGACTGGCTCGACCTGCGCCGTTCCATGGCCGCGGGGCTGCTGCTCGTCGCGGCCGGTTTCGCGGTCGTCGCCGCCGCGCGCCCGGCCGACTGGACGGGCGTCACCGGGCTCCTGCCCGCCGCCGGTTACGTCGTGCTGCTCACTCTCGGTCAGATGCTGGTCGTCCCGGCCGCCCGCGCCTGGGTGTCCGACCTCGCCGATGACGGCCGCATCGGCCTCTACACCGGCGCGCTGTCCTCGGTCTCCGGCCTGATCGTCCTCATCGGCAGCTCAGCCATCGGGTCGCTGCTCGACCTGGGCCTCCCGGCCGCCGTGCCCTGGCTGGTCCTCGCCGCCGTACCAGCCCTGACGGTGGCCCTGCTGCCCCACCACCCGGAAAGAGCCGAGCGGGCGGAAGGAGCGGACCCGGCATGATTACGGCGTCACGGCCGGTTACCGGCCAGCGGTGCCCTTCGCCGCCTGAAGGACACTCAGGCTGCCCAGGGCGTCGTCGGCCACGAACACCGCCGGGAGCTCACCGAGCTGCGCAAGGAACTGTCGGCCCCGGCCACCGGCGACGATGCAGCCGGGCACGCAGCCCCCACGCTGCTGTCGTACGTGGCCGCGCTGCTCCTCACCTGATGTCGCTCCTCGCGGTGACTGTGGCCATCCGGGCAGCCCGAGGCAGCGTCGGCAACATCACCGGCTTCGCACATGGCCTGCCGACAGCATGACCGCTGCGACTCGTACATCCTTCTCAAGCCGCCACCTGGTAAGGCCTTGCTCAAAGCCTGTACGCAGGAAATCAAGACTTTCCTGCGGGAAACGGAGGCCGTGGTGCCCAGGGAGGCCGAGCCCGGGCACATCGACTTGGATGCTTTGCCGGCGCCCTTCCTTGCCGAAGGATGAAGGTGGCCCAGCTGCCACGCATCGAGAGGCTGGGCCACTCAAGGGCCCATCGTCACCGAGGCCTATTAGCGTGCCCACCCTGGGGCTGGCACACTGAATTTGTGCTTCCGCTGATGGCCGCTGCTGTTCAGAATGCGTCCTCGTCGCTTTCTGCTGCCAGCGTTGTGTCGGTCAGTGCATTGGTCTTCACCGTCGCCTCATTCTGGTGGCTCAACGCCAGACAGGGGCGCCTGGAGACGTGGGAGCCTCATTCCTTTGCAGCGATCTGCCACGGCTCCGTGGTTCGCCTGCGGCTCCCGCTCGTCCTTCACAACACCGGTGCCAAGCCGATAGTCGTGCAGGATCTCATGCTGAGCTTCCCCGATGAGCCCGCCTCTCATCTGCCACTCCTGTGGACGGCTTCACCATCCCGTCTCCAGCCCGGGCCGGACGAGGAGCGGAAGCTGCCGGCCGGATTCGTTGTGGCTGGCAGAGAAGCGCAACAACGCTTCATCGAGTTCGAGGCACCGTTTTCTGGGTTTGTTCCGGAGGCCCGTGACTACAAGGTCCGAATCCAAGTGAGGGTTGGCCACCGCAAGGGTTGGCGCTTGCTTCTGACGTTCACCTTGAGGACCACCAACATCATCTATCCGGACCGGTACACCGTCTACAACAACGCGCCTCTCGAACTGACGAAGGAAGACCAGAAAAAGGCAGACGCTGCGCTCCTGGAGCTGTTGGAGGGGCAGGAGAAGGGCCCTTCCGCCAAGGGCGAGACCAAGGGGCGAGACTCTTCGAACGACGACGGCAACACCGGCACGAATCTCTAGAGCGGGAAGACGGTCCCGGGCTTCGCCGTGGCGAATGTGTCGGCGCCCGCCCGCTGCCGTCGGAGCGGGTCAGGCTGTGGCGACTGGAGCGTTCGGCGACCGCGGCGCGTGGCTGACCGCCCCAGGGCCGCGCCCAGGAGCTCTGCCAGGACCGCCCCGCTGCGTCGGGGTCCCCCTTGGCCTGGCTCAGCCAACGCCTGCTTCCTTGCCTCTGCGGCGGCGGGCCCGACGACGTCACTCGACATCTATGAGACGACTTGACTCATAGGGTATCTCCGATACATGCTGTCTCACAGACGGGGCTCCCGCCGATTACAGGACCTATGAGCAGTTGAGGAGTGGCAATGGACAGGACCGAGAACATCGTCGTCTTCCGCTTCACCGAGCAGGCCTCCGCCTACCAGGCGCTCAGTGAGCTGCAGCGGCTGGGCGGCTCGACCGTGGAGGTCCGGGGCGCGATGCTCGTCGAGCGCCAGGAGGACGGAACGGTGCGGATTCCGGAGGGCGTGGACACCAGGGCGGGAGAGGGCACCCTGGTCGGCGGGCTGGTCGGTTCGGTGGTGGGCCTGCTGGGCGGACCGCTTGGCGTGGTGCTGGGCTGGGGCACCGGCGCCCTGGTGGGCGGCGGCGCCGACTGGCGGCGGGCGACGGAGGGTTCCGGCCTGGTGGCCCTGGTGGCCGACGAGGTCAGCGCGGGCAGCACGGTGCTGGTTGCCGAGGTCGCCGAGCGCGACACGGCAGCGATCGACGTGTTCGCCATGCGATTCGGTGCGGTGCTTGAGCGCAGGCCGGCGGAGCGGGTGCGAGCCGAGGTCAAGGCGGTCCGCGAGGCGGAGTCGGCGGCGGAACGCGATGCCGCCAAGGCGCGCCGGGAGCTGAAGAAGGCCCAGTTGGAAGCCACGATGGAGGCGCGCGGGAAGGCGCTCAAGCAGCGGCTCCGCCGCCCCGCCGCCTGACTCGCCTCACACCTCATCACAGGCAGGGCCCAGGCCGCGGGCCCAGACCCTGTTGCGGTTCGGATGATTGCCGCGTTGCGACACCAGTCGGTGCCTGACCGGTGTCCCGTACCGATGCGGCCCCGGTTGCCTCCCACGTCCGGGAGGCAGTGGGCCGGACCGTGGCGTATGCCGGCCGCTGGGAGCGCGAGGGCCCTGTCCTGCACCTTGTCCAGGCCAGTCACTACGCACCGGGGGTGGGACGACCCTGGTGTGGCGATGCCGGCTCAGTCCTGGACGGCTGGAGCTGACAGCTTCCAGGCCGCAGGAATCGCGGCTGCGATTGTCCTGGCGCCGGGCCGAGCCCTGACTTCGCGGGACCTCGGCCGACCACACGCCCCACAACCCCGAGCAGAGCGAGAACGGCTGCCCGGCTGATCACCCTTTTCATCTTTTCTCATGGAGGTGTTGTGCCGTGCGCACAGCCAATTTCAACGACCGTCTGGTGCTCGTCCTCGACGACGGTGTGGTGGACGTCGAGAAGGCCAGCGACGGGCTGTTCTCCTCGGACCCGCAGGCAGTCTTCGACCGCTGGGCCGAGTTCCGCGACTGGGCCCGGTCCGCGGCCGCGACCGGCCACCAGCGGACGCCTTTGGAAGAGCGGCAGCTGGGCGCGCCGGTTCCGCGCCCGCGGCAGGTCTTCGCCGTCGCCTTGAACTACGCCGACCACGTGACGGAGTCGGCAACCGCCGTACCGGAGCGTCCCGCTGTCTTCACCAAGTACCCCACGTCCCTGACCGGGCCCTACGACACGATCGCGCTGCCGAGTGACCTGGTGGACTGGGAGGTCGAACTTGTCGCGGTGATCGGTCGCGAGGCGTACCAGGTCGCCGTCCCGGACGCGTGGCAGCACGTGGCCGGTCTCACGCTCGGCCAGGACCTCTCAGAGCGCGGCGTCCAATTGCAGGGGCCGGCGCCCCAGTTCTCGCTGGGCAAGTCGTTCCCCGGCTTCAGCCCGACCGGGCCGGTGCTGGTCACCCCGGACGAGTTCGACGCCCCCGACGACCTCGCACTCGGCTGCGCGCTGGACGACGAGACCATGCAGGACTCGCGCACCTCCCAGATGATCTTCTCGGTGTCCCAGCAGATCGCCTGGATTTCCGCGATCTGCCCGCTGCTGCCCGGCGACCTGGTCTTCACCGGCACACCGGCCGGCGTGGGCGGAGCCCGGAACCCGCGCCGCTTCCTCGCCCCTGGTGAGGAACTGCGCAGCTGGATCGAAGGCATCGGTGAACTGCGCAATCCGCTGATTGCCGGCCCCAGCTACCCCGAAGGCCCGCAGGCCGCCTGACGCGCGGCCCTTAAACCTGCTGCGTACATCACCGCCCACTGAAGCTTCTTGAGGAGACTGCCATGGCCCTGCACCGCGTGGCACACATCACCATTGGCGTTCCCGATGTGGCCACCACCTCCGCCTACTACGCCGATTTCGGGCTGACGGAGCTCGGCGACGGCCGTTTCGCCACTGCCGACGGCGGCGAACAGCTCAAGATCATTCACGCGGCACGACGCCGCCTGGAGGAGCTCACCCTGAGCGCCGACGACCCCGACGACCTGAGCCGGATCGCCTCCGCACTGAACCGGCTGGAGAAGCCGTTCGTCCGGGACTCCCACCGCCTGCGCGCGGTCGACCCGGGCACCGAGGTGACGGTGACCGTCGAGGTGCAGCCGCGCATCGTGCAATCCCCGGCCGCCCCAGTGCCGTACAACGGCCCCGGGCGGGTCGAGCGGGCAGGCGTGCGCGCCCCCGGCGTGCTGCGTGAGGGGCCGGTGCGCGTCCGCCGCCTGGGACACGTCGTCCTGGGCTCCACCGACCAGGAGGCTTCCCAGCGCTTCTTCACCGAAGGGCTCGGCTTCAAGGTCAGCGACCTGGTACCGGGCGCGGCGTTCCTGCGCTGCTCCACCGACCACCACAACGTCCTCGTCCAAAAGGCCCCCATCTCCTTCCTCCACCACACCTCCTGGCAGGTGGACGACGTGGACGAGGTCGGACGCGGCGCCACCCGGATGCTGGAAGGCCACCCCGAGCGCCATGTGTGGGGTCTGGGCCGCCATCACCTGGGGGCGAACTTCTTCTGGTACCTCAAGGACCCGGCTGGCAACTTCTCCGAGTACTACTCCGACATGGACTGCATCGTGGACGACCAGCTGTGGACCCCCGAGACATGGGAGGGCGCCAGCGCCCTGTACAGCTGGGGCCCGCCCGTGCCGCCGTCCTTCATCCGCCCCGACGACCTCGCCGCAATGATGACCGGCGCGCACGACGGCAGCTGAATGAAAGGAACGGAACAGGTCATGCGCACCTCTGCACAAGGTCGCGCCGCGGATGCATACGACGTGCTGTCGTCGGCGCCGCTCCGGTCGGGCTGACCACGACCATCCAGTTGCCCCTTCGGGGCGACAGCGGGAGCAGCAGCGGGGTAGAACGGCATGGTGGGACCTCTTGGCGCGACTGAGCTTCGACACCGCAGTTGCTACCAAGAGGTCCTGGCCGTGCACGTCACTTCGCCGATTCCCATCCGTCCCCGACGATCTGTTCGTTCGCGGGGTCTCAGCTCAGGGGTTCGGTCAGCTCCGGGGTGTACCGGACGTCCTTGAGGGGCGCTGTGGGCTGTGCGCCGAACTTTTCCACGACGGTGCCGCTGGTGTCGACGTGCACGACTTGGAGGGCGACGCGGGTGTCCTGTTCGCGCAGGTCGATCCGCACGCGAGGGGAGCCGCCTTCGGGCTTCATGTCCACGATCCGCTCGTCGGGGTATCCGGCGCGCTTGAGTGCGGCTCGCACCTCGGCGGCGTTCTCGCCCGTGCCCTTGAGGGCGGTGGTGACGTGCGCGGCGAACTTGTCCGCGTAGCAGGTCTCGGGCTTGGTGAGCGTAACCGGCTCCAGGAGGTTCCCGTCAGGCATGGGCGGCACGGGGTCGTCGGTGGCGGGCGGGTCGGCGGGGTCGGGGTCGGCGGGCAGGGGGACGCGGTCGCCAGGCTTGCCGGTGGGCTTGCTGGAGGGGCCTTGGGGGACGGTGGGGACGTCGCTGGGGCCGAGGGTCTTGCCGGCCTTGGTGCCGTACAGCGGCGGGCAGCCGTCGGTGATCTTGAGGGACAGCTTCATGAAGTCAAGCTGCAGCTTGTCGGCGTCCTCGCCCTCGGGGACGGAGGCGACATTGTCCGTGTCGATCGTGGTAGCCGGGGGGGTGCTGGAGCAGGCGGTGAGGGTGAGCGCGCCCAGAGCGAGGGCGGCTGCGGTGTGTGCTATTCGGTGCATGACATCATCGTGCAGTCGCCCCCTGACACGGGTCATGAGTACGGGTACTCATACCGAAGCGGAAGATTCGACCCCTGTTCAAGTGCCTTGCGTGCGCGTAGATCTGGCGCCTTACGAACGGTTACCCAAGCACCACGAAGCCATGGTCAAGTGGTCCATGATCATGCTGATGTCACGGTGCCTGGCGGGCACGAGGGACGCCAAACACCGGAAATGTCGACGCGGTGGCGGCCTCGGGGGTGGATGCGTTCCTCCAGGACCTGGCGCAGAGACTGCGGACGTATACGTATCGTCCGTCAGTGCTGCGGCGGGTCCGGATTCCCAAACCGGGGCGGCCGGGGGAGTGGCGGCCGCTGTCGATTCCCACCGTGGCGGACCGGGTGGTGATGACGGCCGCGAAACTGGTCCTGGAACCGGTTTTCGAGGCCCAGTTCGCCGAGGCGAGCTACGGCCGGTGGGGCCTGTGCTGCCAGGTGAGCTGCGGCTTGTCGATCTGCCGCTGCAGCACGGCCAGTTGGTGGCGCAACGCCAAGTTCTCAGCATCCGTGTCGCGATCGCCCATCGGCAGCAGTTCGTATCAAGGTGAACACGCTCGTCAGAGCCAGGTAGGGCAGTCGCAGCAGCACCGGACCATCTTGGAGCCGGCCCGATCCGGCCAGCAATCAACGAGCGATGCCGTCAATGTCATCGCCGACTGGCAGGACCCGCAAGGGTACTCGCACACGTGCTGACCAGCATGGATGTGGATTCTGGCACCTACAAGGTGGGCACCCGGCACCGACACACCGCGAGTGCGTCCGGTGCCGGGCCCCTTCCAAAACCTCAGCCGGAGAAGCCGACATGTGCGAGCCGCAAGGGGCCGCGCAGCCCGATCCGCAGGTCCCGCACGCCGGTGGCCGCGAACTCGGCGCGGACGGTGGTGTACTCGTACGGGCCGCCGGTCACAGTGACGTCGAGCGAGGCGAGGACCGGTCCCCCGGGCAGGCTCAGCTCGACCGTGCCCGCGCCGGCCGCCTCGACGGACACGCCCGTGACACCGTCGCCGAAGTCGCAGCGGCGAAAGACGAGTTCGCCCACCTTGCCGTCCGCCGGTGTCACCGCGTCGCCCGACGTCCTGCTGCGGTCGACGATGGTGGTGGCGAGGTGGTCGTCGTAGTCGGCGGCCTCCAGCCCGCGCTCGACGACGGGGCGCGGGCCCGCCGCGGGGCCGTCGATCCGGAGGGTCTCGCGCAGCCGGATATCCGCGCTGGACGCCCCCGCCAGCAGTTCGTACGGGCCCGGCTCGACCCACCAGTGGCTGTGGGCGACATCCCAGAACCCGAGTCCCGCGACGGGGAGTTCGAAGCTCAGTTCCGCCGAGGCGCCGGGCGTCAGGTGGACGCGGCGGTACGCGGCCAGTTGGCGGCGCGGGCGGGGGATCGCGGGATCGACGGCCCGGGTGTAGAGCTGGGCGACCTCATCGGCGGGGACGTCACCCGTGTTGGTGACGGTGAAGGAGATGCGGAGCAGTTCTCCGTCACGGCGAACCGCAAGGTTCCCGTACGCAAAGGACGTATACGACAAGCCGTGGCCGAAGGGGAAGAGCGGGGTGCCCTCGAAGTACAGATACGTCTGGCGGCCGCCGATCACGTCGTAGTCCAGGAGGTCCGGCAGGTCGTCGTCCGAGGCGTACCAGGTCTGCGGCAGCCGACCGGCCGGGGAGACGTCGCCGGCCAGCACGCGGGCGAGTGCCGTGCCCGCCGCCTGGCCGCCGTGCGCGGACCACAGCAGGGCCGGGAGGTCCTCGTGACCGACGGCGTACGGGTAGGCGGAGACGAGGGTGAGCGCCGTGCGCGGGTTCGCGGCGCGGGCGGCGCGGAGCAGGCGCTCCTGGTGGGTGGGGAGGCGCAGGGTCGTGCGGTCCTCGGTCTCGCGGCCGTTGATGTGCGGGTCGTTGCCCGCGACCACGATCACCACGTCCGCCGCGTCCGCCGCGCGGCTCACCTCTTCCTCGCCGCGCTCGGTGACCATCACGTCGAAGACTTCCGCGTCCGCGGGGTCATCCGCGGCGACCTTCACGCCGTCGGCGGCGACAGAGACGTACCGGCCCGTGCCGATGTGCTTGAGGAGGTGGCCGCTGTCGTGGGTCTCGTGCGATTCGAGGCGGAACGTCTCCTGGACGATCCAGCCGCCGGGCTGGTCGGCGGCGGCGCGGACGAAACCGTCCTCGGCGACCGAGAGATAGCGGCTGCCGGCGGCGCGCAGCGTGAGCACGCCGTCGCCCCAGTCGATCAGCGAGAGTTCGGTCCCGGTGGCGTCGGCGGTCAGCGGCGGCAGGTCCGTGCGACCCGCGAGCAGCGCCGGGTCCAGGGCGCCCTCCGCGCCGCGTACCTCGTCGGCCGTCCCTGCGGCCTCGGGGACCGCCAGGTACGTACCGGACGAGGTCCTCAGGCGTACGCGGTCCACGCCTTCCGCGAAGGTCACGCGGTCGGCGCCGAACCGCTCGCACAGGCCCTGCAAAGGGGTCGAGCGGTGCAGCAGCGTGCCGCTGTACCAGTCGAGCTTGCACTCGTCGGCGAGCAGGCCGACCACGGCGACCCGGGCGCCGGCGGGCAGGGGCAGCAGGCCGTCGTTCTTGAGCAGGACGACTGCCTGCTCGGCGGCCTCCTGGGCGAGGGCGCGGTGGGCCGGGGTGTCGAAGTCCTTGGTGCCGGCGTACGGGTCGAGCCCCGGATCGAACTCGCCGAGCGAGAAACGGACCGACAGCTGGCGGCGTACCGCCGTGTCGATGTCGGCCGCGGACAGCAGTCCGCGCTCCAGCGCGCCACGCACCCGCGCCACGATCGTCGAACTGTCCGTGCCGTAGTCGGTGAAGCTGTCCACTCCGGCCGCCAGCGCCGCCGCGATCGCCTCTTCGTGCGTGTCGAAGTAGTGCTCGGAGTCGACCAGGTTGGACGGCGCGCCTGCGTCCGAACAGACCAGCAGCTCGCGTTCCGTCCAGGCGCGCAGATGCTCACGCAGGTACGGCGACACGTGGTTGGGGCGGCCGTTGACCAGGTTGTACGCGGGCATCACCCCGGCGACCGCACCTGCCTCGACCGTCTCGCGGAAGGCGCGCAGGTCGTACTCGTGCAGCACGCGCGGGCGGACCGACGAGGACGAAGTGTCGCGGTCCGTCTCGTTGTTGTGGGCGAGCCAGTGCTTGAGCACGGGGGCGGTGCGCCAGTACGTGGGGTGATCGCCGCGCAGGCCACGGGTGTAGGCGGTCGCGATGGCCGAAGTCAGCTTCGGGTCCTCGGAGTAGCCTTCCTCGCCCCGGCCCCACAGGGGATGGCGCAGCAGATTCACCGTGGGGGACCAGACGTTAAGTCCGACCCGGTCATCACGGGCGCGCATGGCGCGCGCCTCGGTGGACACCGCCTCGCCGACCCTGCGTACGAGGTCGTCGTTCCAGGTCGCGCCCAACCCCACCGCCTGCGGGAACACGGTCGCCGGACCCATCCAGGCCACGCCGTGCAACGCCTCCTGCCCGGTGCGGAACGCGGCGACGTCCAGCCGCTCCACGGCGGGGGCGAACTGGTGCAGCATCGCGATCCGCTCGTCGAGTGTGAGCCGAGCCAGCAGATCGTCCACGCGCTCGTCGAACGGCAGATGCGGATCGCGGAAGGGCGGCGGATGTGCGGTCACGTGGGAATCCCCTTGCGGTAGAGCGCGGTGGAGCGCGGTGAGCGGCGTTGACGGTGGTGGGGGAGCTGGGGGTACGGGCGGCCGGGCCAGGGCGGATGTGTTGAAGCGCTTCGATGCTCTGGTCGTGGAGTGGTGAGTGTCAAGACATGTCACGGCAACAACTCGGCAGGCAATGGGTCTTATGGGCGACGGGCACGGATCCCCGAAGGGATGAGGAACATGGAAACCGACTCTTGTGTGCCTCCCTTGGTTCACTTAACCTCGCAGCAACATCGAAGCGCTTCGACTGGGGGACCTGCCGCCGGCGGCGCTGTTGTCCCGGCGCAGTCCCCCGAGGACCGAAGGGAACCGCTTCGGCTCAGCCAGTTCCACTCAAGACACCGCAGCCGACGGCCCCACCGCCGGGTGTCCTGGTGCGCCACGAAGGGTTGACGCAATGACGCCGAACGCCGCTTCCGCCTCCTCCGCCCCGAGCCGGAGAAGCTTCCTCGCCTCCACGGCGGTCGCCGCTGCAGCGGTGGCCGGTGGGGTGCCGCTCCTCGCCGCCTGCAGCGATTCGGACAGCGGCTCGCGCGAGGGGACCACGTCGGGCAAGGCCGCGGACAAGCTGCTCCCGACGTACGTCGCCAGCACGCACGCCAAGCCGGACCTTCCGTCGAAGAACGGTTCGGCGGCCGGATACACCGGCAAGGTCGACCTCTCGGCCCTCTCCACCTCGGTCCCGGACAAGCTCGGCACCGGCGCCCCCCTCAAGGTCATGTCCCCGTTCTGGGGTGCCCCGCCGAAGCCCGGATGCGCCTACTACACAGCACTCGACGCCGCGGCGGGCACCAAGATCACCTGGCAGAACCAGGACGGCAACACCTACGGCCAGAAGCTCGGCGCCGTCCTCGCCTCCAGCTCCATACCCGACATGGTGGTCGTGCCCAATTGGGAACTGGTCGGCAAGATCTCGAACGCGGTCACCGCGAAGTTCATGGAGCTCGGCCCCTACCTGGCCGGCGACAAGGTGAAGAAGTACCCGAACCTGGCCGCGATCCCCTCCGACGCCTGGCGCATGGGCATCTTCGGCGGCGCGCTGCGCGGCATACCGATGCCCTCCGCCACCGCGAACTTCATCGTGCCCTACTACCGCAAGGACATCTTCGACAAGAAGGGCTACGCCGTACCCAAGTCGCCCGAAGAGTTCATCAGCTGGGCCAAGGACGTCACCAGCGCCAAGGCCAAGGTCTACGCCTGCGGCGACATGTCCTGGACCTCCGCCGGCATCTTCGGCGTCCGCCCTTCCGGGACGCTCGGCTGGAACATCGGGGCCGACGGCAAGCTGACGTACCGCATCGAGCAGCCCGAGTACCTCGAGGCCCTGGAGTGGACCCGCAAGCTGTTCGACGCGGGCGTAGTCCATCCCGACGACAAGGCGCGCTCGGGCGACGCGGGCCAGCGGTTCACCGCCGGGCAAATCCTGGTCTTCAACAACGACGTCTCCCACTGGTACGGCAAGACCGCCGAACAGGCCCAGTCCAACCCGGACTTCGAGATCGACGGTATGGACATCTTCGGCGCCGACGGCGGTGACCCGACCCTGTACGCTTCCCAGCCCGCCACCATCTGGTCGCTGATCCGCAAGGGCGCCTCGAAGAGGACCGTGGAGAACGCGCTGGCCGCCGCCAACTTCTCGGCCGCGCCCTACGGCACCAAGGAGCGGATGCTCGTCGACTACGGCGTCGAGGGCACCCACTACACGGTCAAGGACGGTGTCCCGGTCAAGACCGACCAGGGCAACACCGAGGTGATCAACGCCTGGGTGATGCTGGCCGCACCGGCCGCCTACTACGCCCACCCCGACTTCCCGGACATCGCCCGCAAGCAGGTCGAGTGGCAGCAGCGGATGGGCGCCTTCATAAAGAAGACGTCCACGTACGGCATGAACATCGTGGAGCCGTCCCGCTACGCGAACCTCTCCAGTCAGTTCGAGCAGCTGGAGATCGACTACGTGCGCGGCAACAAGAAGCTGTCCGACGTGCAGGCAGCTATCTCCACCTGGAAGTCCTCCGGCGGCGACAAGCTGCGTGACTGGTACAAGCAGCTTCTCGACAAGAACGGCAGCGGCAACTGATGTCTCTCACGGCCGGGAGCAGGCCCGACGGGACTCGTTCCCCCGCGGCCATCGAGGAACCGATGGCCGCGGTCGCCACCGCGGTGGCGAAGGACCGGGTGCCGCGCAAGGCGGGCAAGGCGGGCAAGGCGGGCAAGGCGAGCAAGGCGGGCAAGGTCCCCTTGCGGATCCGGCTGCGCCGCGACCGCACGCTCATCCTGATGACGTTGCCCGTCATCGTTCTGCTCCTGCTCTTCAACTACGTCCCGCTGCTCGGCAACGTCGTCGCCTTCCAGGACTACGACCCGTACGTCTCCAGCAACGGCATCACGGCGATCTTCCACAGCCCCTGGGTCGGGGTGGAGCAGTTCTCGCGGATGATCGACGACCCGCTGTTCTGGGACGCCGCGCAGAACACGATCGTCCTGTTCGTGCTCCAACTGGTGCTGTTCTTCCCGATCCCCATCGCCCTCGCGCTGCTCATCAACAGCGTGATCCGGCCCCGGGTCCGGGCCGTGGCGCAGGCGATCATGTATCTGCCGCACTTCTTCTCGTGGGTCCTCGTGGTCACCGTGTTCCAGCAGGTCTTCGGCGGCGCGGGCATCATCGCGCAGACCCTCGAGGACCATGGGTGGAGCGGCTTCGACCTGATGACCGACGCGAGCCTCTTCAAGTACCTGGTCACCGCGCAGGCCGTATGGAAGGACGCCGGCTGGGGGATCATCGTCTTCCTCGCCGCGCTGGCCGCGGTGAGCACCGATCTGTACGAGGCCGCCGCCATGGACGGTGCGGGGCGCTGGCGGCGCATGTGGCACGTGACGCTGCCCGCGCTACGCCCGGTGATCGCGCTGCTGCTGGTCCTGCGGGTGGGCGACGCGCTGAGCGTCGGATTCGAGCAGTTCCTGCTCCAGCGGGACGCGGTCGGCGTGGGGGCCAGCGAGGTCCTCGACACATACGTGTGGAACATGGGTATCCAGAACGGCGACTTCAGCTACGCGGCCGCGGTCGGCCTCGTCAAGGGAGTCATCGGAGTGTGCCTCGTCGTGGGCGCGAACAAGTTCGCGCACCTGCTCGGCGAGCAGGGGGTGTACCAGAAGTGAGCCTCAACACGCAGCTCATCCGCAGCCTCAAGGCTCCCGCCCGCCCCGTGTGGGAGGAGCAGCCCAGCAGGACCGGACTCACCGCGAAAGGCGGCCTCCTCGCGCTCTGCTGCCTGGGAGTGCTCGGTCCGCTGTGGATCGTGATCGTCACCAGCCTCTCTCCCAAACCCGTGATCGACCGGGTCGGCGGCCTCGTCGTGATCCCCCAGGGCATCACCTTCGTCAACTACACGGAGCTGCTCAGCGGCGGCCAGGTCAGCCGGGCTATCATGGTCTCGGTCGGCGTCACGCTCTTCGGCACACTGTTCTCGATGACGGTGTCGGTGCTCGCGGCCTACGGCCTGTCCCGGCCGGGCAGTCTGGGCCACCGGTTCCTGCTGATGACCATGATGGCGACCATGTTCTTCGGGGCCGGCCTCATCCCGACGTACCTTCTGGTGCAGTCGCTCGGCCTCACCGACACCTATCTGTCCCTGATCCTGCCCAGCGCGGTCAGTGTCTTCAACATCCTCGTCCTGCGGGCCTTCTTCATGGGGATCTCCCCCGAACTCACCGAGTCCGCCCGCATCGACGGGGCCGGCGACCTGCGCATCCTGCTGACCATCATCATGCCGCTGTCGCGGGCGGTGCTGGCCGTCATCTCCCTGTTCTACGCGGTCGGGTACTGGAGCGCCTGGTTCAACGCCTCGATCTACCTCACCGACCAGCAGATGATGCCGCTGCAGAACGTGCTCATCCAACTGGTCCAGAAGAACACCGAGGCGCCGACCGGCCTCCAGCAGGCGGTCCGCACCGGTCAACTCTCCGCCCTGGGGCTGCAGATGGCGGTCGTGGTCCTTGCCCTGATCCCCGTCGCGATCGCATCCCCCCTCGTCCAGCGGCACTTCAAGAAGGGCATGCTCACGGGCGCCGTCAAGGGCTGAAGCCCGTGGAGGCCGCGGTCGGCTCCCGGCTGCGGGTTGTCCGTGGCCGGTCGCGCCCACGCGGCGGAGCCGCATATCGATACAGCCCCGTACCCCTGGTTTCCCACGTCCCCTCTCGCGCAAAGTCGAGGTAAGCCATGAGCACGACCCGCCTGAGCAGACGAGCCGTCCTCGCCGGGACCGCCACCGCCGCGCTCGCTGCCGTCCCGTCCCTCCCGGGGCGCGCAGCAGCCGCGGAGCCCACGGCCACGGCCACGTCCGCGCCCGCCTACCGCTGGCGCAACGCCGTCATCGGCGGCACCGGATTCATCACCGGCGTCCTCTTCCACCCCTCCGTGCGCGGCCTCGCCTATGCGCGCACGGACATCGGGGGTGCCTACCGGTGGGACGACGGCGCCGCGCGCTGGACCCCGCTCACCGATCACCTCGGCTGGGACGACTGGAACCTCCTCGGGGCGGAGGCGATGGCCGTCGACCCCGCGTACCCCGACCGCCTCTACCTCGCCCTCGGCACCTACTCCCAGCCCTGGGCCGGCAACGGAGCCGTCCTCCGTTCCGAGGACCGCGGCGCCACCTGGACCCGCACCGACCTCACCGTGAAGCTCGGCGCCAACGAGGACGGCCGGGGGACCGGCGAGCGGCTGCTCGTGGATCCGCGGGACAGTGACACGCTGTGGCTCGGCACCCGGCACGACGGACTGCTCAAGTCCACCGACCGGGGCGCCTCCTGGGTGCCCGCCACCGGATTCCCCGCGAACCCCAGCCCCTCCGGACAGGGTGTCACCCTCCTCGTCGCCGCCGGGCGGGCCGTCTACGCCGGCTGGGGTGACGCCGACGGCACCACAGGCTCCGTCAACCTCTACCGCACCACCGACGGCAAAACCTGGCGCCCCGTCCCCGGTCAACCCACCGGCACCTCCGCCAAGGTCCCGATCCGCGCCGCCTACGACCGTGACACCGGGGCGCTGTATGTGACGTACGCCAATGCACCCGGGCCCAACGGCCAGTCCGACGGCAGCGTGCACAAGTTGGCCACCAGCAACGGCAAGTGGACCGATGTCACGCCGGTGAAGCCGGGCGGGACCACTCCCGACGGCTCCACCGACAGCTTCGGCTACGGCGGCGTCGCCGTCGACGCCCGCTGCCCCGGCACCGTCGCCGTGTCCACGAACAACCGGTGGGCCGCCGTCGACACGCTCTACCGGTCCACAGACGGCGGGCGCACCTGGAGCTCCCTCAAGGACTCCGCTGTCCTCGACGTGTCCGAGACTCCTTTCCTCAAGTGGGGTGCAGACCAGCCCAAGTTCGGCTGGTGGATCCAGGCGCTCGCCGTAGACCCGTACGACTCGAAGCACATCGTCCACGGGACCGGCGCCACCCTCTACGGCACGCGGGACCTGAAGAACTGGGCCCCGCAGATCCGCGGCCTGGAGGAGGCGTCCGTGGTCCAGCTGGTCTCGCCCCCGGTCGGGGAAGCGCACCTGCTCAGCGGTTCGCGGGACATCGGCGTGATGTACCACGAGCGGCTCACGGCGTCTCCGTCGCGCGGCATGGCGACGAACCCCGTGTTCGGGTCGGCGACGGGACTCGCGCAGGCCGCGGGCAGGCCGGCGTACGTCGCGCGCACCGGCTGGGGCGATCACGGCAACGGTGCCTACTCGAACGACGGCGGGCAGACCTGGGCGCCCTTCAAGGCCCAGCCCGACATCGCCAAGAGCGCACCGGGGCCGGTCGCCACCAACACCGACGGCAGCGTGCTGCTGTGGTCCTTCGTGCACTGGGACGGCACGAAGCACGCGGCACATCGCTCCGCCGACAACGGCGCGACCTGGTCCGAGGTCTCCTCCTTCCCGAAGGGCGCCACTCCGGTCGCCGACCCGGCCGACCCGGCGCTCTTCTACGCGTACGACTCCGACACGGGAACGCTGTACGCCAGCACTGACAGTGGCCTTTCCTTCACGGCCCGTACGACCGGTCTGCCCTCCGGCGACAGCCAGTTCAAGCTGGTCGCGGCGCCGGGGCGGTCCGGCGACCTATGGCTGAGTGTCAAGTGGAACGGGCTCCACCGGTCCACCGACGGCGGCGTCACCTTCACAAAGGTCGACAGTTGCTGGGCCTCGTACACCCTCGGCTTCGGCAAGGCCGCCGACGGCGCCGACTACCCGGCGATCTACCAGGTCGGCGCCACCGAGAACATCACCGCCGTGTACCGCTCCGACGACGAGGCCAGGACCTGGGTGCGGATCAACGACGACGCCCACCAGTGGGGCTGGACCGGCGAGGTCATCATCGGCGACCCGCGCGTGTACGGGCGGGTGTACCTGGCCACCAACGGGCGCGGGATCCAGTGCGGGGAGCTCATCTGATGGCAGCGACCGACAAGCCCTCCCTCGCCGACGCCGCCCGCGGCCGTCTCCTCTTCGGCGGCGACTACAACCCCGAGCAGTGGCCCGAGGAGACCTGGCACGAGGACGTCCGCCTCATGAAGGACGCCGGCGTCAACTCCGTCACCCTCGGCGTGTTCGCCTGGGCGAAGCTCGAACCCCGTCCTGGGGCACGGGAATTCGGCTGGCTCGACCGGCTCATGGACCTGATGCACGCGGGCGGCATCGGCGTCGTCCTCGCCACCCCCACCGCCTCGCCGCCCCCGTGGATGGGCCGTCTCCACCCCGACACCCTCCCGCGGGACGAGGACGGCCGCACCGAGTGGTGGGGCTCCCGTCAGCACTTCTCGCATTCCAGCGCAACCTACCGGCGCTACGCCGCCGCCATCGCCGAGGACCTCGCCGCCCGCTACGCCGGCCACCCCGCGCTCACCATGTGGCACATCAACAACGAGTACTGCACCTACGACTGGGGCGACGAGTCCGCGGCCGCCTTCCGCCGCTGGCTCCAGGACAAGTACGGCGCGCTCGGCGCCCTCAACGAGGCCTGGGGAACCGCCTTCTGGAGCCAGGGCTACGGCGACTGGCAGGAAATCCTGCCGCCGCGCCGCGCGCACTACATGAAGAACCCCACTCAGGTCCTGGACTTCAAGCGGTTCACCTCCGACATGCTCCTGGAGTGCTACCTCGCCGAACGCGACATCGTCGCCCGGCACACCCCGCACATCCCGGTGACGACCAACTTCATGCCGTTCTGGCAGGGCCAGGACGCCTGGACCTGGGCCGAGCAGGAGGACGTGGTCTCGGTCGACAGCTACCCGGACCCGCACGACCCCTTCGGCGGTCAGTACGGGGCGCTGCTCCACGACATGACCCGCTCGCAGGCCCGCGGCGGCCCCTGGATGCTCATGGAGCAGGCGGCCGGGTCGGTCAACTGGCGCGGGGTCAACTCCCCCAAGCCCGCTGGCCTCAACCGGCTCTGGTCCCTGCAGGCAGTGGCGCGCGGCGCCGACGCCGTCTGCTACTTCCAGTGGCGGCAGTCCCGGCAGGGCTCGGAGAAGTTCCACTCCGGCATGGTCAGTCATGCGGGGGAGCACGGCCGTACCTTCCAGGAGGTCAAGCGAATCGGCGCCGAACTCGCCCTGTTGGGCGAGAAGGTGCCGGGCACGAAGGTGGACGCACCCGAAGTCGCCGTACTCCTCGACTGGAACGCCTGGTGGGCGAGCCAGCAGGACGGGCGGCTCTCCTGCGAAGTCGACTACCCGCAGATCGTCCGCGCCTGGCACCGCGCCCTGTGGGAGGCGCACATCACCGCCGACTTCGCGCACCCCGAGCACGACCTGTCGGCGTACAAGCTGGTCGTCGTCCCGCAGCTGTACGTGATGACGGACGCGGCGATCGACAACCTGACCTCCTACGTCGAGAACGGCGGAACCCTCGTCGCCGGCTTCCAGACCGGCACCGCCGACGAGGACGACCGCGTACGCCCCGGCGGCATGGACGCCCGGCTGCGTGGGCTGTTCGGGATCCGTGTCCTGCACGAGTGGTGGCCGCTGGACGCGGGCGAGACGGTCGACATCGAGGGCTTCCACGGCACCGTGTGGTCCGAGGAGATCGAGGCCGCGGAGGGCATCACGGAGACGACCCCCTACAAGGGCGGCGAACTCGACGGTCTCCCCGCCGTCCTGCGCAACGGCCGTGCCTGGTACGTCTCCACCCTCCCCGAGCCGCACGCCCTGCGCACGCTGCTCGCCGGCATCGCCGCCGACGCGGGCGCAGGACCGACCCTCACCGGACTCCCGGCGCGCGTGGAGGCCGTACGCCGGGGAGGGCTGCTGTTCCTGCTCAACCATGGGCGCGACGCCGTCACCGTCCCGGTACCCGGCCGCCACCGCGACCTGCTGACGGGAGCGCACGTCACCGACGGCGTGCAGCTGGGCCGTTACGGAGTCGCCGTACTGGAGGCCGCACCATGACCGGGCCCGTCCACGGAACCTGGGAGCCCGCCCCCGCCGCCCGCTGGGAGGACGCTTTCCCGACCGGCAACGGCCACCACGGCGCCCTTGTGTTCGGGGATCCGAACGACGACCGTGTGATCGTCACCCATCACACCCTCGTCCGGCCCAACGGCGGCGAACACGCCCGGCCACCGCAGCTCGCCACCGAACTCCCCGTCCTTCAGACCCGGTTGCTCGGCGGCGACCCGGCCGCCGCCGAGGGCTTCACCGACGGCCGCCCGTTCCAATGGGTGCAGCCGTTCCATCCCGCCTTCCAGGTGCGGCTGCGGCGGCCGTCCGGCGACAGACACGGCTACCGGCGCGACGTCGACTTCGCCACCGGCGTCGTGCGGGCGGCCCGCGGCGAATTCAGCAGCCGCGTCTTCGTCTCCCGCGCCGACGACGTGATCGTGCAGCACGTCACCGCCCCGGCCCTCACCCTCGACGTCTCCCTGGATCACCAGCTCCCCGGCGTCCCCGCCGCGCTGGGCGTCGGCCATGGAACCGTCCTCGTGCCCGAGGGCGCACTGCTCAGCCTGCGCGCCCGCTACCCGGACAGCGACCGCGCCTACACCGGCATCACCTTGGTCGCCGTCACGGGCGGCAGGACGACGCTCGAGCCCCCCGGCGTGCACATCGAGGGCGCCCAAGCCGTCCTGCTGCTGACCCGGGTGCGCCGGCACACCGGTGAGTTGGACGTCGTCACGGAGGGCCGCGCCCTGCGCGATCTGCTCGCCGGGTACGACGACCTCCTCGACCGCCACCTGCCCCTGCACCGCACCGCTTACCAGCGCGTCACCCTCGACCTCGCCGCCGACCCGGCCGATCGCGCCCTCCCCGGCTCCGAGCTGCTCCGACGCCCCCAGAGCCCGGCCCTCCTCGAACGCCTTTTCGCCGCCGGCCGCTACCACCTCCTGTCCGCCTCCGGTCTGCTCCCGCCCCGCCTGACCGGCCTGTGGACCGGCGACTGGAACACCGCATGGTCCGGCGCGTTCACCACGAACGCCAACCTCAACCTCCAGACGGCGTCCGCCGCTGCCGCCGCGCTCCCCGAGGTCACCGAGGCCCACGCCGCCCTGATCCACCGGCAGCTTCCGCACTGGCGGGACAACGCCCGCGCGATCTTCGGGGCCCGCGGCGTCGTCGCGCCCACTCACACCGACGGCGAGTCCGGGTACACGTACCACTTCTCCCGCGAATACCCCCTGCATCTGTGGACCGCCGGCGCCGACTGGTTGCTCAAACCCCTCGTCGACCACGACGAGACGCGCGGTGAGCGCGACCCGCGCACCGCCGCCGCGCTCGCCGAAGTCGCCCTCTTCTACGAGGACTTCCTCACCCGGAGGGATGCCGACGGCCACCTGGTCGTCGTCCCTTCCTACTCGCCGGAGAACCGGCCCGCGAACGCGAGCTGGGGCGCGATCAACGCGGCCATGGACCTCTCGGCGGCTCGGCACGCCCTGCGCACGGCCGCCGACCACCACCCGGAGCACGCCGACCGCTGGCGCGCCCTGGCCGACCGCCTCCCACCGCACCGCGTCAACGCCGACGGCGCCCTCGCCGAATGGGCCTGGCCGGGCGTGCAGGACAGCTACGACCACCGCCACCTCAGCCACCTCTACGGCGTCTGGCCGCTCGACGAGATCAACCCGTACGACACCCCCGACCTGGCCGAGGCGGCCCACCGGGCCCTCGCACTGCGCGGCGCCGAGAACGACTCCGCGCACGGCCACCTCCACCGCGCTCTGATCGCGGCCCGGCTCCGGGACGGCGAGCGGGTCGCGCGGGCGCTCACGTATGTCCTGAACGGCGACTTCTACCACGCCTCCTTGATGAGCGCGCACTACCCGAAGCGCGACGTCTACAACGCCGACGCCGCCCATGCCCTGCCCGCCGTACTGATCGAGATGCTCGTCCAGTCGACGCCCGACCGCCTCGTCCTCCTCCCCGCGCTGCCGGCCGCCCTCCCCACAGGCCAACTCCGCGGGGTGCGCACCCGGTTCGGGGCCGAGCTCGACCTCAGCTGGACGCCCGACAGCGTCACCGCCGTGTTGAGACCGAGCCGCACCCTCCGCGTCGACCTTCGGACTTTCTCCGGCACCCGGCCGCTCGACCTCGTCGCCGGAGAAGGCCGCGTCCTCCGTCTGGAGGCGCGGTAATCCCCGCAATTCCCCCCACCCATGGAAGGGACACCATGGCAAGACGCAGGCTTGGCAAGGTCACCAAGGCCCTACTGGCCCCGGCCCTCGCGCTCGGCGCCACCATCGGCCTCGCCTCCGCACCCGCCCACGCCGCCGTCTGGTACTCCTGGGACCAGTGGGGCAACACCAACCTGGGCGGCTACACGCTCTACAACAACATCTGGGGCTCCGGCGCCGGCAGCCAGCTCATCTGGGCCAACTCCGGCACCAACTGGGGCGTCTGGGCAGACCACCCCAACACCGGCGGCATCAAGTCCTACCCCAACTCCAAGAAGGTGATCAACAAGTCGATCACCTCGCTGCGCTCGCTCACCAGCAACTACAACGTCACCGTCCCGTGGTCCGGCGCGTACAACACGTCGTACGACATCTGGGACACCGACCACGACTACGAGATCATGCTCTGGGTGAACTACACCGGGGCAGTCGGCCCGCTCGGCACCTGGCAGGCCAACGTCACCCTCGGCGGCCACACATGGAACGTCTACAAGGGCAACAACGGCGCCAACGAGGTCTTCTCGTTCCTGCGCACGTCCAACTCCAGCTCCGGCAGCGTCGACATCCTCCCCATCCTGAGGTGGATCAAGGACACTAAGCACTGGATGGGCGACGAGACCATCGGTGACGTGCAGTTCGGCTACGAGATCACCTCCTCGTCCGGCGGTATGGACTTCCGCACCGACAACCTGACGGTCAGCAGCAGCTGACCGGCCGTCCGGGCCGGTTCCGCACCTCGGGGGCCGGCCCGGACCCGCCGCAGCCGGCCCGCAGCCGCCCCCAACGCCCTCAACCTCGAAGAAGTCCAAGGCGGAGAGCAGCGGCCGGAAGCCGAACCGCGTCGGTCGCCATTACCGGCTGGCGCGCGAGCTGATCCAGGACGACCTCGGCCACCGGGACTTCCCCGGCGGCCGAGGTCGTCGTCCCCCGACTGGCGCGCCGCCGCCGCTACTCGGCGATCGGCAGCGAGGCTCCGTCCCGCAGGAACAGCGGGATGCGGTCCAGCGGTGCGTCGACGGTGACGACCTCGCCGCCCTCGTACGCCTCACCGGTCCACGCGTCGGTCCACGGGGCACCTGCCGGGAGATACGTCATCCACGTCCTCGCGCCGGACTCCAGAACCGGGGCGACCAGCAGATCCGGCCCGAAAGGAGCACCGCGGCTCAGCTCTCGCCCGCCCGGGCCGGGCCGGAACTGGCCCGCACGGTCAGTTCCGGCGGGAGCAGCACAACCTCGTCCATGTCACAGCCCTTGAGCTTGGCGACCAGGAGTTCCACGGCGCGCCGGCCCATCTCCTGGGCGGGGATGGCCACCGAGGTGAGACGTAGCGAGGCCTGTGTGGCGAGCTCGTCCGGGCAGATCGCGACCACCGACACGTCCTCGGGGACCGCTCGGCCCTGCTGACGCAGCAGCGCGAGCAGCGGCTCGACCGCGGACTCGTTCTGCACGACGAACCCCGTAGTTGCCGGGCGCTCGTCGAAGATCCGGGCCAGGGTCACGGACATCGCGTCGTAGCCGCCCTGGCAGGGCCGGTGCAGCACACGCACCCCGAGCTCGCGGGAGCGGGAGTGCACGCCGTCCAGGGTGCGCTCCGCGAAGCCCGTGTGCCGCTCGTACACCGCGGGGGCTTCGCCGACGACAGCGATGTCACGGTGGCCGAACGTGGCCAGGTGTTCGACGCACAGAGCGCCGGTCGCGGTGAAGTCGAGGTCGACGCAGGTGAGACCGGACGTGTCGGCAGGCAGTCCGATGAGCACCGACGGCTGGTCGGTGCTGCGCAGCAACGGCAGCCGCTCGTCGTGGAGTTCGACGTCCATCACGATCATCGCCTCGGCGAGCCCGCTGCCGGTGACGCGTCGGACCGCGTCCGGTCCTTCCTCGCCGGTGAGCAGCAGCACGTCGTATCCGTGCGCGCGGGCCGTGGTCGCCACCGCGATGGCGATCTGCATCATCACGGGCATATACATGTCGGTGCGCAGCGGAATCATCAGTGCGATGATGTTCGACCGGCTGCTGGCCAGGGCCCGGGCCCCTGCGTTGGGATGGTAGCCGAGCTCCGCGATGCTCCGCTCGACCCGCTGTCGGGTGTCCGCGGAGATGGACCGCTTGCCGCTGAGGACATAGCTCACCGTGCTGGCCGAGACTCCGGCGTGCTGGGCAACCTCGGCAAGGGTGACCATCCAGCTCTCTCCAAGCGTGATGTGAAGCGCTTCGACTATGCTTCGACGTTGCTCTCGAAAGGACTTCGCGAAGGCCTGCTGCGGGTAATAAGGGTTGAGGTGATCCGACAGTAGCCTCACGGCGCGGGGGTGTCCATAGCTCGTTGAAGCGCTTCGACATGAGTCGTCGACGGGGTAACACCAGGGCCTCGGGTCGCCGGTTCGCCGCAACGCGGGCACTGGCAGGAGGGGGCCAGTGGGACACCGGGCGACACGCGGGGAGACGGCGCGTCAACCTTCCGGCGCGCGCGGCCCCGCTCGAAGCGGGCACGCGCACCCGGTCCGCCCGGCCCAATCCGGCGCGACCGGGCGCTGCGGCACACCCCGGAACTACCGGACGGCGTGCACGTGGGGTCCGACTGGCACACCGTCAGGCAAGTCAGCCATCGGTCAGCTCCTGTACCACGCCAGTGGTCGGCCGCTGCCTCCAAGGCATGCCGTCGTACAGTGAGGAAACGCCCTTGACCTGCGAAAAGCAGGCAGGGAGCCGACCTTGAGGAGCGCCGAGTGCCGCACACCATGCTCAAGGGAACGTGGTCCGCAGCCAGCGCACGCACGCCGCCTACGTCGCGGACGTGCTCGCCTCCTTCGAGGGCATGGGCCTGTACGCCGCCCACACCTTCACCTTCGGAACGTGGTTGGTGTGCCGGGGAGGACACTCGTGGTGTGCGATTGCTTCCGCGTGGTCGCCCGGTTGTCGGGATCCGGTGGACGGATCCCGGCAACCGGGCTCAGGACCGATCGGTCAGGCGGCCGTGGCCGCGATCGGTGGTCCGGAAGAGGGCAAGAGCCGCCTCATGGTGCGAGCGCTTCGTAGCCGAACCAGTCGAAGTGGACGGTGCCTTCGGCGGCGTACATGCCGATGACCCGGCCGGTGAAGCCGCCGGCCACTTCGGTCGACAGATAGCGGCCGTCGAGCGTCGCGAGCTCGGTGAACGTGCCGTCCGGTTCCCCGATGCCGAGGGAGATGACGTCGGGTCCGGTGCGCGCGTCGTGCGCAGCCGGCGGTTCGGTGATGTTGATGCCGAGGACCACCGTCGGCCCGGTGGGCAGGGGCTTGGAGGCCACGACGGTGCGCAACGAGCCGACGCGCGCGATCACCCGGACGTCCGTGGCGGATGCCTCGATCTCGTAGTGGTGCCGCTCGTCGAGGCGGACGGCGAGGCCGCCGCGTCCCGATGCGGGGTCGACCAGGGTGCGCCCCCGGCACGACAAGTGCTGCTGGCGTCGGCCGGCGAACACGACGTCCCGTTCGTCCAGGGAGCCGCCGCGAGCCCGGAGCGTCAGCCATCCGGAGCGCTCCTTGGTGCTGTAGTGCTCGGCGGGGCGGTCACGGGGGGAGATCCAGGACGGTCGCACTTCGTTGAGGTCGAAGTCGTCCCGGGAAGCCTCGACGGGGCCGGGGAGGAGCGGCCATCCGGGAGCGGGCGCCTCCAGTGGCACCTCGCCGACGACCGGCCAGCCGTCCGCCCAGGTCACGGGTGCGAGGAACGTTTCGCGGCCGAGGACGTGCCAGCCCGGGGTGCCGCCGCGTGGCCGTACGCCGAGCAGCACCATCCACCAGGAGTCGTCGGGGGCCTGCACGAGGTCGGCGTGGCCGGTGTTCTGGATGGGGTGGTCGGTGCTTCGGTGGGTGAGGATCGGATTGGCCGGGCACGGCTCGAACGGTCCGGTGGGCCTACGCCCGCGGGCGATCGAGACACCGTGGCCGCGCTCGGTGCCGCCTTCGGCCATGAGCAGGTACCAGTAGCCGCCGATCCGGTACAGGTGCGGCGCCTCCGGGGCCTTGGCACCGGGCGTGCCGGACCAGAGCCTGTGCGGTGTCCCGTACGTCTCCCCGGTGGACGGGTCGATACGGACCTGCGACACCCCGGCGACCGTGCACCAGCACGTGCCGTCCTCGTCCCAGGCCAGGTCGGGATCGATGCCGGGCACCCCCGGGGCCCGGACGGGATCCGACCACGGTCCGGCGGGGTCGGTGGCCGTGACGATCAGGTTGCCGCCGCCCTCTCTCACATCGGTGACGATCAGCCAGAAGCGGCCGTCGTGATGGCGCAGGGTGGGGGCGTAGATCCCCGCGGAGGACGGCAGATCCGCGGGCAGGCACAGTTGGCTCGGCCGGTCGAGGGCGTTGCCGATCTGTGTCCAGTGGACCAGGTCGCGGCTGTGGAAGAGGGGGACGCCGGGGAAGTACTCGAAGCTGGAGCACGCGAGGTAGTAGTCGTCGCCGACCCGGCAGATGCTGGGGTCGGGGTAGAAGCCGGGGATCACGGGGTTGGCGAACGTGCTGTCCGCCTGGTGCTGGTGGGGCACCCGCTCTGTCCTTTCGTCGGATGAGGCGTTGTGCCGGCGGCTCATGAAGCGTCCGGCACGATGGGGGCGATGCGGAGCAGTACGGCGGACGGCGCGGTGGGCAGCGTCAGCGTCAGCTCGGCCGGGCCCGCGTTCCAGACAGGGGCGCCCCGACTGACGGAGGGATAGAGCACATCGACACGGGCCGCGCTCCCCCGCAGGTGGGGTATTCGGAAGGTCGTGGCGGCTTCGGCACCGAGGCGGCGCCAGGCGGCGACGTAGGTGGTGGCGGGGGTCTGCAGGGCCAGGGCAAGCCACGGGTCGTCCCAGGCCGGCAGGCCGAGCGGCCAGGAGGGCACGGCCTGCGGCAGGTCGGCGCGGATGGTCTTGTACGCGGCGACGGCCTCGTGGACGAGGGCGCGGGCTTCGGGCCGCAGTTCCGGGATACGGCCGGAGAGGTGGATGCGGCCGAGGAGTGCGTTGGTCATCGTGAAAGCCACCTCGTCGAGGGAGTCCTCCGGCTGCGGGTAGGCCCATACGGCGCCCTGCTCCGGGGTGACGGCAGTGGGTGCGGAAGCCGCGATGGGCGCGTAGAGCCGCATGTCCTGCTGGTCGCTGGTGGACTGCAACTGCAGCCGCGAGAGCAGGGCGTGGTCCCACCGCATACCGCCGGAGGAGCAGTTCTCCACCACCAGGTGAGGGTGGCGGTCGAGGATGCCGTCGAGCCAGTCGAGGTGGGCGCGGTTGTGGCCGAGCAGCCCGGCCGCGGGCGCCTCGCCAGGGTGGCTGCTGGTGGCGGAGCCGGGGTCGATGTTGTGGTCGAGTTTGAGATAGCCGACACCCCATTCGCCGACCAGGCGGTCCACCACGTGGTCGAGGTGGGCGCGAGCTGCAGGGTGACGCAGGTCCAGGTGGTGCCGGCCCACCTGGGTGACGCGCACGCCGTCGCGGCGGAAGAACGCCTCCTCGGGCAGCGACTTGGTCATGGGGCTGTGCACACCGACCACTTCCGGCTCCAGCCACAGACCGGGGACCATGCCGCGTTCGCGGATGCGGTCCAGCACCTCGTGGAGGCCCCGTTCTCCGGGGAAATGGGAGGCTGCCGGTTCCCAGGCGCCCACCGAGGTCCACCAGCCGCCGTCACCGTCGTCGTACCAGCCTGCGTCGATCACGAAGTACTCCGCGCCGGCGTCGGCCGCCGCGTCGATCAGTGGCAGGAGTCTGTCGGTGGTGGGGTCTCCCATCAGGCAGTTCATGTAGTCGTTGAAGATGACGGGTAGGCGCCGGTGGTCGGCGTGCGGGCGGCGCGTCGCTCGGCGGTAGCGGGTCAGCGCGGCGAAGGCTGCATCTGGTCCGCCGTCGGCGCCGAAGGCGAGCGCGGCGGGTACCGTGCGGAAGGCGCCGCCGGGCTTCAGGGCGTGGCGCCAGCCGTGGTGGGTGTCACTGGGGCCGAAGAGCGCGAGATACGCGGCGTCGTCACGTTCGCCGCACTCCCAGCGCCAGCCGCCGCCGTTGTGATCGATCTGCCACACCCAGGTCCGGCCCGAGCGGCGGTCGGTCAGTCCGCCCATGGGCAGGCGTCCGCAGCTGGACCAGGTGCCTTGCCCGGTCTGGGCGAAGCCTCCCTTGCCGTTGGTGTAGAGGACCCATCCGCTGAGGACGGGCGAGGTCAGGCGCATGGGCCTGCGCTGCCAACGGCACTCGGCCAGCCAGTCGTTCTCCGCCCATAGCAGGTCCGCGGCGTCGATGGCGGCCGGACCTTCCGTAGTCAGGCAGCCCGCTACGAGACTGCTGACAGACTCCAGATGCAGCGTGCAATCACCCTCGTTGCGCAGGGTCACCTCGCTGCGGAGCGCGGGCACGCCCTCCGGTGACCGATAGACCACCTCGGCCAGCAACCCCGTCTCGGGATCGTGGAGTTCGATGGTCAGCAGATGCCAGTCACCCGAGCGCACCGCGCTGTGTCCGCGGTGGCGGAGCCGCCCCCCGGTCGCCGTGTCGATGAGGCGGCTGCCCGACCAGCCGCGGCCGTGACCCGCGGCCGTCACCTCCACCAGGGGCAGCGGCGTGCGGGGACCGCCGGCCGTCTCGCCGGGCAGGCCGAGGCGCGTCAGACGGACCGTGTCCTCGTCGCCGAGAGCGATGCCGACTTCCAGGGCACGGTGGCCCCAAGAGAAGGTCCGCTGTTTCGTGGTCATGGTGCCTTCCGTGTCAGCGAGTGCGCAGCACCGCACAGCCGCCGGGCGGCAGTTCGTGTGCGGTGGTGGCGGTGAGCAGGTCGTGGGCCGGGTCCGGCAGTGGCACGGCGTCGGCACGATGGTTGATCAGGACGTGCCGGTGGCGGTCGTCGGGTGCGCGGCGGGTGACGGCTTCGACACCGGTCGGCAGATCTGGTACGTCCGGTTGGACGCCGGCCTCCTTCCGCAGCCGGCCGACCAGGGCGCGGCAGTCGGTGTCGTCGAGGGGGTGGAGAGGTAACAGCCCTATCCGGTGCCGAAGCAGTGCCGGTGAGGGCGGGCTGCCCGCGAGCATGCCGTGGGTATAGGTGGCGAGCGTCTCGGTGCCCTCGGAGCGAAGGGACTCGCTCCAGGTGGTGCTGTGCGTGCCGTCGGACAGAACGATCCGCTCGCTGCGCCGCAACGGGCGGTACTCCTCGACCCGGACACCCAGCGCCTCGCGCAGCGGCTGGGCGGGGTAGCCGCCGAGGGTGGGAGGCGGTCGTCGACGAACCCGGCCGCATGGTCGACCAGCAGGGTCCCACCGCCCTGAGGCGATGCGACGGGAAGCGTCGCGGTAGGCGGGGCGGCAAGGTAGTAGGTGTCCCGGCTGCCGTGGGTGAGGCACCGGCAGCGCGTCGGGGTGAACCAGGGCGGCGGCGAGGCGGTCGGGGTGGCGAGGTCGACGGCCACCCCGTTCGCGTGCAGTCGGTCCAGGTGGGCGTCGGATGAAGTCGTAGCGTCCCTCCTCCGGCGCAACTCGTGACTCATGGCGGCGGCCCTTTCCCTTTGGAGTGTCGAAGCGCTTCACCTGAAAGGCGAAGGTAACGACGTGTTTCGAGCGAAACAAGGAGCATGGACAAAGAGAGTTTGTTTGTTCCTGGCCATTGACAGCTCAGCAGAGGGAAGTTCCAGCGTCGATGCGCTTCGACAATGGTCGTGCTGTCGACTTCACCTGATTTCTCCCAGGAGGCCCCGGCCTTCATGGCCGGGGAGGAATGGGTCCTTGGAGCGGAGCCGCGGAGCGGCGGAGTTCCCTCCGTGTCTGTCGTGACCTGTGCTTTCGGCACTCTGGGCGGAAGTTCAACGTGATCGATAGCTATGTCCACGAACGGCTGGCGATCTTCACCAGCCGGAAACACGGCAGAGCGGGCCGGAACTGGGTCACGCGTTACACGTACGCGTGGATCACCCGGCTCGGGGTCTACCGCCTTACCGGAAACGTACGCTGGGCGACGGCGCATGCCTGTCGGTGAACGATGTCGGAAAGCCGTGTGCGGGAGAACCGCATGCACGGTTTGAAGCGGCGGGGACTGGAAACGGAGCGTCAGCCACCGCGCCAGTCCCCGACCCTACTCAGAACCCCGTCGCACAACGTGCGGGTTTTGAGGGGGCTTTTGCGAACGACGACCTACGGAAACGTGATCACTCCGGGGCCTGTCGCGGAACTCTCACAGATGGTCATTTGTGAGAGTCGCGGAACGTGACCGCCTACCGCCGGACCGCGGTCGATACTGCTTCGGCCGCGGGGGCGTCGCGCAGGCCGAGCCGCAGGTGCTCGACGTGGAAGAGGGCCTGTTCCAAAAGCTCGGCGACGTGGTTGTCGTAGAGGGCGTAGACGATGGAACGGCCACGGCGTTCTCCGGTGACGAGTCCGAGATTGCGCAGCAGGCGGAGCTGGTGGGAACAGGCGGAGGCTTCCATGCCCACGGCCTCGGCGAGGTCGCCGACCGCGCAGGGGCCTTCCTGGAGGCGGGCCAGGATGTACAGCCGTGAAGGGGTCGCCAGGGCCTGAAGGGTGGCGGCGACGTCGGTGGCTCCCGCCGCGTCCAGGCGCTCGCGGGGGGTGGCGTGGTTCTTGTCGTCGGCTCCGTGACCCATGCCGCCCATCCTACCGGTGACACTTGAAGACCTGTTCAGATGTTCCTGTACGGTGGACGCGTTGCCGTCTTCCGCCCTGAAGGGTTGTTTTGTCATGCCTTCTGACCTGCTCCAGCGGCCCGAACGGGCAGCTCCGGCCGCCTCCCGGACGGCGCCGAAGCGCCGTACCCGGGTGTTCGCCCTGGCCGAGGCGCGCTGGGCCGCCGCGGCGCTGGTGCTGTTCCTGATCGCGCTGCCGCTCCAGCTGACCGGCGCACCCGCCTGGGCGTGGGGCCCCCTCTACGCCGCCGCCTACGTCACGGGTGGCTGGGAGCCGGCCTGGGCCGGGCTGACCGCGCTGCGGGAGAAGACCCTGGATGTCGATCTGCTGATGATCGTTGCCGCGATCGGCGCGGCCATGATCGGGCAGGTGATGGACGGCGCGCTGCTGATCGTCATCTTCGCCACCTCCGGTGCCCTGGAAGCCCTGGCGACCGCCCGCACCCAGGACGCGGTCCGCGGTCTGCTCGACCTCGCCCCGGCCACCGCGACCCGGCTGGCCGATGACGGGAGCGAGGAGAGCGTCGCGACCGAGGACGTGGTGATTGGCGACGTCATCCTGGTCCGGCCCGGTGAGCGGGTCGGCGCGGACGGCCGGGTGCTGGAGGGCGCCAGCGAGGTCGACCAGGCCACCATCACCGGCGAGCCGCTGCCGGTCGCGAAGGAGACCGGGGACGAGGTCTTCGCCGGCACCCTGAACGGGACCGGCGCCCTGCGGGTCAAGGTCGAGCGGGACGCCTCCGACTCGGTGATCGCCCGGATCGTGGCCATGGTCGAGGAGGCTTCCGAGACCAAGGCGCCCACCCAGCTGTTCATCGAGAAGGTCGAGCAGCGCTACAGCCTAGGCATGGTCTTCGCGACCCTGGCCGTCTTCGCGGTCCCTCTCGCGTTCGGTGCGGACCTCGCCGGCTCACTGCTGCGGGCGATGACCTTCATGATCGTGGCCTCGCCGTGCGCGGTGGTCCTGGCGACGATGCCGCCGCTGCTCTCGGCCATCGCCAACGCCGGACGCCACGGCGTCCTGGTGAAGTCCGCTGTCGTCATGGAGCGACTCGGGCAGGTCGACGCGGTCGCACTCGACAAGACCGGCACCCTCACCGAGGGCACCCCCCGCGTCACCGACATCCGCACCCTGCCCCTGGAAGGCCCCGGACTGGACAAGGACACCCTGCTGGCACTGGCGGCCGCCGCCGAGCACCCCAGCGAACACCCCCTGGCCCGCGCCGTCGTCGACGCCGCCCGCACCCGCGGCCTGGCCATCGCCGACATGCGGGACTTCACCTCCACTCCCGGCGTCGGTGTCACCGCCACCGTCAACGGCCACACGGTTGCGGTCGGCGCCCCCGCTCGCCTCCTCGACGGCAACGACACCGGCTCGGCCCGCGCCGCCGAGGTCGCGGCCGACCTGGAGGACGGCGGCCGCACGGCCGTCGTGGTCCTGCGTGACGGCTCCCCGGTCGGCGTGCTGGGCATCGCCGACCGGCTGCGTCCCGACGCCGCCGCGACCGTCGCCGCCCTGACCACCCTGACCGGCAACACCCCGATGCTGGTGACCGGCGACAACCCGCGCGCCGCCGCCCGCCTGGCCGCCGAGGTCGGCATCACCGGCGACGAGGTCCACGCCGGCCTCCTGCCCCAGGACAAGGTCGAAGCCGTACGGCGCCTGGAGGCCCGAGGGCGCAAGGTGCTGGTCATCGGCGACGGCGTCAACGACGCCCCCGCCCTGGCCGCCGCCCACACCGGCATCGCCATGGGCCACGCGGGCTCCGACCTCGCCCTGGAGACCGCCGACGCCGTCATCGTCCGCGACGAACTCGCCACCGTCCCCACGGTCGTGAGCCTTTCGCGGGCGGCCCGCCGCCTGGTGGTGCAGAACCTGGTCATCGCCGCAGTGTTCATCTCCGGCCTGGTCATCTGGGACCTGGTGGGCCACCTGCCGCTGCCGCTCGGAGTTCTCGGCCACGAGGGCTCGACCGTCATCGTCGGCCTCAACGGCCTCCGTCTGCTGCGCGACACCGCCTGGAACCGCGCCGCAAAGAACGTACGGTGAGCCGCCGCACCAAGAAGGCCGCCCCCACGTCGGAGGCGGCCCGGCCCACGGTCACCGTCTGCCGCGGCTGCTGGGTCCGGCCAAGGTGCCGCGCCTCGACCACGAAGCCCAGCTCACCGACCTGCGCACCCAGCTGGCCGGAGTCGCGATGGTCCGGCGAACCGACTGCCTGGACGCGTGCGAGCGAGGCGCACCCTCGCGTCGTGGTTCTGGCACGACTATTACGGGGAGCGGCGCAACGAGATTGTCCTCACCGGAGTGGATCTCGATGAGCATGCCATCAGAGTCGCCCTCGACGAGGTCTTGCTGACCGACCATGAGCTGGCGCAGGGCAGGGGTGCATGGGCCGCGGCCCCCGACCCGCTGCTCGGGTTGCGGCTGTCGCCGGACGCAGTCGCCCTGGCGGTGTCGGTCCACGGACGGAACGAGGAGCGTCCCTCGGTCCAGCGCTTCCCTTCCGGAGACGATCCGCGTATCGAGTCGATCGCTCCCAACGCTGCCACCGGGAGCCCAGCCGTGATCCTTCGCCAGGACCTGCTGTCGCTCCGCCGGACCGTAGGGAGCGGCCACGTGATTCTCGCTCTCCCGGGAAACCTGGACATCCTGCCCTTCCTCGTGGAGTTGTGGCGCACCCGCAGCGGTGCGACCTCCCTCGGGGACCACTACGCAGCGGCTCCGGTCCTGGTGGCTGTCGACCCGGCGCCGTTCATGGCCGAAATCGGTTGCGTACACCAGGCCGTTCGCCTGTGGAACGGCTGGGACCGCACGGCCCCGCTCACGCAGGCCGAGGCGGCTGCACGGCAAACGACCCCCGGGTGAAGGGAGGCCCTGGAGCCGCGCGGGAATGGACCCCGTCGACCGATGTCCTGGTCGACGGGGCCCGCCTGCATGCGGGTACGGACCGGACCGGACGATGCCGTGGCTACGACCACCGTCCGGCCCGCAGTTCAGAGGTGGGACGCCACGGTGTCCGGGTGCTCGTGCTCACACGCGTCGTCGATCCCGTACGTGTCCCACTCGGGGAAGTGATCGGCCGCGGGCCGCGCCTCACCCTCGGACATCAGGCATTCGGACAGGGCTTCGTGGAGGGTCTCCGCGCGCAGATCCGTACCGATGAAGACCAGTTCCTGACCCTGCGTGGTCCTGGAGTCACGTGCGCCGGACGGCTCGAAGCGGGCCACGGAGCCCGCCTGCGACCAGAGACCGGTCACGTTCGGCCGACTGGACAGCCAGAAGAAGCCCTTGGAGCGCAGAACCTGTCCGTACCGGCCGCTGTCGAGCCCGTCAGTTACGAACGTCCACAGGCGGTCGGGATGGAAGGGGCGGTCCGAGCGGAAGACCGTGCTGGAGATTCCGTACTCCTCGGTCTCCGGCATGTGGTCCCCGTTCAGCTCCCGCACCCATCCGGGAGCCTGCTGGGCCCGTTCCAGGTCGAAGAGGCCGGTACCAAGAACCTCGGACAGTTCCACGCGCCCACGGCTGGCGGGCACGATCCGGGCCACCGGGTTTAGGCGGTGGAGCGCGGCGTTGAGCTGCTCACGCTCTCGCTCGTCCACGAGGTCCAGCTTGTTAAGCACGATGACGTCGGCGAACTCGATCTGATCCATGAGCAGGTCGCTGACCGTGCGCTCGTCGTCCTCGTACTGGTCGAGTCCGCGCTCGGCGAGGCCGTCACCCCCGGCCAGTTCCGGCAGGAAGTTGGCCGCGTCGACCACGGTGACCATCGTGTCGAGCCGGGCGAGGTCGCGCAGTGTCGCCCCGTCGTCGCGCGGGAAGGAGAAGGTGGCCGCCACCGGCATCGGTTCCGAGATGCCGCTGGACTCGATCAGCAGGTAGTCGTAGCGCCCTTCACGGGCGAGCCGGTCCACTTCCTCGAGCAGGTCGTCGCGCAGGGTGCAGCAGATGCATCCGTTGGTCATCTCGACCAGGCGTTCCTCGGTGCGTGAGAGTGCCGCCTCGCCCCCGCGCACCAGCGCCGAATCGATGTTGATTTCGCTCATGTCGTTGACGATCACCGCGACTCGCAGGCCCTCGCGGTTGCCGAGGACATGGTTGAGCAGCGTGGTCTTGCCGGCTCCCAGAAAGCCCGAGAGCACGGTGACGGGCAGCAGGTCCTGCGCCATGAAGGATCAGTCCTCGGGGTGCAGGAGGCCGCGCTCGTACGCTTTCACTAGCCGCTGCGGCACCTGGTAGACGGAGCCGTCGACCGTGACGGGCACGAGCTGAGGCGTCGTGGCCTTCCACTGGGCGCGGCGGTGACGGGTGTTGCTGCGAGACATCTTCCGCTTCGGAACTGCCATGGAGACCACCATTTCTTATCGTCGGCACCAAAGACTATATGAAAACGATAGTCAATACCAATTGGCTCGCATGGCATGATGCCGCCTCTCCGTCCGGTATTTCGCCCCCTCGTTCATTTCACGCTCCGGCCTCGCTGCTTCAGTCGCTGCTGCGTACCTGGCCGGGGCTGGATCGCGAGTTGATGGAACGCAGCGGCACCTGCCCTTCCTGCACCTTGTGGCCTGCGCTGGGCGGTGTTCGGCCGTCGTGGCTGGCCTGCGACACCGGTGGTGCGGGCGATGCCGCTTCCGTTGGCCGGCTGACCGTGTTGCGTACGCCGACAGGGGCGCGCCAACTTGTGCGCCCCTTCAGCACCCCGTGGGGCCGCCATCGGTACCGGCGTCCCAGCGGCGCATCATCATGTGGCCTGCATGGTGCAGGGGCCTACCCGACGAGGGAGGGGGAACGCGGCGCAGCGTGTTGTCGGCGCCCAGGAGAACCCATTCGCCGCCGTCCGTCCAGTGGGCGTCATCCCAGTTGTCAGGAGTGGACGATGCGTCCGTCCCGCATCTCGACCACCCGGTCTGCGAAGTGCCGTACGACCGCCTGGTCGTGGCAGATGAACAGGTAACCGAGGCCCAGCTCGTCCTGGAGGTCGGCGAGCAGGTTCAGCACGCCGGCCCGCACGGAGGCGTCGAGTGCCGACACGGGTTCGTCGAGGACGAGCAGCCGCGGTCCGGAGGCGAGGGCGCGGGCGATTCCGGCCCGCTGACACTGGCCGCCGGAGAGTTCGTGCGGTCGCCGGTCCCCGCACGACGGGTCGAGGCCGACCCGCTCGAGCAGCTCGGCCACGCGGGCGGGTCCCTCGGACGGGTTCCACCTGCCGTGCACCTTCAGTGGCTCGGCCACTGCGTCGGAGATGCGGTGGCGGGGGCTGAGAGAGCCGTAGGGGTCCTGGAAGACCGGCTGCATGCGCGGGCGCAGCGGGCGCAGTTCGCGTTCCGTCAGGGGTGTCAGCTCCCGCCCCTCGAAGCGGACCTTCCCGGCGTCAGGCCTGCGTAGCTGGAGCACCGCGAGGGCCGTGGAGGACTTGCCGCACCCGGAGGGGCCGTTGAGGGCGAGGGTCTCACCAGCGTCCAGTGCGAACGACACATGGTCCACGGCGGCCACCGGGCCGTAGCGGACGACGAGGTCGCGGACGTCCAGGAGGGGGTGGTTCACACGAACTCCCGGAGAGGGTCGGGCACGTCGGCGGCGTGATGGCAGGCGACCAGGCGTCCGTCCACGGTCCCTGGTTCGGGTTCGCGCTCGCGGCACGGGTCCGTCGCCAGCGGGCAGCGCGGCGCGAAGGCACAGCCCGGCCCGAGGGCGTCCGGCGCGGGCGGCGTGCCGCGGAGCACCGGCAGCCGGCGGCGCCGGGGGCCGTCCTGCGGGAGCGAGGCCAGCAGGCCCGCCGTGTACGGGGCGCGCGGACGGCCCAGGACCTGCCGGGCCGGGCCGAGTTCGGCCGCCCGCCCCGCGTACATCACCAGCACGCGGTCCGCGTGGGCCCGTACGACGTCCAGGTCGTGGGTGACGAGGACCAGTGCGGCGCCGACCGCTTCCCGCTGCTCGGCGAGCACCCGCAGCACCTGCTCGCGGCGTTCCTCGTCCAGCGCGGTGGTCGGCTCGTCTGCGACGACGACGTCGGGCTCGTTGACCGTTGCCATGGCGATCACCGCGCGCTGCCGCATGCCGCCCGAGTACTCATGGGGGTAGGCCCGTGCCCGGCGCGCGGCGTCCGGGATGCCTACCCGGTCCAGTGCCGCCACGGCCCGGGCGCGCGCCTCCCTGCGGGACAGGCGCCGTACCGACCGTACGGCGGCGGCGAGCTGGTCGCCGACAGCGTGGACGGGGGAGAGGGCGGACAGGGCGTCCTGGGGGACGAGGGTGATCCGGCGCCCGCGTTCGGCGACGAGATCGGCGGAGTCCCGCAATCGCACGCTGCCGCCGACGGTCGCGCCGCGCGGCACCATGCCGAGCAATGCCCGGGCGGTGAGGGACTTGCCCGCGCCAGACTCCCCGACGAGGGCGAACACCTCGCGCGGGCGGACGTCGAAGGTCAGTCCCCGCACCGCCTCGACCTCGCCGAACGCGATCCGCAGGTCACGCACCGACAGCAGTGCTTCAGACTGCATGGGCGGTCTCCTTCCGTACAGTGCGGCCGGTCGTGCGCCGGCCTCCCCGGTCCTGCGCGTATGCCGCGCCCGACACGGCCAGTCCCGCCAGCAGGGCCAGTGCGGCGGCCGGGGCGAGGGCCGCCCAGGGGGCGCGTTCCACGTAGGCGCGGGACTCGTCGAGGAGTAGGCCCCACTCGGGGGCGGGCGGCTGGGCGCCGAGGCCGAGGAATCCCAGGGAGGCCAGGGCGAGGGCGATGCCGGGCAGCCGCAGCAGGGCGTGGCGGGCGACCGGGGCGGCGACGGACGGCAGGACGTGCCGGGTGAGAATCCACAGCGGCGGTGCGCCTATAGCGCGTTGGGCGGTCAGGAACGCCGACGCCCGTACCTCCTGCACCAGCGCCGCCGCATGCGCCGCCAGGGGCGGCCAGGAGATCAGCGCGACCGCGAGGGCCGCTCCGCCGGTACCGGGGCCGGCTGCCGCCGCGACCAGGATGCCGACGATCACCGGCGGCAGCGCGTTGGCGATGTCCGCCGCGCCCGCCGCGATGCCGGGCAGGAAGCCGAGGGCCAGGGCGACCACCAGGCTCAGCAGGCACACGGCCGCCGCCGTGCCGACCGTGGAGGCGGCCCCGTGGCCGAGCCGGGCCAGCACGTCGCGGCCGAGCCCGTCGGTGCCCATCGGGTTCGACCAGGAGGGCGGGGCCAGCCGAGCCGTGGTGTCGACCGCGTACGGGTCGCGGAGCAGGCCCCAGCCGATCGCGGTCAGCAGCAGGGCTCCGAGGGTGGCCGGGATCGCCGGGTGCGCCGGGACCGGGCGGGCCGGCGGCAGCGAGAGCCCGGCGTCACGCAGGGCGGGGCCCAGCAGCCGGCGTCGTACGAGGGCGGCCAGCGCGCCGGTGACCAGGCCCAGGGCGAGCAGGGCGAAGACGGCCCCCTGGAGTAGCGGCAGGTCCTGCGCCTTGGCCGCGCCCAGCGCGGTACGTCCGATGCCGGGCACCGCGAAGACGGTTTCCACCGCGACCGCGCCGCCCGTCAGGCCGACGGCGACCATCCCGAACTGCGGTACCAGCGGCGGCAGTACGCGACGCAGCGCGGCGACCGAGACACGGGTCCGGCTCACTCCCGCTCCCTGCCACAGTTCCACCCATCGTTCGTCCAGTACGGCGGGCAGCGCGTCCGCGACGAGCCGCCCGAGCAGGCCGCCCGCAGGGACACCGAGCGCGAGTGCGGGCAGGAGCAGGTACTCGGGCCCCTGCCAGCCGGACGTCGGCAGCCACCCCAGCCACACTCCGCACACCAGCAGCGCCACGGTGGCCAGGAGGAACTCCGGCACGGCGGCGGCCATGGCGGCGAACGCCCCTGCCGACCTCCGCCCCCGCACCAGTACGGGCGCCACCAGGGCCACAGCCAACAGCACCGCCACGGCCAGCGCGGCGGCCATCAGGCCCAGCGACACCTGAAGCCCGGAGACGACGGACGGCAGGACGTCCGTCCCCGACACCCAGGAGGTGCCGAGGTCGCCGCGCAGCAGCCCGGTGGCCCAGTCACCGAGCAGGGAGAGCGGACCGGCGTCCAGGCCGAGGTCCCGGCGGATCGCGGACAGCGCCTCCTCGGTCGGCTCCTGTTCGGCGGACCGGGCACGCAGCACGGTCAGGGCCGGATCCCGGCCGGAGAGCCAGGGCAGCAGGCCGACAGCGGCCAGCGCGGCGGCGAGGGAGAAGGCGCGGGTCGCCCCCGCTGTGGTCGGCCTCACCTGACGTGGGTGTCAAGCGTGACCAGTTCCCGCTCGCGCGGGTCGTGGGCCGCGCCGACCACGTCGGCGGCATCGCCCTGGATCACGCGCTCGTGGAGCATCGGCACGGCCGCGTCCGTGGCGAGCACGGCGGCCTCGGCGTCGACGACGGCTCGGCGGCGGGCATCACCGGTCGGCGTCGCGCCCGCCTTGTCCAGGGCCTCGTCCACAGCCGGATCGGCGAGCTGGGGGATGTTGAACGAACCGTCGGAGGCGAAGTCGCTGTACAGGTACGCGGCCGGATCGCCGGAATCGAGGACGGTGGCCCGGGAGAGGATGAACGCGTCGAACGCGCCCGCCAAGGCGTCGGACTCGATATTGGCGTACTCGCGGACCTCCAGCTTCACCTGAAACCCCGCTCTCTTCAGCTGCTGCTGCAGCGCGGCGGCCACCTCGGGCAGTTCGGCCCGGTCGGTAAACGTACCGATGGTGATGCTCTTGCCCGCCGGATCACCGGACTTCGCACGGCGCGCTGGCTCGCGCAGGTCGGACGCCCACGGCAGAGCGGGCCCGAGCAGCCCCTCGGCCACGTCGGCCCTCCCCTCGTACACGCCCTTCACGATCGACTCGGCATCGATCGCCTCCCGAGCCGCCGCCCGCAGCGCCGGGTCCTTGAAGGCACCCTTCTCCGTGTTGAGGTACAGCGTGTTGGTACGCGGCATCGGGACCTCGGTGATCAGGTCCTCTTCCAGCAGCGCGGCCTGCGAGACGGGCACCGCCTCGACGATGTCGGCCTCGCCGCTGCGCAGGGCGGCGGCGCGGGCAGTGCCGTCGGGCACGAACGTCACGTCGATGCCGGGAGCCTTGGCCTTGCCGCCCCAGTAGTCGTCGTAGCGCTCGAGGGCGGCGGAGGAAGTGCCATTGACCTTGGTCAGTTCGAAGGGGCCGGTGCCGGCACCGACCGGATTCACCGTTTCCCCTCTGTACGCCTTCGCTGCGAGGATCGACAACTGCGGGGAGCTGAGCCGTTGCGGGACCAAGGGGTCCTCCTCGTGGGTGGTGACGACCACGGTGTCGGCGTCCCTCTTCTTCACGGTCAGCTCGACGCCGTCGAGTATGCGGGGCTTGGGGGAGGCACCAGCGGCAGTGGTGAGGGAGCGGACGACGGCCTCGGCGGTCAGCCTGGTGCCGTCGTGGAACGTGACGCCCTCGCGGAGGGTGAAGGTCCAGCTCCGGCCGGACTGCTTCCACGCGGTGGCCAGCGCGGGCTCGGCGTCGCCGTCCGCGTTCAGTCTCACGAGCGTTTCCGCCGTGGACCAACGGGACAGCTTGAACGCGTCGTCGGAGAGCGGAGACAGGCCCGAGCGCGGCGGCTGCATCATCGCGACGCGGAGGCGCTCGCCCGGGCCGGTGCCGGTGGCCTCCGTGGACGCGAAGCAGCCGGTGAGCAGGGCGGAGGCGGCGAGGACCGCCGGGATAAGCAGGAGACGGGACGGGACGCGCATGAGTCACTCCGGGTAAGGGACAGGTCAAAGGTTGAGTGTGCGACGACCGTAGCATGATGATAATCATTTTCAGGTACGAGGTCTGGGTGTGCTGGGCCAAGAGGCGACGGCTCGCAGGTGTGCCGCCTTTAGAGACGGCTTACAGCAGCAGGCGGTCCTCGCCGTGGTCACGTCGAGGCCAGCTGGTAGTGCTTGGAGACAACTGGAGTCGCGGTCTGGTCAGGGGCGCGGTGCGTCGTTCCCCGGCTGACCGGATGCGTGACGTCTTCCGCGCAGCCTGGGCCCACCAGCCGCCGCTGGTCGAGGAAGCCCTTGGCAAGCAGATGCTCGCTCTCCTCATCCAGCTGGAGGCTGCCTGCACGGCAGCCGACCAGCTCGCCGAAGCGGTGGAAGAGGCTTTCCCTCACCACCCGGACGCCGAGATTCTGCTGAGCTTCCCGGGGCTCGGCATCCAGCTCGCCGCCCGGATCCTGGCTGAGATCGGGGACGACCGCACCCGCTTCGCCGACGCCCGTGGTCTGAAGGCGTACGCCGGGGCCTCGCCCATCACCAGGGCCTCCGGCAAGAAATCCAGCATCACCCGCCGTTGGGTGAAGAACGACCGGCTCAACCACGCCGGATACCTCTGGGCATTCGCCTCACTCCGAGCGTCCGCTGGCGCTAACACCCACTACCGGCGACGACGCGAGCACGGCGACTGGCACGCAGCCGCCCAGAGGAACCTCTTCAACCGCCAATGCCACGAAGTTAACACCGCGGACGCCGAGTCAAGGGCGAGTCCAAGATGGGTGGTTCTGGCCGTGCAGGGCGGGATCCCCTGGTAGGAGGAAGTCGACCAAGACGTTCCTGATCAGGGGATCCCGTTGTCGAGCCAGTTTGCCACCTGCACCGTGACGCGCACTACGACCGTTGCCGCGGGCGCCTTCGCCCCTGGTCACCTCGGTGGGCTGACGGAGCACATACCGTTCGAGCTCGTCGATGATGTGCTCGAGGAGACCAGGACGGTTCAGGCCCGTGTGCGTACGCTTCCGTCCCGAGTCGGCATCTACTTCGTCCTGGCCCTGGGACTGTTCCCGGCTCTGGGATACCGGCGTGTCTGGGACAAGCTCGTAGCTGGCCTGACGGGCATCGACCTGCGCACTCCTTCGGAAGCAGCCCTGCGACAGCTGCGCCGACGTCTGGGGCCAGAACCGTTGCGCATGCTGTTCGACGTTCTGGCGGTGCCGCTGGCACGGCCATCCACGCCCGGCGTCCGCTACCGGCGCTGGCGGACCGTGGCGTTCGACGGCTGCAGCTCCCTCAAGGCGCCGGATCTGCCGCGCGTCCGGGCCCTGCTGGGCAAGGTCCGGCACCACTGGGGCATGTCCGGCTACCCGTCCCTGAGGCTGACCGTGCTATGCGAGACCGGGACTCGCGGCCTGCTCGGCGCGGTCTTCGGCCCGTCCGAGAACGGCGAGACCGTCCAGGCGACCCAGCTGCTGCCCCGGCTGACCCCGCAGATGCTCCTGCTGGCAGATCGAGCCTTCGACGGCGACGACTTCCTTCGCGCCGTCGCCGGCACCGGCTCCCAGTTCCTGGTGCGGTTGTGTGCCCACCGGCGCCCCGCGGTGCTGGCGGTTCTCCCCGACGGCTCCTACCTCACTCGCTTCCACGACCTGCGCGTCCGCGTCATCGAGGCCGACATCACCATCACCACCAGCGGCGGACAGCGCATCACAGGCCGCTACCGGCTCGCGACCACCCTCACCGACCATCGGCACGACCCCGCCGAGGCCCTGGTCCGCCTCTATCACGAGCGCTGGGAGATCGAGTCCGCCTTCTACTCGCTGCGGCACACCCTGCTGACCGGGCGAGTCCTGCGTTCCCAAGAACCGCGCGGACTCGAGCAGGAAGTGTGGGCTCTGCTCACCCTTTACCAGGCCCTGCGCATGGCGATGGCCGACGCCGTCGAGTCCGTCCCCGGTACCGACCCGGACCGGGCCAGCTTCACCGTCGCCCTTCAAGCTGCCCGTGACCAGCTGATCCGCGCAGACCACGTCCTGCCGACCCCGTCCAATCGCACCGCCAGCGGCATTTCCTCCGCGGTCCTATGCGCTCTGCTGCCGCCCCGGCGCTCACGCATCAGTGCCCGCAAGGTGAAGTGCCCAACCTCGCGCTATCCGGCGAACCCAACCAGTGAGCACCCCCTGACCAGCCAGAACGTCAGCAGCCTCGCCGTCGAGGTCCACACCGAGCCCTCATCATCAGCAGCAAAAGGCCGCAGTGGTCAACGCAACCAAGTCCTCCAGCACATGCGAACCGCTCCTCATCGTTCCTGGCACGCGCGCGAGCTGGCCACGGCCCTCGATTTCAGCCACTACGACAGCTTCTGCGTCCAGCTGGGCCGCTGGACGCGGGAAGGTCTCCTCGAAAAGATCGCAAACGCGACCTACCGGCTCGCTCCCGATTGCCTACCGCCTCAGCTGCCCACCGACAGCCGACGCCCTTGACTCGGCGTCCGCGGCGTTAACTTCGTGGCATTGCTTCAACCGCATGATCGGCCAGCTCAATCACTGCCTCCAGCACCGCAAGCTGTTCGACGAACACACCGCCTTCCCCACCGAACTCGCGGCTGCGGCTTGACGCGTTGGCATCGTGAGGTGTCTGGCACTGCTTCCTCTGGGCTCTCACGTCCCAGTCTCCAGGTGTCCACGATCAAGGGGAAGCTTCAGTCCTTAAGGCTCGGCGTGAGTCGGTCAGCAATTGGGAGTCGGGCAGGACGGAGTGCCGGCCGCCGAAGCGTGCCGCCTACGCGCGCCTCCTGGAAGGCCTCGCCTCCCGTTTCCCCGCCCCCTCCGTCGAACCCGCGCCGGAAACGGCGGTGGCCGCGACCCCTAACGGCGTCGCGGCGCCTGTGCCGCGTACACCCGCCCCCGCGCAAGCCCGTCAGCAGTCCACGGCCCCCGAGGCCGTGACGAGCGCTCCGCGCACCCCGCCACCTTCCGCTTCCACCCCCTGCCCGGCCCGCGGACACCGGGCTTCCGCCCGCGCCTGACCGCCCGGTCGCGACGAGGACGGCGCCGAAGCCCAGCCCCGCCACCGCGGCCGCCGAGGCGCGTTTCGCCCAGGGGCCGCTCGCGGTCGTCGACGCCGACGCCAGCGGGCGGGTCGTCGCGTACTGCCTCGGGGCCTGGTGCTGGACGTGCCCGCCAAGTCTGTTGCGGCCTTGGTGGAGTGGACGCTTACCGAGGCGCAGCTTGGTGCGCCCCGGCTCAGCCGCCACGGCAAGGACGCCGATCCGGTCCTGGTGCTTACCGAGGCGGCCGCGGTGCGCTTCGGCCTGCCTGCCCGGCTGGGTGATGAGGAGCGCCGGGCGGGGCGGCTGCCCGAGGGGCACAAGGTCCTCAAGCAGTTGGACAGGGCCGCCTGGAAGCTGACCAAACGCGGGTTCGGTCCGTGGGCCCGGATCTACCGCCCCGCCGAAGGCGGCAGGCGCTCGTGCGTCCAGCTGTGCATCCTGGGCTGGGGCGCCCTCGATACCCGCTCCTGGCACGACGCGGCGCAGTTGCCGCCGGCCGAGTTGGCGCAGCTCCTGGGCACCTACGCACAGCGGGTGCTGACCCCGCGCGGCTCCACGGCCGTGAACGGCCTGGAGCTGATGACGGCCCTGCACCCGCCCACGCGGGCGAGCGAGCCGGACGAGAGGGGGCAGCGGCACAGCGAGCACAACCCCGGCTCCCTCGGCAAACACGCGGTGGAGTGCGCCCCGTGCGAGGCCCCGGACGGGCACCCGCTGCTCGCTCACCTGCCGCGCTTTCATGAGCGGACCCCGGACGAGGTCCTGGTGGAGGAGGCGTACGACTGGGCCCGGCCGCTGACCGACGCCGAGTGCGCGAAGCGGTTCGTGGTCGGCATCGATGTGAACATGGCCTTCGCTGCGGCCGCGAACGGCACCGTGGTCGGCCTGGGCGCCCCGGTGCACGTGAGGAAGCCCGGCTTCGATCCCAAGATGCCGGGCTCGTGGCTGGTGGACCTCTCCCACATCGACCTCGACGAGCACCTGCCGTCGCCGTTCACACCCACGGGCGAGCGGCCGAGGGGCCCGGCGTGGTGCGCCACCCCGACCGTGGCCTACGCGGTGGAGCTCGGCCACACCGTGTCACCCATCGAGGCGTACATTCGCCCCGACAACGGCGGCCGCCTGGGTCGAGGAGAGTATCGGGGTGCCCGGGTTCCTGGAGGATCTGCGAACCGCGTTGAAGGCGGGGACATTCCGTCCGCTGCCGGTGCGCGAGCGCGTGATCCCGAAGCCCGGCGGTTCCGGGAGGGTCCGCAAGCTGGGCATTCCCACAATCGCCGACCGGGTGGTCCAGGCGGCGCTGAAGCTCGCCCCAACGGCCTCGCTGCGAGTACGCCGCAGATCTTCCCCGCAGCCTCCCGGTCACCGGCTTCACGATTCCCGGGAGTTCCCCGTCCTCATTGGGCGGGTACGCGCCGTTCCTGGCCCATATCTACCAGATTTGAGCCAGTACGAGTGTTGAGGGGCGTTATGGCATCGGTTCCTCGCGTACTCCTCTCCGACCCGCTCACCGGACCTACGGCATCTGGCAGTTCTGCCGCACCCCGGCTTTGTCAGGACCGCTCCCACCCGACCCGGCGCCTCCCGGGACAGGCTGTCCTCAGCTCCTGCCGAACCGCTGCGACGGCCCGACGGTGGTTGGTCTCTCACCCCCACTCGAATCACCAGCGCCTCACGGCGCACGAAGGCCCCACTCAACGCCTTCCAGATCGCCTTCGAGGGCCGCCTGACCCCGAGCAATAACTGACACTTCAACAACCAAGATCAGCCGTTAAGTTGACACACCCGCGTCGTCGACCGTCGGCCGCAGCCCTACCCGCTGCCGCGCGGAGTTGTCTTCGACCATGAGGTCGGCCGCATCCTGGCGTCCCTGGGTCTGAACCTGGCGGCCATCAGTGAACCCGCTGTGGAGTACGAGTGGCGCAACGGCATGGGCCAGACACGACTGCGATTCGACTAGACGGACACCAGCTACACCGGCTGGCCTACCCTGAACGGGTTCAACCAGCCCGAACTGGAAGCAGCCCTGGAGCGGTATGCGGGCAGTTGAGCGGGACGACGCTCAGCGTCCCCCATATCTGCCGGATGATCAGGTTGGCGAGTTGACGTTTGCGGGCTCGGCGCGCGGATCGTTGGGCATGTTCTCGCTGATCTTTCTGGCCACGAAGGAGCGAGCGGGCTCCAGTTCGCCGAACCTTCGATGTCCGTAAACAAGCCCAACGTATCCCACGCCGGTAGGGAACTTGGAGGGCAACTGTTCAGCGGGGCGGGAGACCGGGCCTATAGCTCTGGAGCCGCCTGGCTCCGACTCGATGCATGGACGACGTACGAACCGCTCCAGCAGTACTACCTTCAGCACGGCTTCGCTCACGTCCGCACGGTCACAGAGGGTGGTGCCGTGAACGGCGGCCCCAGAGCCTCTGGATGGCTTGCCCAACGGCTGGCGCTCCCCGATGGCAGCCACGTGCTAACCGACAGGGCCCGTCGTCCGACGCCGATCGGTGTGGCGTGTTGGGCGACGCTACAAATGCCGACGGGTGCGGCATTCAAGGGGCCGATGAGCGGAAGTGAAATCGCCCCGCTGGTGTGGTCCCAGCGGGGCGACCGTGGGCGAGGTGTCTCAGTGAGTTTCTGCGGCTGTTGTCGTCCCCGAGGAGGCAGCACTGTGATCGATTCGTCTACTGTGCTGGTCATCATCGGCAGCGCCGTCGTGTCTGTGGGGGGCCGGAAAGTGAATTTCAGTCCACGTGTGCGGTTTTGGGCGAACATCGGCGGCTGCGTCTTTTGGGTGGCGGCCAGCTACCTGTTGGTGACGGAGGACCCTGTTTTTGGGGGTGCATGGCTATGGCTCGCCTGGATCGGCGCTGTATTCGGGTTTCTCGGCGCGCTGCGGGGGGTGTATGTGGCGAGGCAAGAGAGATCCTCTTCCGAGTGAGTAAATGCCGAAACTCTGTCAGTCGAGGGCTCCTGACGGCGGACTGGGCGGCCTTCTCGTCGACGAGTGACTTGCCGGTCGCGAACGTGGCGACGAGGGATGGCAGACAGAGGTGTTGACCGCGCGAGGGAAGCCGCGCGAAGTGGTGTGGATCAATGTGACCGCGTCATCGGTGAACAGTTGATGGCTTCGGCCAGCCAGGCCGAGGTGGTGCTTGATGTAGCTGGCGGTCTCGGTCGGTCATGCCCGGCATCGTGTAGTGCAGGGCCCGTTCGCTGTTCGAGGGCGGCGGCCAGAACCGCGAGTTTCATCGTGCGGCGGAGGGCGGGCTGGCCGACCAGGAGGTAGGACAGGGGCGAATCCTGGTCTACCGACGGCCGCCGACGAAGCCAGCGGATAGATCACGAAACCGCGCTGGCGTACTTGCTGCCGCCTATCTGCGTGACCTCTGATTCATTACACTCCCTCTCGTTCAGCTCGGCCCGGACCGTCTTGCCGTGGCGGGCGTGGCGCGTTCCCCAGTGCTCGGCGAGCTGGGCGGCCAGGAGCAGGCCGCGCCCGCCCTCGTCGAAGACACGGGCACGGCGCATGTGCGGGGTGGTGCTGCTGTCATCGGAGACCTCGCACAGGAGGGTGTGGTCATGGATCAGTCGCAACCGGATGGGGGGCCGACCGTAGCGGATGGCGTTGGTGACCAGTTCGCTGACCACCAGTTCGGTGGTGAAGTCGAGTTCCTCCAGCCCCCAGGCACTCAGCTGCTGGGAGACGCTCGACCGGGTCTGGGCGATAGCGGCGGGCTCGGCGTCCAGGTCGCAGGTGGCGACCTGGCCGACACCGAGAGCGTGGGTGCGGGCCAGGAGCAGTGCGGCGTCGTCATCTGGTCGAGCGGGCAGCAGGGCTTCGAGCACGGTGTCGCAGGTGGCCTCCAGGGACGGAGCCGGCCGGACAAGGGCCTGGCGCAGCCTGGTGAGGCCCGCGTCGATGTCATGGTCTCAGGCTTCGATCAGGCCGTCCGTGTAGAGGGCGATGAGGCTGCCTTCGGGCAGATCGACCTCCGCTGCTTCGAAGGGCAGACCGCCCAGTCCCAGCGGCGGGCCAGGGGGCAATTCGAGGAGTTCGACGGTTCCGTCCCGGGTCACCACGGTGGGCAATACATGCCCCGCGCGGGCGAGGGCGCCCACCCGCGACGACGCCATCGCACTCAAAGATCTGTTCCCCGACCCCACCTGCACCGCCGCGAACATCGCTGCTCTGCTGCAGACCTGGCCAACAGCCAGCTGACACCCTGAGGCACCGCCGATGCCGTGCCGGCCGCAGCCCGGGCTGTGGCCGGCACGGACGGGGCGGTGCAGGTCCTTGAGTCTGCGGAGCATGTGCACGATCTCGGGGCGTAGGACGGGTGCCCCGGCGGCCCTTTGACGAATCCTCAGATGACGGTGTCCTGTGGGTGCAGTCGCCATCGGCGTGCGCGCGCGGGTTCCTGTCAGTGCGAGCGGCTGTGTTCCTTCAGGGTCCACTGGTGGTCCTTCTGCCGGCCTGGTACGGCGGCTGGAGGCTGGCCGCCCGCCAGTGGGGGGACCGGGCGGCTGCGGACGGTGCCGTCGTCGTGGATGCCGCGGCGACCGGTCGGCGCGGACTTTGGTGGGCTTTTGGGCGGGCAAAGTCCCACAGGCCCCGCACCCCGGATGGTCACGGGTGTCAGCGAGGCAATCCTCGACTGGCCGGGAACCGCCAGAGGCACAAGATCGTCGTCGCGAGCGTCAAGGAAGGGAGGGGACGATATGGCCAGCGCGAGTGCCCACTGGCACCGGATGCTGCCTGCCGGACGACCGACTCGGAAGAGCTGTTCGCGGAGCCCGCGGAGCAGAGGCGGGCCAAGGCCCTCTGTGCCGGGTGCCGGGACGGACCGAGTGTCTGGCCGAAGCCCTCGACAATGGGATCGAGTTCGGCGGGTGGGGCGGCATGACGGAACGCGAGCGCAGAGTGCTGCTATACCGCCGACCCGGCGTCGACTCCTGGCGATAGTGCTCGCGGTCGTGTGGGCGCGCGGTGACCTGCATCCCGTTGCGTACTGGTCGCGGTTGCCACCCTTCCCGCCCTCCAGCGGTGCGGCCTTCTCGCTGCGGTCCGGAGTCTGTCCTAGGCGCTGGGCGAGCGGGTGCCGCTGCGGCGGATCCCGCCTGGGCGCAATTGAGTTGCCGCCGGGAACCAGGCCCGTCACCCGGGCGGGGCCGCGGTGGGCGGCCCCGCCCGGGTGACGGGGTGAGGTGGCTACTTCAGCCCGAAGGCGCGGGTGATGTTCTGAGTCACGCTGTTGCCCTGGCCGTCGTGCGCGGAGGTGCGCAGGGTGGCGTACGCGGCGTTGGCAGGGGCGCGGAGTCTGGTCTCCCAGCCGTCACCGCGGTGGGTGAGGGTTGCCTTCTGCCAGGTGGTGCCGTCGTCGTAGGAGATGTCAAGTGTGAGGGCGTTGATCGCCTCGGAGCTTGGTCCTCCGGGGAGATGGGAGGGAGTGACCACGAGCTTGGCATTCCGGCGTGCCTTGCCCGCGGTGTCGGTGTCGACCTTGTAGTCGAGTTGGATCAAGGGTAGGACCGCGGCCACGCCGGGCTCACCGGCAGCTGAGGTGAAATTCCACTCGGTCCGTGTACTGGTCGAGTACGGGTTCGTCCAGGAGCCCCGGGAATTTTCCGAGACGAGCCGGTAGGGAAGGCGCTTGGAGCTGAGTCCGGAGAACCAGACGAAGTCGAAGAAGTTCTGGGCCAGGAGTAGGTCTCCCTGGTACAGCGTGACCGTGTTGCTGACTCCTGGGTTGTCCAAGGTCGTGCCCACGTGGTCGCGACCGGAGTCGCCCCAGGCCGGGATGTCGACAAGGATCTCGTCGTCAGTCCTCCGCTGCCACCCTGTGTGGTTGTTGAGGCGGGGACGCTGGATCGGGCCGAACCAGTGAAGGTCGCTGGTGGTGCCCGCCTTGTAGCGCACCACCGGACCCGACTGCTTGACTTCACTGAGGAGCTGGGCCCGCTCGATCCACTGGATGTCCGTGTCAGCAGAGACCCAGTCGGTGCGCTCACCCTGGGCTGGAGACTCGAGAAGGGAAGAGGCGCTCATCTCGAGTCCCTGCCAGACGTCCGAGCGGTATTCGTCCGCCCTGTCCGGACGGTAGTTGCGGAAGGAGACGTCGACGCGGGCCAGGTCGTCTTCCTTCGGGCGGTAGGTCGGGTCGGCGGGTATCGCGCCGACGTAGTGACGGACCAGGTCGTAGAGGTAGTCCGTGACGCGGCTGGAGACGAGAGTCAGCGGGGTCCTACCGTGTTGGATCTGGGTGAGCAGCCCCTCGCCCTCGTCCTGGGTAAGGGTGGCCACCGAGACTGGCGGAAGGGACGCAAAGGACTGGAAGCCGATGTACCAGGGGTCCAGTCGGCCCACCCCGTCGTTGACGACCAGCAGCAGCCGTGCGCCGGCCTGTGCGGCCGCGTCCGCCTGCTGCCACAAGGCGACCGTGTCGTTGCGGCGCACCACGGCGATCTTGCCCTTGGCCCGTAGCCCGGCGTAGTCGGCCGGGGCGCCCTGCCCGGCGAAGACCGTGTCGAGGGTCATCCGTCCGTCCGGGAGCGGCGTCGCGCCCCGCTGAACCCTCAGGTCGTCGAAGCTCCGTTCGTCGGACGCCACCGTCAGTGCGGGCTCCTCCTTGCGCCAGCGCGCGCCGAAGGAGAAGTCACCCTTGGTGACCTTTTTGCCGGTGGGCAGCGTCCACATGCTGTCGTACTCGTGCGTGAAGACGTCCAGGGTGCCCGTCGTGTAGTGGTAGGTGTCGAAGGCCCGGTGGATGTACATGTGGGCCTCGGAGTCGGTGGTCTTCTTGGGAACGAAGGCCTTGACCTGCCGGGCGGCCGAGGCGTCCAGCATGACCGCGCGATCGCGGTCCAAGGTGATCTCAGGAGCGCTCAGCAGGGCCTTGCCCAGGGAGTGCGGGCCGTGCGTGCCCTGCACGTCGGCGTTGAGCCACACGGCGTACGTGTCGATCGGCAGCCGCAAGGCACTCGTGCCCGATTCATCGAGCAGGTACTCGTTGAAGTAGTTCCTTCCCATCACGGTGAGCTGCCCGGAGAGCGGCTTGCCGCTTCGGTCCTTGGCGGTGATCGAGAGGGTGTAGCGCTCGGCCTCCTTGCCGACCCCGATGAGGGTGTGGGCGAGGACCTTCCCGTCGGCGCCGGAGGCGTTGATCACGCCGCTGTAGTGGCTGTCCAGGGGGGCCTTGTCCAGGTCGGCCGCGAGCGTGACCTTGCTGGTGCCGTGCGCGGGCACGGTGACGTGCGTGGCGGACAGGGTGAACAGACCGTCGGGCGCGTCAGGCGCGTTGATCGCCAGGTTGAGTGTGACCGGGGTGTCGGCGGTGTTGGTGTAGGTCACCTCCTTGGCGTCCTTCTCACCGGACTGGTGTGGCCACAGGTGGTGGCCGGAGTAGGCGCTGCCGGTCGCGAACACCGTGTTCCGCACGGCGGCCGCGACGTCCAGGCGGCCGGCGCCGGCTTCATAGGGGGTGTACTGCGGGGTGGCCTTGGTGGAGCTGATCAGGGCATCCTTGAGCTGCCGGCCGGTCCAGTCCGGGTGCGCTGCGGCCAGCAGTGCGGCGGCTCCCGCGACGTGCGGGGTGGCCATCGAGGTGCCGCTCATCGTCCGGTAGTAGCCCTCGCCCGCGGATAGGTGCGAACGTGCCGCAAGCACGTCGACTCCCGGTGCGGTGAGCTCTGGCTTGAGTCCGTAGTCGCCTGAGCGCGGACCCTGGCTGGAGAAGCCGGCGAGCTGGTCGGAGGCGTCCACGGCGCCGACGGTGAGCGCGGCGTCCGCGGCGCCCGGCGAGGCGACGGTGGACGGGGCGCCGCTGTTGCCCGCCGCGATGACGAAGAGCGCGCCGGTCTCCGCGCTGAGCTTGTTGACGGCCTGGCTCATCGGGTCGTTGCCGCTGGACGGGCGGCCTCCGAGACTCATACTGACGATCTTGGCGTGCTGGTCGCGAGCGGCCCACTCCATGCCCGCCAGGATCCACGACTCCTGGCCTTGGCCTTGGCAACCAGTGATACCGCACACCGTGCCGAGCACCTTGCCGATGTGCAGCGCGGCGCCGGGGGCGACGCCCTTCTCCTTTCCGCCCGAGGCGGCGCCGGTGCCGGCGATGGTGGAGGCGACGTGCGTGCCATGGCCCAGGTTGTCGTCGAAGACCCCCTGGTCCGGAACGAAGCTGGCCGAGTCGGCTATGCGGTCCGCCAGGTCCGGGTGGTCGTTGTCCACGCCGGTGTCCAGCACGGCGACGTCGACGCCCTTACCGGTGTTGCCTGCCGTCCATACCTCCGGGGCGCCGATCTGCGCGGTGGTGTCGGCCAGAGTGGCCTTGACCTTCCCGTCCAGCCAGACCTTGGCGATGCCGTGGGTGAAGGAGGGCTGGGCACCGCCGGTGGCGCGTGCGGTCCTTTGCGCGCTGGTCCCTCCGGTGAGCTCGGACCAGAAGTCGGCGGCCTGGTCGTGGCTTTCGGTCAGCGCGGCGCCCTGGATGCTGCTGAGGGTGCGGACCTTTGCGACTCCTGCGGGAAGCGCTCGGGCGCGGGCGCCGCTGTCGGTATAGCTGACGAGCAGAGGGAGATGGTCGGTGTGCGCGTTGTCGTAGCCGTCGGCGAGGAGCTGCGTGACATTGAACAGATTCTTGTCGAGGAGCCCGGCGGAGACGTACGGCAGGGCGGAGTTGGGGTAGACGTAGGTGTCTTTTCCGACCTTGTTGATCTCGAAGCCAACGGCTTCACCGTGCGGTCCCTTGACCTGCCTGGGCTCGCTGCCGTCGGGGGTGGTGGTGACGGTGTCCCCGGTGATCAGGGTGACGGTGCGTAGCGCGCCGGGACGGGCTTCGGCGCCATGCGATGCGTTCGTCGCCCCGGGCGCGGTGGCCGACTCGGTGGCGAATGACGGCGGGATGGCGGTCAGCAGGGCCAGGGCGATGCCGAGCGCCGTCACCCTTCGGCCGCGTATGGGTGAGCCGGGCAAGGGAGCTCCTTACTGAACTGACCATGGACAAGCGGGTATGCGAATGCCAAAGACGAATGATTCGGCCCCCGGCTGGTCGTGTCGAGATCACGTGCCTGTCGGCTTGGCGCCATGTCGCAAGGACGACATGGCGCCAAGGCAGTCACCCGGTGTTGGGCGGCTTGTTCGGGGGTGGGTGAGATGCGTGTGTGCTTTGTAGTGCGCGTGGGTGGTGTTGGGTGGAGAGCTTGTCTGTTGGTGGTTTTGTTGTTGTGTGCGGCTGTTGGTTTCCAATGGGGGTGCGTCGTGGTCGGGTGGGATGCGGCTCGGGGGTTGTTCGTGTGGATAGCATGACCGTCGCACGGGCGGTCTGATCATCGGATACGGCCAACATGCCTGTGCCGACGGGCAGTTGACCCGTCTGTCGTTGCGAATCACCGAGGGACTGCGGAATGCCTTCTTCTGCCGAACGCCGTCTTCGCCGAGCGCTCCGTACCGGCGGGAGGTCTCTCGCTGTTCCTGTGGCCGTGTCGGTCGTTGTTGCCGGGGCGGCCGGGGCGGCGGCGGTGCTGGCGCCTGCTGCCGCGCGAACCTGGGTTGCGGTCACCGCGGTGGTTGGCTGGCTGTGCGTGACTGTGGCCGTGGCTGTCGGTTCGGTCCTTGTGGGGCGCGGGCGGGCAGAGGCGGGTCGGGCCGGGGAGGAGTCGCGGTTCCTGCGGGAGCAGGCGGACCGGGTGACGCGCGAGGGGTCTCATCTCGTCGACGTCTCCCTGCCGTCCGTGACGCGGCTTGTCGCCGGCGGGAAGACCGGCGACGAGGCTCTCGCGGAGGTTTCCGCGCCCGCCGATCCGGTCCAGCGGCAGATGCTGCACCTGTTCGCCGAGGCCGTGGCGGAGGTGCAGGGGAGGTTGCTCCGGGCGGAGGAGGCGCGGCTTCGCGCGGCGGGGGAGGCGGCGGACTTCCGTGGTGAGCTGGAGCGTCTGATCGAGGGCACCCTGGCGCAGGCTGTGGGCCGGTTGCGCGAGGGTTCGTCAGCGGACCGGGTGCTGGCTGGGATTGATCTGCCGGACGACGCGCTGTTGCGGTCATTGACAGAGGCGGCGGTGCGGGAGCTGGGTGCCAGTGAGCGGCGGGGCGCCGCGGCGCGGGCTGCGAGCGCGAATTCGCTGAGCCGGGTGCAGGCGCGCACGGTGAGCATGCTCGCCGACCTGCGCGCCATGCAGGACCGGCATGGCGAGGACGTGCTGGGTGACCTGCTCGACCTTGACCACAGCACCTCGCAGCTGGGGCTGATGACCGACCGACTTGCGCTGCTGATGGGCGGCCGTCCGAGCCGTTCCTGGAACAGGCCGATCGTGCTGGAGAGTATCCTGCGCGGTGCGGTGGGCCGGATCTCCGCGTACCAGCGGGTGCGGCTGCACTGCTCCTCCACCTCGGCCGTCGTGGGGTTCGCCGCCGAAGGTGTGATGCACCTGCTCGCGGAGCTGATGGACAACGCCGCCAACTTCTCGCCGCCGATCGACGAGGTCCACGTCTATGTGGAGGAGTCGAGTGCGGGTGTTGTCGTCACGATCGAGGACAGCGGTCTGAAGATGTCCGAGGCGGCCATGCGCCGGGCGCGGGAGGCCGTGGCCGGCGAGGTGAACGACCTGGCGGCCCTCCAAGGCACCCGGCTTGGCCTGGCCGTCGTCGGCCGGCTGGCGGTCAAGTACGGCATGGGTGTGAGTTTCCGCCCCTCGTCGCGGGGCGGAACCGGTGTCGTCGTGCTGCTGCCCCGGAAGCTCATCGCGCAGCGCCCCGGGAACACGGGGTCCGAGGCCGCCGCAGCCGTCGCCGCGCCGGCGCCGGCCTCCGCCCGCCGGGCCGCATCCCAAGGACAGCCCGCGGCGGAAGGCCGCAGGGCCACCGGGGCACCGACCCCGGTTCCGGCCCCTGCCACGTCTGCCGGCTCCAGCGCGCCTGCCGGCGATGGTGGCGCGGAGACCTCGACGCCGGGCGGTCTGCCGGTGCGTGCTCCCGGGCGGACCATGGCCACCGCCCATGCCGCTCAGCGGGCTCGGCAGCGCGAGTCGGCCGAGAACGCGGCCGAGTCGTCCGGCGCAGGAAGCGGTCAGCGTGATCTCGGCGCCCGGTTCGGGGCCTTTCACCAGGCGCGGCGTACGGGGGACGAACCCGGGCAGCAGGCGCAGGAAGCGACCGAGTAGTCCCGGCGGGCCGCGCCCGGGGCCCGTCGGTACACCTCCTCATCACCCCGCTCACACCACGAATGGAGGCAAGGGCGTTCTCCGGCCGGCCGGAGGCGACCCCGCACCAGCATGCAGACCACCGACAACAGCCTGACCTGGCTCCTTGAGAACCTGCTCGACGGCACTCCCGGCACGCGCCACGCACTCGTGCTGTCCCGGGACGGCCTCAAACTCTGCTGGAGCCCTCACCTGACGGTGGACCAGGCGGACCAGCTCGCCGCCGTGTGCTCCGGGATCCAGGCGCTCGCCCAGGGAGCCTCGATCGAGTTCGGTGACGGCAGCGGTGGCGTGCGGCACTCGATGACCGAGTTCCACGGCGGCCTGCTGTTCATCGTCGAGGCCGGCGAAGGCGCCCACCTCGCGGTCATCGCAGCGGAGGACGCCGACCCGGGTGTGGTGGGGCATCAGATGACGCAGCTGGTGACGCAGATAGGGGAGCACCTGCGCGCGGAGCCGAGGGCGGATGCCGACGAGGGTGCGGCGTCATGAGCCGCCGTCCCGTCGACATAGGTGACCCCGACCGGCTCTACACCGTCACGGGCGGGCGGAGCCGTACCGACGGCAACTCCTTCGACCTCGTCACCCTGATCGTCGCGGAGCGCGAGCCGACGCCCGGTCTGCAGTCCGAACACGTGCGGATCCTGGAACTGTGCCGGCATCCCACGGCGGTGGTGGAAATCGCGGCCGAGCTGAAGCTGCCGATCACCGTCGTCCGGATCCTGCTGGACGATCTCCTCGCCACGGGAGGGATCACGGCGCGCCATCCGCACGCGTCCCGGTCCGCCGTGTCGCTCCCCGAGTCCGCTCTTCTCACGGAGGTGCTCCATGGGCTCCGCAATCTCTGAGCTGCCTTCCTCCCGGACGCCGCTCAGTCACACGGCCGAAGCCGGCCTGAAGATCGTCGTCGTCGGCGGCTTCGGCGTCGGCAAGACCACCCTCGTCCGCTCGGTGAGCGAGATCCGGCCGCTCAACACCGAGGAAATCATGACCGGCGCGAGCGTCGGCATCGACGAGACGACGGAGGTCGCCGGCAAGAACACCACCACCGTCGCCTTCGACTTCGGCCGGATCAGCCTCAACGAACGGCTGGTCCTCTACCTGTTCGGAGCACCCGGCCAGGAGCGTTTCTGGTTCGTGTGGGACCGGCTGTTCTCCGGCACGCTCGGGGCCGTCGTCCTCGTCGACACGCGCCGAATGGACGATTCCTGGTACGCGATCGACCGGCTGGAACACCACGGCATCCCGTTCGTGGTGGCCGTCAACAGGTTCGACGGCGACGAGGCCCGCTTCTCCCTGGACGAGATCCGGATGGCGCTGACACTGCCCGAGAACGTTCCGCTCGTCGACTGCGACGCCCGGGTGCGCTCCTCGGGCAAGGACGTCCTGATCACCCTCGTCGACCATCTCCACGACATCGCCCGCGCCCGGGAGCTGACGCCATGAACGATGTGACCGACCCGTCGCCGCCGCAGGCGGCGCCCCCGCCGGGCTGCCCCGCCCACGCCAACGCGGTGTCCCTGAGCGGCATCGAGTACCAGCAGACGCCGCTCGACCTGTACCGGAGCATGCGCTTCGCGCACGGGCCGGTGGCTCCCGTGGTTCTCGACGGCAACATCCCCGCGTGGCTCGTGCTCGGCTACTCCGAGGTCTCCTACGTGACCGCGAACGACGAGTTGTTCGCGCGGGACTCCCGGCGCTGGAACCAGTGGCCGAACATCCCCGACGACTGGCCGCTGCTGCCCTTCGTCGGGTACCAGCCGTCCGTCCTGTTCACCGAGGGCGCCGAGCACCGGCGCCGGGCCGGGGTGATCAGTGAGGCGCTGGAGGGTGTCGACCAGTTCGAACTGGCCAGGGAGTGCGCACTGCTCGCGGGCGACCTGATCGATGCCTTCGCGGGCAGCGGCCAGGCCGAGCTGATGTCCGCCTACACCCATCCGCTGGCCATGCGGGCGGCGGTGCACATGTGCGGCATGCCGGCCGGGTCGGCGGAGACCGAGTCCCTCGTCGAGGACCTGCGGATCTCGCTCGACGCCGCGGAGGGCGACGATCCGGTGGCCGCGTACGGCCGCGTCGGCGAGCGCATGAACCGGCTGATCGAGGAGAAGCGCAAGCGGCCGGGTGCCGACGTCACCTCGCGCATGCTGACCCACGAGGCGGGCCTCAGCGACGAGGAGATCGTGCAGGACCTGATCTCGGTCATCGCCGCCGCCCAGCAGCCGACCGCCAACTGGATCTGCAACGCGCTGCGGCTGCTGCTCACGGACGAGCGTTTCGCGGTGAACGTCTCGGGCGGGCGGCTGAGCGTCGGTCAGGCGTTGAACGAGGTGTTGTGGATGGACACCCCGACGCAGAACTTCATCGGCCGGTGGGCGGCCCGGGACACCCAGCTCGGCGGGCGGCGCATCCAGGCCGGGGACTGCCTCGTGCTCGGGCTCGCCGCAGCCAACACCGATCCGCAGATCTGGCCGGACAGCGCTGCGGCGTCGGAGAACTCGGCGCACCTGTCGTTCAGCAACGGTGAGCACCGATGCCCCTACCCGGCCCCGTTGCTCGCCGAGGTGATCGCACGTACCGCGGTGGAGACGCTCCTCGAACGGCTCCCCGACCTCGTCCTGGGGGTGGAGCCAGACGAGTTGCGCTGGCGGCCGTCGGTGTGGATGCGGGGACTGACCGCCCTGCCGGTGCAGTTCACGCCCGTGGTGCAGTGACGCACGGTCCGCCGGGAAACGGGGCCGGGAGCGCGCGTGCGCTCCCGGCCCCGCCGCCGTGTCAGCCGATGGGCGTGAAGACGACCGGCAGTGCCTGCGGTCCGCGGGTGAACACCCCTTGTTCGTCCGGGTGGAAGCCGTCCGCGAGACGCATGTCGGGCATGGCGTCCAGGAGCTGGTTGACGCCCGTCTCCACCTCGGCCTTGGCGAGCAGGGCACCGACGCAGAAGTGCCGGCCGAGCGCGAAGGCGAGGTGGTCCGCGGCGGCCGAGAACGCCCTGGTCGTCGCGAGGTCCTCGCGGAAGATGTCGAAGCGGTCCGGATCCGCGTAGCGGTCGCCGTCCCGGTTCGCGGCACCGATCAGGCAGGTGACCGTTGCCCCGGCCGGGACGGTGCCCCCGCCGAGTTCCACCTCGGCGGCCGTCTGACGCATGATCATGTGGACGGGCGGGGTGTAGCGCAGTGTCTCGGCGAAGGCCCGCTCGACGAGGGAGCGGTCCTTGCGCACGGCGGCCAGCTGGTCGGGGTGGCGCAGGAGGTTGGCGAAGATGCTTGCGATGGCCTTGTCCGTGGTCTCGCCGCCGGCCGCGAGGAGCAGGCTGCAGAAGGCCTTGATGTCCTCGTCGCTCATGCGGACACCGTCGACCTCCGCCGCGCAGAGACTGGAGAGCAGGTCGTCGCCCAGGGCTTCGCGCCGCCCCTGGATGATCGGGATCATGTACTCGGCGAACTCGACCCTGGTCCGCTCGCCCGCCGCCGCGACGTCGGGGTCGCCGGCGAGGTTGCCGAGGAAGGCGATGACGGTGGTGTACCACCCGTGGAAGCGAGCGTGGTCGGCCTTGTCGAGACCGAGCATGTCGGCGATGACGTTGACCGGAAACCGGGTGGCGTAGTCGGCCACCAGGTCCGCGGAGCCCCGGCCGCGGAAGGCGTCGATCAGCTCGCGGGAGTTGCGCTCGATGACCGGGAGGAACTTCTGCTGCAGGTCGCTCCCCCGGAAGGCCGGGGCGACAAGTGCCCGACGCACCGCGTGCTCGCGGCCGCTGAGCTGGAGGATCGTCTTGCCGTGTACCGGCTCCAGCTGCCAGCTGTAGTTGTCAGTGGTGAACACCGACTCCTTGTCCTTGAAGACCCGCTCCACATCCTCGTAGCGGGAGACGACGTAGCTCTGCATCGCCTCGTGCCACAGCAGCGGAACGTGCTCGCGCATGGCCGCGTAGACGGGGTAGGGGTTCTGGGCGAACTCGGCGGACAGCAGATCGGGTATCGACGGTGCCGTGGCCACGGTACTCCTTCAACAGAAAAGTAAGTCCTCAACGAGAGCAGAGTATTGATCGGAACGGATCACCAACAAGGCCGCACGGCAAGCGAGTTCACTGCCCCAATGCCAACCCGGGGGCGATACTGAGCTGCTGGGGGTCAAGGTCTGTACGCGCGACGAAGCTGCTGGCAGACGGGCTTTCCGCCAAGATCATCTGCTGCACCATCGAGCTCTTCAGTCCGTACTCGACCGAGTCCACGCCTGGGAGATCTTGTGCCCCGCCGGTTACAAGGCATGCCTACGGTGGGGGCCGAGGTTCACTCCTCGGCCCCCACCGTATGCGCGTCGAGCCACCAAGCTGTCAGTGCTGTCAGTGCTGTCAGTGCTGTCAGTAACAAGTCCGTGGCGCAGTCGCGGCTGGAGCCCGCGATTGGGCAGGCCGTCATGCAGTGTGCCCGTGTCAGTGCCGCCGTCGTGGCGAAGGGTCCCCGAACGGAGCAGGGTCCCGGGCCGTCACCTTCCGCCGGATGTCTCGCTTCAGTTTGAGCGGCGGACGGACATGGTACGGAAAGCTCCACCGCTCACACGCAAGGACAACCGCATGGACCTGAGGCTTGAAGTCATCGTGCTGCCCGTCTCTGATACGGACCGGGCCAAGGCCTTCTACGACAAGCTGGGCTTCCGCCTGGACCTCGACACGGGGCCCAGCGGTGAGTTCCGGTGTGTGCACTTCACCCCGCCCGGCTCCGGATGCTCGATCATGTTCGGCGAGGGGATGACCGCTGCCGCCCCCGGCTCCACGCAGGGCCTGTACCTCATCGTCCCCGACATCCAGGCGGCCCGAGCGGAGCTCGCCGACCGGGGCATCGACGTGAGCGACGTGTTCCACGACGAAGGCGGCGTGCTGTTCCACGGTCACGAGAACGGAGACGTCACCCACCGCCTGCCGGGCCAGGAGCGCAAGGCGGGCCGGCACCCCGAGGGCAACACCTACTCCTCCTACGCCGCCTTCAGCGACCCGGACGGCAACGGCTGGGTCCTGCAGGAGATCACGGAGCGGTTCCCCGGTCGCTGAGAGCACGTCACCGAACAGCCGTGTGACTGGACGCAGTCTCCGGCGCGCACAACAGGAGCCTTACATGAAGATCGTGTTGCTCGGAGCCACCGGCATGGTCGGCAGCCGTATCGCCGCCGAGGCCGCCGCCCGAGGCCACCAGCTGACCTGCGTCAGCCGCACCGGAAAGGCTCCCGTCCCGGGCGTGACCTCGACCGCCGCAGACGCGGCGGACACCCACCGGGTCGCCGCCCTCGCCGCCGGGCACGACGCGGTAGCCTCCGCCCTGGTACCGCCGCGCGACAGCAGCGACCCGAGGGAGCCCTTCCTCGCCCTGAACCGCGCCGTGGTCGACGCCGCACGGGCCGCCGACATCTCCCGGCTCGTCGTGGTCGGCGGTGCGGGCAGTCTGGAGGTGGCGCCTGGCGAGGCGCTGGTGGACCAGCCCGGCTTCCCCGCCGGCACCCTCGGCGAAGCGCTCGCGCACAGCGACGTCCTCGCCTTCTACCGCACGGTCGGCGATCTCGACTGGACCTACGTTTCCCCGCCGGCGGAGATCAGCCCGGGCGAACGGACCGGCAACTTCCGCATCGGCGGCGACCAGCTGCTGAGTGACGCCGAAGGCCACAGCCGCATCAGCGCCGAGGATTACGCGGCCGCTTTCGTAGACGAACTCGAGAGCAACGCACATCCACGCACCCGGATCTCGGTCGCGTACTGAGCCGGCAGGGGTTCGCACCACAGACAACAGAGCAGGCCCGCCACCGCGTCGCTGCCGGTCCACATTTCACCTACAGCGCGACGTGGGTGGCCAAGTCGAGCGGAGTGCCGCTGTCCGTGCTGCCGAAGACGTTGCCGGCAAGGTCCTGACAGCCGGACAGCCCCACAACAAGATCTGCATGAACCTTCCAGCCCGGAAGCTGCCACCTTCGGTGCGAATTATGGAACCATGCGTCTCACCATTCTGACGAGGCTCAGCTCAGGGGTGTCGCCCCCGCCACGATCGATGAGATACACATTCGACGCTGGCCACTGCCCTTCCGGGACGGCTTGTCTCGTCCTCCGTGGGTCGCCACTCAACCTGTCACGGGCCTTGACCCCGAATCCTGGACACGGCTCATGCGGCCTGGGTCAGAGTGGTCGGTTCTGCCTTGAGTGCCGTTTCGTAGGTGATGGGGCTGCGTTGCCCGAGGTGGGAGTGACGGCGTCTGTTGTTGTGGCGCTGGAGCCGGCGGAACGCATCGAGACGGGCCTCACGCGCGCTGGACCAGCTCATACGGCCCCGGAGCGCCTCCCGTTCGAAGGTCGCGTTGAACGATTCCGCAAGCGCGTTGTCCGCACTGCTGCCACTGCGCAACATGACGGCCCCAGCGAGGCTGCCGCGGGTCCGTACTGCCGCGGCCAGGGCGTCGGTGACGAGTCCGGCCGCATGTGCTCGGCGAGCGCCCAGGCGGCGAGAGGCGAGGTCGATGACCGTGGCCAAGCAGGGGAGCTTCCCGCCGTCGAGCGGGAGATCTTCGTGTTCACGGTCTCGGCGGTGACGTTGCGGCCGATCAGGTCCGGTGCCTTCGCCGCGGCCGGGTCCGCGATAGTGGTCCGGTGCCTGCGAAAGCACAGCACATCGCACAACCTGCTCTCCGATCACCTGCGTGACCACGGGTGCCTCGCCCAGACTCGGGACAGGGGCCGGGAGAGGCGAGCGCGGTGGCGTGGCGCCTGCCATCGCACGCCACCAAGCCGCAGGCAAGCGAGGACGATGAGGGGGGCGGGGCCTGGGCCATGTCATGCGGCGCCTCCAGGCCCGGCGCAGCCGTGAATGCACGACAGCGGAAGGCCCAACGGCATAACGGACGGCGGAACGTCAGGCGGGTGTGACGTTTTCCGCTTGCGGACCCTTGGGGCCCTGAACAACATCGAACTGGACTTTCTGACCTTCGGCGAGTTCGCGGTATCCGGTGCTGGCGATGGCCGAGTAGTGGACGAACACGTCCGGGCCACCGCCATCCTGTTCGATGAAGCCGAAGCCCTTCTCCGTGTTGAACCACTTCACAGTGCCGGTAGCCATTTTTCCATCTCCTTCATGGGGGCGAAGCAACTTCCGGGTGCGGCGGTTGCCGTGCAATCTTCGCCTCTGCCCGGGACCAGGGGAAGCAGCCACGCCCCTTCACGGAGGGTGCCGTGACCCACAGCCCTCGGGCGCGTACACCCCGCTCAGGCGCAACCCTGCTCACGGCTCGATCTCAAGGATAGGGCAGAACTCAGGTCCCCTGCCTGTTCAGGCGAACATGTTTGGGTAGGGGCCAGGATCGCCGGTCAAAGGGTTCAGGCCCGTGGAATCGGCGTTCCTGCTCCGAGGTGGCGGTACGCGCCTCGCCTGTCCTCGTCGTGCTTGCAGCCGCCAGCCTGCTGTACGTCCTGTGGCGCGCATGGCGATCGGCCAGGGCCGGGCGTGTGCAGGCCGAGACTCTGGTCCGCCTGCGGATCACCCTGGCCCGGATCGATGCCATGAACGACCAGGACTTCGAGTACGCACTCAGCGACCTCCTCGTCCGGGACGGCTGGACCGCACGGCGCGTGGGGCAGCAGGGAGACCAGGCCGCCGACGTCATCGGCGAGCACCACCGAGGCGGCCTGATCGTCCTGCAGGCCAAGCACACCAAAGTCGGCGGCAAGGTCGGCTCGCACGTGATGCACCAGGTGAAGGGCGCCGCCGGCCCCGTCCACCGAGTCGACGTCGCGGTCGTCGTCACCAACGGCTCCTTCACCCGCGACGCCAAAATTTGGGGAGACCGCCACCAGGTCCACTGGGTCGACCGCGACTGGCTGCGTACCTGGGCCAGGAATGGAACCCCGCTCCATGACCTGCTGCGCCTGCCCGACCGGCCGGCCGGGCGAACGACCCGCCTGCGCAAGGTACGTCCGCTACCGGCTGACCATCAGCCCGAGCAAGGTGCCGGGCACGACGACGGACCTCCCGGAGAAGCCCTGGCCGCCGGTTAGGGCCTGCTCGGTCGACCATGTGCTCACCAGGCCGGGCCGCAGCGTACGGGTCCGTCGGCTGCAGGTTCAGACGGTGGGTGCCTGGTAGAGGCCGCGCCCGGCGCGGTGCGCGCGGGAGGTGGCGATGAGGCGGTCGAGGGTGCTGCGGACGGTGTTGATGCCGCCAGTGGTGTCGCTGCGGCCGAGGGCCTCGGCCACGTCCCTGGCGCGCAGCGGGGCGTCGGCATTGCGGGCCAGGACGGCCATCACCTGCTCGGTGAGACTGCCGGTGTCCTGAACGGTGTCCGAGGGCGTGGTGCCTGGCGACTGCTTGGTCTTCTTCGCTGTCTTGGCAGGGGCGGGCTTTGTCGCCGGGCGGCGCTTGGCCGGCTTGTCGGCAGGCTTGGGTGCGGCCCTCTTCGTGGTGCCGGCGTTGGTCTTGCGGGCCTTGCGCTGGGTTGTTGTCTTCTGCGGTGCCACCGCGGGCTCGTCGGTCGCAGCAGTTTCGACGGTGGCCGGTTCGGGTTCCGGGTTCGTCTCGGTGGCAGCGGCAGGTTCGTTCGAGGCTGAGGCTGCTTCGGCGCTAGCAGGTGCAGGAGTCTCGGCGGCGCGGGGCTGCGGGATCGTAGTGGCTGACAGGGCGCTCAACGCCGTCAAGGCGCCGCGGACCGATTCCAGACGCTCCGAAACGGCAGCAAGCTCCTCCTGGAGTGCCTGCTGGTGCTTCTCGAGCTCTGGAAGCTCCTCCTGGAGCAGGGCAGTTGTTGCTTCCATACTGTTCGCTGCGGAGGCTGCCGTTGTCATGATGTGCTCCTGGGAAGTGGGGGGCGGGCATTTGGGACATGCTCGCTGTTGTGATTGCAGAGTACGGCTGTTGCAGGGCGGATTGCACATCGCTTCGTCCGGCCCGCTGGGAGCTGGAGCGCCCGCGGTCCGCCGGCGTGGGACGTTTTCACTTGTGAATGTGGTCGGTTGGGGCCTTGGCCGTACCGGGTGACAACGTGCGCGCGGAGGTGACGGATGGTGCCGACGGGCCTCGGGAGGGCGGACGTGAAGCGTTCGACAGGCCAGATGCTGGACTGGACCAATCAGTCACCCCAGTGTCCTGAACGACATGATGGGGTACTTTCCCGACATGACGCCTTGTTCGCTGCCGAAGTCCCCGGCACTCGGGTCGTGGCACTGCTGCAACCCCCGCAGTCGACCTTCCCGCTGGCCTGCGCGACCGAGGTGTTCGGCGACCACGGCCCGGCGATCCCCGCCCGCTACGCGTACGACTCACTGGCCCCGCTGCTGGAGTGGCTTGCCGGGCGGCTGGACCAGTCGGTCAGCGTCGCCGAGATGGCGGTCCGCTCCCAGGTGTCGGCCCGCACGCTGACCAGGCGTTTCACCGAACAACTGGGCATCAGTCCCGGACGCTGGCTGCTGGACCGGCGGATCGCCGCCACCCGGGCGCTGCTGGAGGAGACCGACCTGCCGGTGGAGACCATCGCGCGTCGGGGCGGCCTTTCCTCGGCCGTCAACCTGCGACGGCGCTTCCACGAGGCCCTGCGCACCACGCCCGCCGCCTACCGGCGCGCCTTCCGCGTGGACGAGGCCGGGTAGGGAGCTCGAGTCCGACCTGGTCCTCCTCATCGGGGTACCGCCGTCGTTCTGTCACAGCTGATCAATACCCCTGGCATGGACCCGACCGCCACGAGATCATCGAACCTGGTCCACGCCGCGACGTAGAAAGCCGGACAGTTGGGGGATTCCCCCATCGAACGCTTTCTTGGGGCCGCCGCGGTGCAGCGGCGCAGGACCTGCTCGGCCTCGGCGGTGCCCAGGCGCAGGGCGGTGGCATACTCTCGATCTGGTGGTACTGCTGGCGGATCAGGGCCAGTTGATCGTCTTGATGGACAGCACGGGCGTGAGGTGGGGCCAGTTGTCGTCCTTCCCGGCCGCTGGCCGGCAAAGTTGCCGAGGCGCTCAGCCCCACATCGACTGGGCGAGTGAGAGGCCGATGAAGATCGCGCCCATGCCGGCGATGACGCTGGCGATCACGTTGGCCGCGGCATAGAACTTCGCTCCGGTCTGTGCCAGCCGCAGTGTCTCGTAGGAGAAGGTGGAGTAGGTGGTCAGCGCGCCGCAGAGCCCGGTGCCGATCAGCAGTTGCATCGATTGCGAGGCTGCCCCGTAGGTGACGGCGCCTGTCAGTGCGCCCAGCACCAGGCAACCCGCCACGTTCACGGTGAACGTGCCCCAGGGAAAGACCGTGTCATGTCGCTTCTGGACCGCCAAGTCGGTCAGATAGCGCAGCGAGGCACCGACCGCCCCGCCGATGATGACCAGAAGCCAGTTCATTTCTTCTTGTCCCTGCCGACGTAGCGCACGACCTCGCAGTCTTCGAGGGTGACCAGCCCCTCTGTGACCAGTTCGTCCAGCTGGGGCAGAAACGCGCGGCTCCGTTCGTCGCTGTCGACGATCAGGATCGCGACCGACAGGTCCTGGCTGAGGGACAGCAACCGGCTGGTGTGGATCAGCGACGAGGCGCCGAACCCCTCTACCCCGCGGAACACGGAGGCTCCGGCCAGTCCGGCCTTGTGAGCCCGGTGGACGATCTCGGTGTAGAGCGGCTTGTGGTGCCACGTGTCGCACTCCTCGACAAAGATCGTCATGCGCAGTGCGCGGCCTGTCAGTGCGGTCATGCGTGCCTCCATGCCAGTGTGCGGCGCGTCAGCCACACCGCGATCCATACCGCCGCCAGTGCCACCAGCGGCGTCAGCCCCAGATAGACGAGCCCCGCGTTTGCCTGGTCGCCGTCAACCAGTCGCTCGACCTCGGCCGCGTACGTCGAGAAGGTGGTGAACCCGCCCAGGACGCCGGTGCCGAAGAACGGGCGCACCAGCCGGTGCGCCGCCCACACCTCGCTGATCACCACCATGAATACGCCGATCAGCGCGCAGCCCAGGGCGTTGACCCCGAGTGTGGTCCAGGGGAAATCGTGGGCCGCGACCGGCCAGATCAGCGAGGCTGCGTAGCGGGCCGAGGTGCCTATCGCCCCGCCGAGCGCCACGACGGCGACGATCGGCCCTTGGGTCCGCAGCAGATCGCGCCGCCGCGCGGCCCTGGACAGGCGGCTATGGGTTGCCTCAGCCGTGGCCGGGGAGGAGCGCGGGGGCTTCATGAACGTACGTCTCCTACTCGCCGCGGCGCCCGGGCATACGGGCCCTGCCGATCGCAAGTAGGGACTGTTGGCGGCGCCCTGGCCGCGGTTTGGGTACGGCAAGCCCCACTGCCGTGCGGCAGCCGCATCGGCTGCCGTAGACACCAGGGTAGCGGGTCGCGCGACATCGCTGAGGGCTGACCGGACTGCGTCCGGCGAAGGCACGCACCACCGTGATGAGCGCCGACCAGCCTCACGGGTTTCCTCGAGCATACGCCGCCCCGGACCTGGCCTCACCTGCACAGCGTGGCACCTGGTGCCGTTGCCGGAACGGTTCGTGCTGAGGGTCCGCGCTTCGCCTCCCGCGGTCTTTGTGTGGCGGACAGGCCGGCGATTGTGCAGCGTGGTGAGCGGGGCCCGCGGGAGGTGGACGGCGTGGACTGTCACGATTCGGCTTCGCGAGTCGTCGTGGGTATCGACTGGTCGCCCTCGTCGCGGTCGGCGCTTCGTTGGGCGGTTCCCTATGCCGGTCTGATCGGGGCGACGGTGGAGACGGCGGTCTACGAGCTGCCGGGGAGAGCGGCTCGCCGGCTCCCGAGCTGGACCACGTCGATACGGAAGCTGCCTTGAGCGGTCTTGTCTCCGAGATCGGTCAAGTGCTCGGCTTGGAGGCAGCTACCCAGGTGAGAGAGCAGGTGTTGCGCGACGATCCGGCCGGGGTGCTGGTGGAAGAGTCGCACGGCGCGGAGGCGCTGGTCGTGGCAGCCGGGGCCGTCGCAACCTCGCCCGGCTGGTGTTCGGGTCGGTGGCCAGTACTGCGCGCTCCGGGCAAGCTGTCCCGTCGTTATCGTGCGACCCGATGTCACCGTACCGGCGGACCCTGCCGCCGGCCGATTCGGCCCACGGCGCCGGCGGCGGCTTGGACGGCACGCAAGATCCTCTCCCACGTGCCATCTGCGGACCACTTGGGATGCCGGTCATGGACCGTTTGCCATTCCCGAAGTGAGTTGACAGGTCTCGTCACGGCAGCCCGGTTCGCAGCCGGAAGAGAATCCCGTTGATCACGTGCCGGTGACAGTGCCAATGCCCGCCTCGGCCAATGTTCTTCGGCAGGCGTGGTTCCAGCACAACCCAGAACGTGAGCAGGGTTGTACAGGAGCCCTCTTGGGGAAGAGGGGGAGTGAACCACCCAAAATGGGCGTATGAGTGCGGTCTTCTGCGTATCTGTCAGGAACGGCTCTCCCTCGATCCGGTTGGGCGAATGCTGCTCAACCGCATTCGGGAGTCGCTGCTGGGGGTGCCGTCCGGGGATGCCGGTCGTCCGGCCGGGGACGATGTGCCGCCTGGTTGCGGCTACGCTGGCCGTGCAGCTGGTTCGCCCCGTCAGCCAGGCGGGTGCGTCGTAAGAGGGAACCCGGTGGGAATCCGGGACTGCCCCGCAGCGGTGAGCGGGAACGACCGCCGTCATCAGCACTGGACCTGACCGGGTCTGGGAAGCGACGGCCAGTAGGAGTCTGCCCCCGGCAGAACGTGCCCGTGAGTCCGAAGACCTGCCACTGCCCGTACGCAGCTGGTGCGTGCGGTGAGCCGGGCGGCCTTCGTTGGCTGTGCCGCCGGGCCGCTTCCCGTGACTCGCGAAGGAGAGTTGACGTGGCCGATACCACTGCCACCCTGCACGTTGTCACCAAGGTCCCTGCCGATTCCCGGGTGACGCTCGCCCACATCATGAGTGAGCACGACACCAACCTGTACGGCACCATCCACGGTGGCGTGGTGATGAAGCTCATCGATGACGCGGCCGCGGCCGCCGCTGGGCGTCACGCCGACGGGCCCGCAGTGACCGTCTCGGTGGACCGGATGTCCTTCCTCGCCCCGGTCCGTGCCGGTGACCTTCTGAGCGTGCACGCCGAACTGGAGCGTGCGGGCCGGACCTCGATGACAGTGATCGTCCGGGTGACTGCCGAGCGGTGGAATGCTTCCGGGCCGGTCGCCGACGTGGCCACCGGGCAGCTGACGTTTGTCGCGATCGACGCCGACGGCCGACCGCGCCCCGTTCCGGCACTGCGGGACTCGGAGGCGCCGGCGGCGGACGGGGCCTGACCTGCCGGGGATGGCCCGGCATTCCGGGCCATCCCGATCAACGCACAGCACTCACCGCCCGTACGCCCTGGTGTGGTTGCTCGCTCAAGCTCGCAACTGTCGACGAGCGGTGGCCGATCAGGACCCGGCCGAGTGGCTGCCGCCGTATGAGGCGTACCGCTGCCAGTACCTGACCGACTGGGTCGCCACCAAAGTGCGCCGGCAGCTCGCCGTCGACGACCGCGAACGCGAATTCCTGACGCAGGGCACCGCGGGTTGTCCGAACACCCCGGTGCAGGTCACCTTCGCCCGTAACCACTGCGCACCCGAGCGGTCGTGGGCACGCTGACGGTCCTCAGAGCGGGGAATGCCGACGTGGTCGCCTGCGTTGTGCTGGGCGTGGTTGTGAAGGGGAATGTGTCCCCGGGCCTCACCTATTGCCTGCAGGGACGATCGTTCGGCTGAAGCCCTGCAGTGCCTTTCGCCGCGTAGGCGACCGCCCTTCACGATCACACTCACGTGCATCCCCAGCCCGGCACGCACCGGGCTGGGGATGACAGCTCGGCCGGCGGCTCGCAGGCCTGATGTCCGACGCGGCCGGCGGGCCGGCCCTACGCGTCGGCGTCCTTGTGCAGGTCCAGGAAGAAGCGCAGCGGCTCCCGGGTCGTCCGGTCCGTCGGAGCGATCGCGCACCGCGCGGCGAGCAGCTGCTGGACCGTGAAGGCGGTCGCGTCATCGGCGGCCGCGACCTCCACCACCGCCCGGCCCGCCCGCGGCACGTGCGCCCTGCTGATCTGCCTCATGCCCGGCACCACCCGTCGGAGCACGGCAGGAGTTCTCCGGTCCGGGCACTGTCACCCGATCGGGGTGCCGGGGCACATGCTGCTCAGTCGCGCGTGTGACGACGTGTACGGTCGGCCCCGCCGCTCCCGCGCCCGGGCCGGGCGGCTGGCACAGCGGGCGGCCCCGCTGCCGTACTTGGGTCTTGCGCCGGCAACGGGAACATGGGTCGATCTTGTCACCAGGGCACACCGGTGCGGACGGATCGGGCTCTGTGTCGCGGGTGGAGGCCGGCTTGGCCTTGCGGCTCTACATCGCTCCAATGGGCTGGTGCGGTGAACGCCGATGACGCCCCACCACCGTCACGATCTCACCCTGGGCGCCGCCGGGCCGTCGATGGGGATGCCCAGCCGATCGGCCACGGTGGTGAGGGCGGTTCCCAGCGGGAGCGCGACCCGGGTGAGGGCGTGCCGGTCGCCCCGGGTCGGATCGCGGTTGACGATCAGCACAGGTTTCCCGGCCTGGCCCGCCTGGCGGACGAACCGGAGCCCTGACATCACCGTCAGTGAGGATCCCAGGACCAGTAGCGAGGCCGCCTCGTGGACCAGCGTGCGGCAGTGCTCGACGCGCGGCGGCGGAACGGTTTCGCCGAAGAACACCACGTCCGGTTTGAGGATGCCGTCGCAGACCGTGCAGGGCATCACGCGGAAGTCGCCGATCTGTTCGTCGGTGAGGTCGGCGTCACCGTCCGGGTTGATCGCGGCGGCCACCGGCTCGAAGCCCGCATTGGCTTCCTCCAGCCGCTGGGCGAGTTCGCGGCGCGGGCTGAAGGTGCCGCAGGAGAGGCAGATGACCCGGTCCAGGCTTCCGTGGAGATCCACGACGCCCTCGCTGCCGGCGGCCTGGTGCAGGCCGTCGACGTTTTGGGTGATCACGCCCGAGAGCAGGCCGTGCCGCGCGAACGCGGCCACGGCCCGGTGCCCGGCGTTGGGGCGGGCGCGGCCGAAGGTGCGCCAGCCGAGGTGGCTGCGCGCCCAGTATCGGCGCCGGGCCTGGGCGCTGGTGGTGAAGTCCTGGTAGGTCATCGGGGTGTGCCGACTCAGGCTCCCGCCCTCGCCCCGGTAGTCGGGGATGCCCGACTCCGTGGAGATGCCCGCCCCGCTGAGCACCAGCACACCGCCGGTGCTCAGCGCGTCGGCGACCGGCTCCAGATCCGTGGTGCCGGGCGGCAGGTCCTCGGTAGGGGTCCAGCTCAGAGTGGGGCGCATGCGCATGCCGCCAGGGTACGGAACAGGCTGCCTTCCGTCGTTCACGGTAGGCCGGGCGTAGCCAAGCGTGGCGGGGCACGGCGGCTCGCACAGGGCGCGACGCCGCTGGAGGGGCCTACGCCGACTTCATGGACGAACCCGGCGGACTGTCCCGCCTGGAGCGCCGGATCGCCGAGCTGCCGCCGTGCCCCGAGTGGCGCATGGAACGCGTGTGGCTGCCGGACTCCGAGTCCTCACCCGGAGAAGACGCCCGTTTCGAGGCCGGCTGCGTCGAGATCGGCGACCGCATGCTGCACCCGCGCTGCCTCGACGCCTACGCGGCGATCGCCTACGAGGAGGCGTGCCTCGTCCAGGACGACGGAGAAAGCGACGTCGCCGGGAGTTCATCGGGGATGTCGAAGCCGGGCTGGACCGGGCGCAGGCCGGCATGTGCGTGCTCCAGCGGTCCCGGCCCTTCCCGTTCCGCGCCGTCCTGCTGTACGGACAGCCCGACGACCGGGCCGCCCACCGCCTGCCCACGGGGAAGGTGGGCCGACGGCACGACGTGTCACAGACATGGCTGGTGTTCTGTCTTCATTGAAGCCAGAACTTTCAAGAGCGGAGATCGTCGTGCGTATCGCGATCATCGGAGCAGGAAACGTGGGATCCGCTCTGAGCATGGCTGCTGTGGCTGCCGGGCACACCGTGTGCCTGTCGGCGACCGACCGCAGGAAGGCCGTCGCGTCTGCGGCTGAAACCGGAGCGCGGGCGGCCGAGTACAACCTGGACGCGGTGGTCGACGCGGACATCGTGGTGCCGGCCGTGCCCGGCAGCGTGGTGACCGCCGTAGCGGACGAGTTGGCGTCGGCCGTGCGGGGCAAGATCGTCGTCGACGCCACCAACCCGCTGAACGGCACTCTCACCGACCTCGATATCGAGGAGACCGCAGCGGCGCAGACCGTGCAGCGCCACCTGCCCGAGGTGCCTGTGGTGAAGGCCTTCAACACCATCTTGGCCGGGCGTCTGAACAGCCCCACCGAGCGGGGCGTAAGGCTCGATGCGTTCTGTGCCGGGGACGACGCCGAGGCGAAGAAGACCGTCTCCGAGTTCCTCACCTCGCTCGGCTTCCGGCCGATTGACGCTGGTGGGCTGCGGATGGCGCGCTCGTTGGAGGAGATGGCCTTCCTCAACATTTCGCTGAACGCGGGTCAGGGATGGCCGTGGCAGTCCGGGTGGGCGTTGCTCGGCCCGACCGGTTGAGGAGCCGATCACGACTATTGGGTCAGCACCATCCCACGCTCGGTTCGGAGCACGGCCGTGGTGGCTCGGATCGATACGAAGCGCCCGCTGGTCGTCCTCCCGCACGGCCGTGGTTCGCTCATGGGGACACCGCCAAGGATTCGGGTGCGCAGGAGTCTGCGGCCCTCGAGGTCGTCCACAGATATATGGGCTCCTGGTTGGTGCCGGGACAGTAGTTGGTTGCGGACCCGCGAACAAGAGAGGAAACAGCACGTGACAGTGGAGGAGGCCCCGACCGGAGAACTGCCGGAAGCGGTGTTCGATCCGGCGCGGTTGGCGGCGGTGGCGGATTCCGGACTGCTGGACACCGAGCCGGAGGGTACGTTCGACGACCTCGCGCAGCTCGCCCTGGCGATCACGGGCGCGCAGATGGCGTATTTCACTGTCGTCGACGGGCGGCGGTCGTTCTGGAAGAGCGCGATCGGCGTGGATCCTGCGGCCGGGCACGAGAGCGATATCCGCGACAGTCCGTGCCACATTCTGATCGGCACCGGCCAGGAGCTCATCGCGCCGGACGCAACTACCGACTTGCGCATCAAGGACCTCGCGGCTGTCGACGCGCTGGGTATCGGGGCGATGGCGGGCTACCCGGTGGTCTCCCCGGACGGGCACGTGCTCGGCGGGTTGTGCGTGATCGACAAGGACGCCCGCCCCTTCACCCCGCAGCAGTCCGAGGCGCTTCGCATCCTCGCGCGGTCGGTGTCCTCCGAGATCGCGCTACGCCAAGCGCTGCGCGAGGCCCAAGCCGCGGGCGATGCTTCTGCGGCGTTGGCCCGCACCTTGCAGGAGAGCCTGTTGCCGCCCCGCTTGCCGAAGGCACCGGGACTGGACGTGGCCGCGGTGCACTTGCCGGCCGACGCCACCGGCGCTATCGGGGCCGAGGTGGTCGGCGACTTCTACGACCTGTTCCAGACCCGCGGCAAGAGGTGGTCCGCGGTCATGGGCGACGTGTGCGGCAAGGGCATCGACGCGGTGAAGGTCACATCTCTGGCCCGATACACCGTTCGTGCCGAGGCCAACCAGCACAAGAACCCGGCCACCGTCCTGCACCGGCTGCACGAGGCGCTGGTCGATCAGCATGTCAGCGAGCGCTTCCTCACCGCCGCCATAGCCGTCTTCGAGCCCGACGCCGACGGGATCACCGGCCTGTATGCCAGCGCCGGCCACCCCCCGGCCCTGGTCCGCCGCGTGGACGGCACCGTCGAGGAACTGAACGCGGACGGCATCCTGCTGAGCCCCCTGATCCCGGCCGACCGTGACGACTTCGACGAAACCGCCTTCCACCTGCGCCCTGGTGACGCGCTACTGCTCTACAGCGACGGCATTACCGACGCTCGCGACAAGAATCGCGGCCCCCTGTTCGGCGGGGACCGCCTCGCCCGCGCTCTGGCCGCCACCCACGGCGCCGATGCCGCCGACACCCTTGACCGGCTGTGGCAGGAAGCGTCCGCCCACTCGGGCGGCCACGCCGTCGACGACACCGCCATGATGATCCTGCGCGTCGCTCCTTCATGTAACCGACCCACTTTTGAAAGCGCCGAGGACAGCGCCGAAGCCGTTCCCGCCACGACCAAGAGTTGCCTCGGCCGGTGAAGCTCATCCCGGGGGTGTCGCCCCCAGCACATCCAGTTTGGTCAAACCAAGCTGTTCGACCTCCTCTTTCGCCGCTTGCACCGTCGGGAACTGTCCGCCGGGGGTGGGCTCACCGGCCGTAGGGTCCGCGATGTGATGCGCATTGTCGGCGGTCGATGCGCACTGGATGCGCAAATCCGGGTTTCGGTGCGCAACGACTACGGAACGTGACCGCTGGTCTGCGGCGGGATGCGGTCTCGGGTGTGCCGTGATCCACTGAAAGAGCAGACGTGATGGTGTTGGTGCGAGGGGCGTGGGACGAAACAGCCGACCCGTAGGGTGTCGGAAGGGGCGTCCACATGAAGATCGTTGTGGATCTTACGCGGTGCCAGGGATACGCCCAGTGTGCTTTTGCCGCGCCGGATGTGTTCGCGATGCGCGGGGACGAGGCGCTGCTGTACGACCCGGATCCGGACGACGCGCAGCGGGAGAAGATCGCGCGAGCGGCGGCGGCCTGCCCGGTCCAGGCCATCTTCCTCGACCGTGAGGACGCCGGGCACCGGCGGCCCGTGCCCGGGGCGCAGGTGGCCGCCCCACGCGCTGAGGAGGCGTGCAAGCGGGTCGGCAAGATCGTCATTGTCGGGGCGTCTCTGGCTGGGCTGCGGGCTGGACTGGTGCTGCGCCGGGATGGCTTCAGTGGCTCGCTGACCGTGATCGGGGACGAGCCTGATCCTCCTTATGATCGGCCGCCGCTGTCCAAGCAGGCCCTCATGGGGCAGGTTGATGCGCGTCGGACCGCGCTTCCCCGTCGCGAGGAGTTCGACGCACAGTGGCGGTTGGGGGTCGCGGCCACGGGGCTTGACCTGGGCGGCAAGGAGGTGGTTCTGGCCGACGGCGAGAGGGTGGGGTTCGACCGGTTGCTCATAGCCACCGGGGTGCGGGCCCGCCCGTGGCCGAATCAGGCAGAGGCCGGGCTCGACGGGTTGTTCGCGCTGCGCACCCCCGCCGACGCGGAAGGGCTGTGGCAGCGGCTGGCAGCACGACCCGGCCGGGTGCTGGTCATCGGTGGCGGCTTCACCGGCTGTGAGGTCGCCTCCGCCTGCCGCGAGTTGGATGTGCCGGTGACGGTCGCGGAGCGGGGCCCGACCCCGCTGGTTGGGGCGCTGGGCGCGGTGATCGGCGGCGTCGCCGGGCAGATGCAGCGTGACCACGGGGTCGATCTGCGGTGCGGGGTTCAGGTCGAGGCGCTGGAGGGCGATGGGGCCGGGCGGTTGCGGCAGGCCCGGCTGTCCGACGGCAGCGTCCTGGACGTCGATGTGGTGGTGGCCGCGCTCGGCAGCGTCCGCAACGTCGAATGGCTGGAAGGCTCGGGACTTGCGGCGGGTGTATGGGGTGTGGCGTGCGATGCGGGCTGCCGCGCTGTCGACGTCAACGGCGTGGTCACCGACGATGTGTTCGTCGCGGGCGACGTGGCCCGCTGCCCGCACCCCGTCTACGACTACCAGTACCTCTCCCTGGAGCACTGGGGCAATGCCGTGGCCCAGTCACAGATCGCCGCGCACAACATGATCAGTGCCGAGGGTGAACGATGGCCGCATCTGGCACTGCCGGAGTTCTGGTCGACTCAGTTCGGCACCGAGATCAAGTCGGTCGGCGTTCCGACCTATGCCGACCAGCTCGTCATCGCCCAGGGATCGGTGGCCCAGCGCAGGTTCGTCGCCGTCTACGGCTACCACGGGCGCATCACCGCCGCAGTCGCCTTCAATCAGTCCAAGTGGCTGGAGTTCTATGCGGGGTTGATCGACCGGGCGGCGCCTTTCCCGCCGTCCTTCCGCATCATGGACCAGCCCACCGACGCACGGCCGGTCGCGGCCGAGGTCCCGGACCGGCCCACCTCTCACGCCACCGTCGTGGTGACCGGTCACGGACCCAGCGAGCGGCGGGCCACCTTGGTCCGCAGAACGTACCTGTGACCCATGCCCGAGCCACTACATGTCCGGACCTCCCAGTTGCGGAAGATCCCCCATGACCCAGATCAGCACCTGGCAGCAGATCCTCGACTATTCCCACCGCGCCGACCCGTACCCGCTCTACGCCGAGCTGCGCAAGACACCCGTGGTACGGCTGGACGACGGGAGTTATGTCGTGAGCACCTATCGGGAGATCGTCGCCCTGCTCCACGACCCACGGCTCAGCTCGGACATGCGCAACGTCCCGGAGTTGGCCGCCGACGCACTCGCCCAAGAGGCAGAGGAGGGCACTCCCGCACCCCCGCCGAGCTTCATCCAGACCGACCCTCCCGAGCACGACCGGCTCCGGCGCCTGCTGACGCGGAACTTCGGCCCGCCCCACCGTCCCGATCGCATCGACAGCATGCTTCCCCACCTGTTCGAGATCGTGACCAACGAGATCGACGGCTTCGCGGGGAAGGACCGGTCGGGCCCGGCCCGGGTCGACATCGTCGACGACTTCGCCTATCCCTTCCCGGTCACCGTGATCTGCCACCTGCTGGGCGTGCCCCGCGACGACGAGCCGCGATTCCAGGCAATGTCCGACGCGGTCGTCCAGGCCGCCGACCCGACCATCGGAGGGATCGCGGAGCGGCAGCGCCGACGAGCGAAGGCGATCGCCGACCTCGGTCGGTACTTCGCCCGGCTCCTCGAGGCCCGCCATGGCCAACGGGGCGACGACCTGCTCTCCGGACTCCTCGGCGGCGACGGCGACGAGGCGCCGATGTCACCCGAGGAGATACTGAGCAACGCGGCCCTGCTGCTCGTCGCCGGCCACGAGACGACCGTCAATCTCATCACCAACGGCATGCTCACCCTCCTGCGGCACCCCGAGGTGTTCGACCGGCTGCGGCGCGGCGACGAACCCGGTCTGGCCGCCCGGGTGGTCGAGGAACTCCTGCGCTACGAACCACCGGTGCAGTTTCTGGCCAACAGCCGGAACACCCTGGACGACATCGAGGTCGGCGGCACCACCATCCCCAAGGGCTCACCGGTCACCCTCGTGCTGGCGGCCGGCAGCCGCGACCCGGGCTTCGTCCCTGACCCCGACCGCTTCGACCCCGATCGGGAGCACAGCGAGCACCTCGGCTTCGGCGGCGGCATCCACTACTGCTTCGGTGCCCCGTTGGCCCGTCCCGAGACGCAGATCGCTCTCACCGAGCTCGCACACCGGCTGAAGAACCCCCGACTTGTCGCCGACCCACCGCCCTACCGCGCGAGCCCCGGCCTGCGCGGCCCCCGCCACCTTCTGGTCGAGATCGACGGCGTCGAGCCCGCCATCCATGACCATGCACCGTACCCACCTGCGCAGACCCCGCCGTAGGTCGACTCCTGGTCCTCCCGATGAACGCGTGCTGGCAGCCCCCACCGACCGTGACCACCAGAGTGCTCAGGTCGCCCCCGGATTGCGCGTTCTCTACCGACGCGACGAGTGCGCATCGAACGGATTTCTCCGTTCCAGCAGGAGCCAGTGCGCATCGAATCGCGGACCGTGCACCGGCAGCCGGTCCAGCAGGCTCGTGTTGGTGAGGAGCACCCCGTACGGGTGTCTCGCCATGCCGCGTGGCAGGGCGTCCCGGCCCTCGGCGAGCTCGAACAGCGGCTCGAAGCGTTCAGCCTCGCTCGCCAGCCGTCGCAGCTCGGGCAGCTCGGCCAAGGCGGCACGGATGTCCACCGCCCGGATGTGGGGAACGATTATGCGATCCGGTCACGTCCTGGGGCGCGATCCCCAGCGCAAGCCCGGTGTCGCGCAGCGCGTGCCGGGCACGGTAGGTCTCGGGCGTGCCGGTGACCGCGACCTGCTCATGGCCGAACCGATCGAAGATCCCCCGGTAGACCTCGAGCCGACGGGCGGACTCCACGTCGATGTCGATGTCCGGCAGCGACGCCCGGCGCACGCTGAGGAAGCGTTCGATGAGCAGACCATGCTCGAGAGCGTTGGCCGTGGCGACATAGAGGCAGTGGTTGACCATCGACCCTGCCCCGAGCCGCGGGCGGCAACCCGGATCCCCAATTCCCGCACATCCGCCACCACCTGCGCGACGGTATGGAAATACGTGTCGTACTCCAGCCGCGCGATCACCGCGAGCTCCTGCTCCAGCCGCTCCCCGCTCCGCGGCGTCGCGATCCCAGGCCGCGGCGTACGAGGCCGGCCTCGCAGCGCCCCCGCAACAGCCGCGCCGCATGCCCCGGCCCGCGCCGTCCGCGCCGACGACCTGATGGGCCGGACAGCTTGTCGGGCCGCGGGGTTGAGCCCGGCGCCGGGTAGGGGACTCAGCGCTGGGGTTGCGCCAAGGTTGACGAGACGGTACGTATCGTCTAGCTTCTGGTTCGTCGGCGAGCAGCCGGTGCTCCTTCTGCTTGCCGCACGATCCTGTTCGCACAGCAAAGGACTGCTCTTGCACCCTGCTCCTGCCGGAACCACCGTGACTGCTCCTCCTCTCACCACGTCTCAGCTCGCTCTTGCCGAGGTGACCAAGCGCTATGGCGACCGCATTGTGCTGGACCGCGTGTCTCTCACTGTCCGGCCGGGCGAGAAGGTCGGGATCGTCGGGGACAACGGCTCTGGGAAGTCCACGCTTCTGCGGCTGCTCGCAGGGCAGGAGCCGGTCGACAACGGCAGCCTGACCGTCACTGCACCAGGCGGCATCGGCCACCTTTGCCAGACTCTCGATCTGCCCGATTCGGCGCGCGTGGGCGATGCCGTGGACCACGTGCTGGGCGAACTGCGCGCCCTGGAACGCCGTATCCGGATCACGGAGGCGGCGCTGGGCACGGCCGGCCCCGCCGAGTTCGAGCACTACGCCGCCCTGGTGACCGAGTTCGAGGCGCGGGGTGGGCACGAAGCGGATCGCCGCGTCGAGGTGAGCCTGCGCCGACTTGGCGAGCACGCGCCACTGGACCGCACACGTCCGCTGAGCACCCTCTCCGGAGGGCAGCGCTCCCGGCTCGCGCTCGCCGCGACCCTGGCCTCCGCCCCCGAACTACTGCTGCTCGACGAGCCGACCAACGATCTGGACGACGAGGCCGTGGCCTGGCTCGAAGGCCACCTGCGCCGCCATCGAGGCACGGTGATCGTGGCCACGCACGATCGGGCGTTCCTGGATCGCGTCACCTCCACCGTGCTGGAAGTGGACCACGATCAGCACACGGTACGGCGCTACGGCAACGGATACGCCGGCTTCCTCGCCGCCAAGGCGGCGGCTCGGGCCCGTTGGGCGTGGGATCACGAGCAATGGCGCAATGAGGTCGCCCGACAGGAACACCTCGCCGACTCCAGTATCGGACTGCTGGCCGAGATCCCCCGCAAGGGGCCGTGGGCCTTCAGCGGCGCCGGCGCTTTCCGAGCGCGCTCGCGGGCCCACGGCGCACAAAGCCGCATCCGTAACGCACGCGAGCGGTTGCAACGGCTCACGGAGCACCCCGTGGCGCCGCCTCCGCAGCCGCTGCGGTTCAGCGGCCGCATCGAAGGCACGCCAACCGTCGAGGAAACATTGACGGCAACGCACCTGGAAGGCGTCCTGGTCAAAGGACGGTTGTACGTCCCGTACCTGAAACTCGCCCCTGGCGACCGACTACTCGTCACCGGCCCCAACGGTGTCGGCAAAAGCACCCTTCTCCAACTGCTGGCAGGGGAATTGACGCCTGACGCCGGTATCGTTCGCCGACCGGGGCGGGTCGGATTCCTACGTCAGCAGAGCGCGCCCGATGCCGCCTTCGATGCCCGAACGCTGCTCGCGGCATACGCTGCCGACAGGGCGGGGCAGCCCGACGAGCACGCCGACGAACTGCTTGCGCTCGGCCTGTTCCACGCCGTCGATCTCGCTGTCCCCATGCGGGAGCTGTCCGTCGGGCAGCGCCGCAAGCTCGAACTGGCCCGGCTCGTGATGGCCGGCCCACTCGATCTGCTGCTGCTCGACGAGCCGACGAACCACCTGGCCCCCGCCTTGGTGGAGGAGATCGAGGCAGCCCTGGCCCGCTACAACGGCACGCTGGTGGTGGTGACGCACGACCGGCTCCTGCGCGAGCGCTTCCAGGGGCCCCGCTTGGAACTACCCATGGCCGCCGAGAAGGCGCGCCAGAACTGACGACCGTGAGCCGCCCGGTCGTCCGCGCCGAATGGCCTCTCGGCGGGACGTACGCGACCTGCCGGGAGTTCGCGGACACGAGAGATCCTGGCACGAGCGGCTTCATCCCGGCTGACGGTTCTTTCCCGGCTCGCCGCCTCCCGGTCCGTCCTTGATTCGCCGAACACGGCCTCCTCCGGGTGCTCGCGATCCGGGTAGGTCCGGCGATGCGGGCGTACGAACCAGCGGTGCGGTACAGCTTGCCGGCGTGGTCCCGGCTGCCGCCCCGGGAGACGTCCGTCCGGCGCAGCGCCTGGAGGAGGGTGACGTAGCGGACGTCCGTGTCGGGTCGCCTCCGCCGCGGGCGATGAACTTCTGTGCCGCCCGGGAAGCTGCAACCTCCTCCTTCGCATGGAGGGCCTTGCGTGCGTCCGCCGGCTGCCGGATCAACAGCCAGGTAGCCAGCAAGGTCCGCAGCACACGGTGCGAATCCTGGTCGGTGTCCTCCGTCGACGCCCTGCCGCTCACGACCGTCCGGCCGCATCCGGGACTCCCAGGCCCGGCTGGAGTGCCTGGGCCGACTCAACGGGCTGGCGCTGTGCGGAGCGGGCCGCGTGTCCTGCCTGCGGGACGATGTGGGGCCGAGTGCGGGAGGTTTACGCAACGACCTCGCCACCCCGAATCGCTGGTCGCGGTGACGGCCGCATCGAACCGCAGCAAGGCCGACAAAGACCCGGCAGAGTAGCTGCCGAGTCCGGAAGTGTGTGCCGCTCTCGGTCGGAGTGGGTCGGCACCAAGAGCGATGGGGCCTGACCGTCGGTACCGACGAGGCGGCTGTGCTGACCCAGTTCGCCGAGGCATGCCTGACCACAACCGTCGTCTACGAGCCCGCACCCTGAGCGAGACGCTCCGCCGTGAAAAGACGCGCGGTCTGCGAGGGAACGCACCCAGACGCGCGCGGCCGCCTCGGTGTCGATGAGGGCCTGGGTCCCTCTCAGGCGGTGAAGCGGCTCTGGATGTCCGGGCGCTCGGCGAGGTGCTGGGGATAGCCAGGGCCGAGGCGCGGGTGGGTGTCGTCGGCTGTCATCGGTTCCTTGCAAGAGGCGCAAACGACCTCGGCGTCGCTCTGGTGACCGCAGCGGTCGTGGTGGAAGACCACCGGCGGTCCCTGCTCGGCGCTGAGCCAGCGGTTGCCCCAGGTGTTCATGGCAGCCAACACGCCGAAGAAATCGCGCCCCTTCTCCGTGAGCACGTAGTCGTAGCGCACCGGCTCGTGCTGGTAGGCCTTCTTCTCCATGAGGCCCTCATCGACCAGGCGGCGGAGACGGTCGGTCAAGGTGTTGCGAGCGATGCCGAGCTCCTGCTGGAACGCGTCGAACCGTTTGATCCCGTAGAAGGCTTCCCGCAGGACCAGCGGCGTCCACCAGTCCCCGAGCATGTCCATGGTGCGCGCGACTGAGCACGGCCAGTTCGCGAAAGAGGTCCGCCTCATGAGCTCAGCATATAGGTCTCACCATAGGACTCGGCATTTCGGACCTGTGGAACCGCAAGCCGAGCGGTGGTAGCCGCAGTGGTGGTTGCCGCCACGGCGACACGCAACGGTGGTCGTGCTTCCGGTACCCGCGTCGGTGGTCATCCAGCGTGCCCAGGCCGGGGATGCGAGTACCGGACCGGACCTTGTGCCGCTTGTTGATGCTGATCAGCACGGCGGCGAGTGGTTCCAGCTTCCGGGCCGGCCGAAGCGTGCCGGCGCCGATGCCATCGCGACCGGTGATCGAGCGCCAGATCGATGGCGACGGTCTTGGCACGTCGTCGCTGCAGACCAGGACGTCTTCGTAGCCGTGCAGCTCCATCTCGCTCCAGAGACTGAGGCGGACAGGTGGTGAACGCACCCGTCGGTCGGGCGCCGGGCACCATCCGTTGCGTCTTCTCGGTAGTGCTGCCATCGCCGACGTTCAGGCCGTAGGGACCCAGCTTGTCGAAGCCGCAGGGTCACGCAGATGAGCACCACCTTGCCCGCCAGTTGGGCGCGCAGCGACGCGACCCACTGGCATGGCCGTCGTACGGCATCGTGAGCAGCACTGCGTCGGCAGAGCCGGCCGCGGTGGCGTTGTCCGCTCCGCTGATCCGGGACGACGTCGCCGACCCGCCTGGCGATGTCGGTCGCCGCCTGCTCTAGCGGTTCCGGCGATCGCGACCCGATGACGACCGTGTGACCGGCCTTGGCGAATCGGTAGGCCGGGCCCCTGCCCCAGGGGCCTCCTGTCCCACCGACGACGGCGACCTCGTAGCTGGTCAATCTGCTCCTTGAGCATGGGGACGACAAGGGGGAGAAGCCGGGTTGCGGCAGGAGGCGGCACCGTGGGTTCGCCGCTGTGATGACGAGGTGCTGAAGGAGGCAAACCACGATGCGCCAGGTCCTGGGGACCGGCCGCCGCCGTGCCGCGCCCGGTCCGGCTCGAGCGCCGGCCGGACGGGCAGCGTCTTCGAGTGCTCGGGTTACCGGCCGGCCTCGCGCTCCATGGTGCGGACCAGGTCGAGGGCCCGGCCCAGGGTGGTGAGCCGGGCGTCCAGTGTCTCGCCGGCGGGGTAGAAGCGAACGGTGTCGACGCCGGCGTTGCGCCACACCCGCAGCCGCTCCAGCACCATGTCCTCGGTGCCGATGAGCGTGGTGCCCAGGACCATCTCGTCGGTGACCAGTTCGGCCGCGCCGTCCCGGTCGCCGGCCTGCCAACGCTCGCGGACCTCGGCGGCGACGTCGGCCCAGCCCTGGCGGCTGTATGCGTTGTTGTAGAAGTTGGTGCTCGCGGAGCCCATGCCGCCCAGGCTGAAGGCCAGTTCCTTCTTCCGGCCGGCCACCATCGCTCGCAGTGCGTCCTCGTCCTCGGCGAAGGCCACCTCGGCGCCCTGGCAGATGTCGAAGTCTGCGCGTGAGCGGCCGGAAGCGGTGAGGCCCGCGTCCAGGTGGTCGAAGTAGGCTTCTTTGGCGCCCTCGGGCACGAAGCTGGTGCCGAGCCAGCCGTCGGCGATCTCGCCGGTCAGTTGCAGCATCTTCGGCGAGAGGGTCGCCAGGTAGATCGGGATGTCGTGCTCGGCGCGCATTGACAGGCGCATGGGCTTGGCATCCCTACCGGGCAGCGGGATCTGGAACTCCCGCCCGGTGTAGAGGACCTTCTCACCCGCGGCGGCCTGCCGCACGATCTCGACGGTCTCCCGCATCCGTGACAACGGCCGGTCGAAGGGTACGCCGTGCAGTCCTTCGATCACCTGCGGGCCGGATGGGCCGAGTCCCAGCAGGAAGCGCCCCTGGGAGATCTGCGACAGGGTGATCGCCGCTCGGGCGATGGCCATCGGCGTGCGGGTGGCGAGCTGGATGATCCCGGAGCCGAGCAGCATGCGCTCGGTCCGGGCGGCGAGATATCCCAGCGGCGACGGTGCCTCGGAGCCCCAAGCCTCCGCCACCCAGCAGATGTTCAGGCCCAGCTTCTCCGCCTCGATGACGAAGTCCACCGTCTCCGGCCAGCTGCCCCCGGATGCCTCGATCGTGGTCGACGTACGCATCACACACTCGCCTTTCCGGACTCTTCCGCAAGCTTCTTGATCGCCGTGAGTGTGGCGCTGATGTTGGTCTCGAACTCCCGCATCCGCACGAAGACGATCTTCTGTTCCTTCTCCGGCATGCGGTCGATGGCGACGGAAAGACCGGAGCGGCCCGGTCCCAGCTGCATCCACTGCCGCAACAGCGTTCCGCCGTCCTTGGGTTCGAGGGTGAATCGCCAGATCGCCGCGGGTTGCTTGGGGTCCTCAACCGCCCAGGCGAACACCCTGGGCGGCTCGTACTCCACAACGTGGGAGGTGGTGGCCCACTCACCCAGCGCCTCGTGCCTGCTCCGGCCCACGAAGCGGGCCCCCGGCGCGGGTCGTGTTCCCCCGTCCAGCCACTCCACCGACTGCAACTCCGCGCTCAGGCGCGGCATCAGCTCGATGTCGGACACCAGCCCCCATACCCGTTCCGGCGGAGCGGCGATCCAGATCGACACCTTGACCGTCGGCTTGTCCGCGTAGCGCGCACCCGTCCACTCCATGGCCCGGCAGCCTCCTCATTCAGTAGTGAAGATCCCCGTATAGAAGGGTCTGAGCGGTAAAGTTGTGTAGATGGACTTATGAGTCGAGCGTGGGCTGCGGCGCTACCGGGAGACTGCTGCAGCCCGCGAACCACGCAGGCGCAGGCTGCCTGCCGCGATGTGACAGCCCGTTAGGTCGACGTCAGGACAGATGTGCCGATCCGAGGAGACGGTCGGCGAGTACGTCGAGCCGATGGGCCGGCGAGCCCAGAAGTGAGCGCCGCGCCCGGGCGCGCCTGAGTAGTACGTGGGACCGGTGCTCCCAGGTGAAGCCGATGCCCCCATGGGTCTGCAGGGCGTCGGCCGTCACCGCCTCGACCGCGTCGGCCGCCGCCGCGAGTGCGGTACGAGCCGTCACGTCGGCGTCGGCACGCTCGCTGTCGAGGGCGTGGGCCGCCCCCTGGACGAGCATCCAGGCGGCGTCCAACTGGACGGACCGGTCCGCGAGTACGTGCTTGATGGCCTGGAACGATCCGATCGGCCGGCCGAACTGCCGACGCTGCCCGGCATACTCGACGGCGCCCTCCAGCGCGCGTCGCGCGGTGCCGATGAGCTCGGCTGCCAGCACGGTGAGCAGGCGGGCGACCGTGTGCGCGCCGAGCGGTCCGAGCGGTCCGAGCGGTACGGCGGGCGCGCCGGTCAGCCTCAGGCTCGCCATCGGCTCGGTGACGTCCAGCGACTCCACGGAGGTCCGCGCGGTGGTCGGTTCGGCGAGTTCCACGAGGACCGGCCGCGCCGGGGCGCTGCCCTCGTCAGCGAAGGCCAGCAGCAGTTCGGCGTCGAGGCCGAACGGCACCGCTGCCAGCACGCCGTCCACCGCCGCGCCGTTCAGCGTCAGCGAGCCCGCCCGCCGGCCGGGCACCATGTCGGCGGGGAAGGTCTCCCAGGCCGGTACGGCGGCGGTGGAGCCGTCCACGACGCCGGCGAGCGCGGCCCGCGTGCCGGGACTGTCGGCGTGCTCGGCCAGCACTGCGGCGACGGTCGCGGTGGCTGCGAACGGGAAGGTTGGCAGGGCCGACCCCACCCGCTCGGCCAGGACACACAGCTCCGCAACACCGCCACCCGAGCCCCCCAGTCTCTCGGGCACGCCCAGACCGAGCAGTCCGAGTTCCGCGAGCGATGCCCCTAGCTCACGGTTGAGGGTCTGGGGGATGGCGCCCCAAGGCGGAGGAAGGGTGTTCCTGCGGGCGTGGACGGCGAGCAACCGTTCTGCGGTTCGGCCCAGTTCGAGCTGTTCGTCGGTTGGCGCGAAGCGCATCGGGGTCCTCCTCACGTCGGGGGAAATCCACGGCGCCCAGCATTGACTAGTGAGTCTATCTACGCAACTGTTCTGCTCATTCGCTTACCGAAGACACCAGGAGGTCTTGGTGGAACCGCAGGGCAGCGAGTCGGCCGAGCGCTTCCGCGCTTCGGTGCAGGCATTCGTGGCGGACCTGGTCCCACCGGACTGGCGGGGCATCGGCGCCCTCGACCCGATCGAGCGCGAGACGTTCCAGGAGAAGACGCGGGCCGCGCTCGCCGAGCGCGGCTGGGTTGCCCCGGCATGGCCGCTGGAGTACGGCGGCGCCGGCCTCGGACCGGCGGAACTGGCCGTCGTCATCGAGGAGCTGACCGCAGCCGGTATTCCTTCCGGCTCGGACAACGACGAGTTCGGCATCACCATGCTGGGCAACACCATGCTGCGCTGGAGCGACCCGACCCTGCTGCGCCGGTTTCTGCCAAGGATTGCCTCCGGCGAGTATGTCTTCGCGCAGGGCTTCTCCGAGCCGGGCGCCGGCTCGGACCTGGCCTCGCTCTCCCTGCGGGCCGAACCGCACGGCGACCAGTGGGTACTGAACGGGCAGAAGCTGTGGTCCTCCGGCGCACACAAGGCGAACTGGACGTTCGTCCTGGCCCGGACCAAGCCCGACGCCCCGGCGCACCGCGGCATCAGCATGCTCCTGGTCCCCTTGGACCAACCCGGCATCGACATCCGTCCGATCCGCAACCTCACCGGCGAGGCGGACTTCAACGAGATCTTCTTCGACAACGCGACGACCGAACTCGGCCTGGTCGTCGGAGAGGTCGACCGCGGCTGGACGGTTGCGATGACGCTGCTGGGCTTCGAGCGCGGCGCGACCGCGCTCAAGGCGCCGATTCGCTTCCGCAACGAGCTGGACCGGCTGATCGAGCTGGTCCGCGAGCGCGGCCTGCACCGCGACCCCGACATCCGCCGCCGGGTCGCCTGGTGCCATGTCCAGGTCGGGCAACTGCGCTGCCACGGGCTGCGCACCGCCGCCACACTGATCGCCGGAGAGGAACCTGGCCCCGCCGCCGCCGCGTTCAAGCTGCTCTGGAGCGAGTACCACCAGCGGGCCACCGAGCTGGCCGTGGACGTCCTCGGCCTGGACGCGCTGACTCCGACCGGGCGGCCCTCGCCGAACTGGTTCCACACCGACGACCCCGGCGCGCCGAACTCGTCCGCGTCCTGGACCAGCGTCTACCTCAACGCCCGCGCCGGCACGATCTACGCCGGTTTAAGTCGCGCCTGACCAGGTCAGGGGCGAGATCCGCGTCCGGGTCACGTCGGGTGAAGCCCTTGCCGCGGCGGGGCTGATCCCGGCCAGGCCGGCCTGGCGCATGAGCCATCACCTATGTGGTGAGGGATTGACAGCGTGTGCCCCCTGGAGGCGGTTGAGGTGGCGGGTGGGCGGAGGTCAGTGCGGCATGAGCAGCATGATGACCGTGCCCAGGGCCATCGACCCGTCCCAGAAGTGTCCGTAGGGTTCCTGCCCGGTGTGCGGGCCCGCCGCGGGGTGCGGTGGGGTGCGCAGAGGGGGCATGACGCGGATCAGCGACCACAGAGCGCACGCCAGGAGGTACAGCGCCAGCACGGCGGTGATCGCCTCGGTGGCTGCCGACGGGCCGGCGGTGTGGCCGAGACGGGTGGTGTGGTGCGCGGCGGGAAACGTGTCGGCGAGGTCCTCGTGGGAGGGGCTCGCCGCGGTGTGGGCCGTCCACGCCATCCACGCCATCGCGGCCATGCCGGCCGTGTACGGCAGTCTTCTGACGGTGGCGGCGAGCCGGGACTCCTGGTGCCGGCAGACGGCGGTGAGCGGGAACCACAGGACGGCGGCCGCGAAGAATGCCGCCTGTGCGGTGTGATGCAGCGACCTGCCCCAGCTCCACGGCATCACCGCCATGACCAGGGCCATGGCGGCGTGCAGCAAGTGGTCGCCGCGTCCGCGCCATCCGGTGTTGCGGGACATCACGCCGCGCCGCAGCCCGTGGACGGCGGTGGCCGTGAACAGCGCGGTCAGCAAGCAGTACACGACATCGGAGGCACTCATGCCTGATCGTGCCCTCTCGCTCCGGAGCGACCTGCTCCGTTGGGAACCGGCGTGGATGTGCGGGTCAGGCGGTGGGCCGCGGGGCGCGCAGGTGGGCGCGCTGCTTGAGCTCCTCCTCGTCGACGAGCTCGAGCATGGGCTTGCCCGGCGCGCACATCATGGTGACCACGAACTCGGTCTTGGCGTCGGTGAGGGCGTTGCCGTCCTGGTAGTGGATGGCGTCGCCGCCCGGCTCCCAGAACGTGCCGCCGGCCTCGATGATGCGCTCGGGCTCGCCCTCGAGTTCGAAGCGGACCGCGCCCCTGATGACGTAGCCGAACGCCGGGCCGAAGTGGCGGTGCGGCGGGGTGCCGGGGTCGCCGGGCTCCCACTCGACATGGATGGTCATCGCCGAGGCGCCCTCGGGGACGGTGATCGGGGAGGCGTCCTGGAGCATCTTCGCCGCCCTGGTCCAGCTCGGGCCGTCCTCGCCGCCGGTCCCGTGACCGTGACCGTGGCCGTCGTGCCCGTGCTGTGAGTTCTCCGACACTGTGTCTCACCTTCCATAGGTCCACCACGTCGTGGGTGGCACACCGTCCGCCGGACACGTGATCGCGTATCCGGTCTCAAGACCGTTTACTCACCATGACCGAGCACGCGGTGGATCCGTGACATCGGCGACGGCGGGTCGCGCCGTCCACACCCTTGTGCCGGTGGTGCGGTATCACAACAACGCGGCGAGTCCTGTCCTGGACGCAATACCGGGACTCTGTCGGTGATGTTGGTGGGGTGCTGGCACCTGGGCCCGGCGGGTGCTTGTCTGTTGGGAGCGGGGCGATGTCAGCGGTGGGGGTGGCGCGGTGTCGTTGCGGCCGGAGAGTCATCGGAGGATCCCAGTCAGGACGGTGCGGTCTGCCTGCCCAGCCCCGGCCGATGCTGCGTCCGACCGGAGCCTGTCGCCTGATCGGCTCAGGCGACAGGAGCAGACCGTGTTCTGCGTGAGCGGTGGACGGGATGCCTGGACCACGGGCCGTGGTGAGTCCCGCTATGTGCGGTTGTGCAGTTCGATGGCCAGTGGTGTGGCGGTGAACATGGAGGAGTAGGTGCCGACCGCGAGGCCGGTGAGGAGGGCAAGCGCGAAGTCGGTGAGGGACTCACCGCCGAGGACGGCCAATGCAGTGAGGATGAATGCCGCGCCCATGCCGGTGTTGACAGTGCGGGGCAGGGTCTGCAGGAGTGCCTGGTTGGTGATGCGGGAAAAGGGCGTTTTGCGGTCGCGGCGGCGGAGTTCTCTGATCCTGTCGAAGACGACGACGGAGTCGTTGACGGAGTAGCCGATGACGGTCAGGAGCGCGGCGAGGAAGACGCCGTCGATGGGTTTGCCGAGCCAGGCGAAGATGCCGATGAGGATTACCACATCGTGGGCGAGGGCGGCGACCGCGGCGGTTCCGAACAGCCAGTGGAAGCGTGCCGCGAGATAGATCAGCTGGGCGCCGAGGGCAACGGCCAGGGCGATGACGGCGCCTTGGCGTAGTTCTTTGCCGAGGCTGGGGCCGATGGCTTCGTCGCGCAGCTTGTTCGCGCTCCGTGTCAGATCGCTGACGGTTTCGCTGATTTCGGTTGCCTGTGCGTTGCTCAGCTGGTGGGTGCGGACGGTGAGTTGGTTCTCGCCGGAGGTCTGGACGATGGCTCGGGGGAATCCGGCCTCAGCGAGGGCAGCGCGGGCCCGGTCGGGGGCGACGGGGGTGGCGGTTGAGTATTCGATGATGCGGCCGCCGGTGAATTCGATGCCGAAGTCGAGGCCGCGCAGGGCGATGCCGGAAACGGCCAGGACGAGCGCGGCGACGGAGGCGGCCAGCCACCGGCGGGGGTGGCGCATCAGGTGGGGGTTTCTGCGGCTGAGGCGGTCGCGGATGGTGCCGGTGTGAGCGATGCCCGTGAGGCGAGGGCGTCGGCGCACCCATGGGCGGGCGGCTGCGTGGTCGGCGAGCACGCGGGTGGTGACCAGGGCGCTGAGCATGGAGGCGAGGACGCCGATGCCCAGGGTGACCCCGAAGCCGCGGACGGGTCCGGAGGCGAGGAAGAACAGCAGGCCTGCGGCGATGAGGGTGGTGATGTTGGAGTCGGCGATCGCGCTGAAGGCGCCGCGGAAGCCGGCGGTCAGGGACGAGCGTGTGGTGGCGCGGTGGCGCACGGCGTACTCTTCGCGGGCGCGTTCGAAGACGAGTACGTTGGCGTCGACGGCCATGCCGATGGCCAGGACGAATCCGGCGAGTCCGGGCAGGGTGAGGGTGGCGCCGAGTGCGGCCAAGGCGGCGTAGGAGATGAGGCCGTAGCAGGCCAGGGCTACGGTGGCCAGGACGCCCATGAGTCGGTAGACCGCGATGATGAACAGGGCGGTGAGCGCGGTGCCGATGGCGGCGGCCCAGGCGCTGGCCGTGATGGCTTGGGCGCCCAGGGTGGGGCCGACGGTGCGCTGTTCGACGGTCTCGACCGGCACGGGCAGGGCTCCGCCGTTGATGAGCAGGGCCAGTTCTCGCGCTTCGTCGGCGCTGAAGGATCCGGTGATCTGCGTGGAGCCACCGCTGATGCCGGAGCCGCAGGAGACCGACGGGTCGACCTGCGGCGAGGAGATGATCTTGTCGTCGAGGACGATGGCGACCCTGCGGGCCGGGTCGCCCGCCGGGTGGCAGGCAGCCTGGCCGGTCAGGCGGGCCCACCCGTCACGGCCGGGGCCTTTGAAGTCGACGATGACGTGCCATCCGGCGCCGCCCTGCTGGTCGAAGCGGGTGGCGGCTTCTTTGACGTCGTTGCCGGTCAGCGAGGCTGCCTGCAGGCGCAGGAGCTGGCCGGACTCGTCGGCAAGGACGTGCTGGCGGGGTCGTTTGGGCAGTGGATCGGGAGTGTCGTCGGCGCTGTTGGCTGTGCCGAGCACCTGGTGGAAGGTGAGCTGAGCGGTACGGCCGAGAACGTCGGTGGCCTTGGTCGGGTCCTGGACGCCGGGCAGCTCGACGACGATCCGGTTGCTGCCGGAGCGGGCGATGGTGGATTCGGTGACGCCGAGCGCGTCGATGCGGCCGCGCAGCACTTCCACGGTGCGGTCGGTGGTCTCGCTGTCGGGGTGGGAGGTGGCGGTGGGTCGGGTTTCCAGCACGATCTGCGTGCCGCCGCGCAGATCAAGCCCAAGTTGGACGGGCACGGTGAGCGCGATGTACAGGGACAGGGCAACGGCAGCGAGGGCGAACAGCCCTCTGATGCGCAGGGATCGGTTCAAAGCGGGCCTCCGGCAGGCACACCGCGGCCAGGTCAGTGGCGGCGGTCAGGAATAGGGAGAGAAGGGTGTGTTTCAGGTGCCTGGCGGTGGAGGTGGTGCACGCATCGGGTGACAGTCCGATGGCTGTGTGGAGGTGGGCAGGCGCAGCGCCGGCAGCGGTGAGGAGGCGGACTGCGGTGGACTGTCGGCTGTGCAGCATGGGGCGAGGCTGGCGGGGGCCGGCGGAGCAGGTTGTTCGCCGGTGGTGTCGCGGTGGCTTCGGGACGCGGCGCTGCCCATGGCGGAGTGTCCGTCGTCCGCGTAAGGTCCGCTGCCGGCCTGCAGCGCCCCGGAAGCGAGTACCGCACCGTGCGGTGCATGAGGGCATGTGCTGCCGTGTGCCGGTGGGATGAGCAGGGCGGTGAGGACGCCGAGCAGGACAGCGATCACCGCTGCCGGGCCGAAGCCACCGGTGCGCGGGACGGTGTGCGTGGAGCGTGCCATGCCCGTCCCTCTCATTTCGGTGCGTGTCGGTATGGCCGGCCGGCGGCGGGCCGTGAAGCCTCAAGGTCTCGGCTGGGGAGTGGGCAGCTGGACCTTGAGGCGGTCAGGAAGGGTCAGGGTTCGATGAGGCCGGCCCGGATGGCGTAGCGGGTGAGCTCCAGTCGGTCCCGCAGGCCGAGTTTCTGCAGGAGGTTCGCCCGGTGTCGGTGGACGGTCTTGATGCTGATGAAGAGGATCTCGGCGATCTCCTTGGAGGAGTGGCCTTCGGCCACGAGCTTGAGCACCTCCTCTTCTCGAGGCGTCAGGACCTGGTCGGGGGGTTCCTCGCCCTGGCGGACGCGGTCGAGGTAGTTGCGGATGAGGGCGGTGACCGCGCCCGGGTAGAGGAAGGGCTCGTCGCGCATGGCGGCCCGGCAGGCGGCGACCAGGTCGCGGTCGGCCACGGACTTCAGCACGTATCCGCTGGCGCCTGCCTTCAGCGCCTGGAAGAAGTACTGCTCGTTGTCGTGCATCGTCAGCATCAGCACGCGTACGTCCGGCTTGAGCGCGAGGAGTTCCCGTGCGGCCTGCAGACCGGTCATGCGGGGCATGGCGATGTCCAGTACGGCGAGGTCGACGTCGTGGGTGCGGGCCAGGGCGATGGCCTCCGCGCCGTCCCCGGCCTCGGCGATGACCTCAAGGTCTGGTTCGCGATCGAGGATGAGCCGCACACCCCGCCGCACCAGCGCATGATCGTCGGCGAGGAGGATACGGATCGTAGGCGTCTGGGTCATGGTCATGGCTTTCTGGGGACGGGCACGGTCAGCCGGACCTGTGTACCGGCCTTCGGCTGGGAGGTGATGTCCAACGTGGCCCCGGTGAGCAGGGCCCGCTCGCGCATGCCGCGGATTCCTGCGCCTTCGGGCGCGACTCCTGTTCCGCGGCCGTCGTCAGTGACGGACAGGACCACCACGCCCTTGGCGTGGCGCAGGCTTACCTCGACCCGGTCTGCTTCGGCGTGGCGGGCCACATTGGTCAGGGCCTCCTGGGCGACCCGGTACAGCACCAGTTCCGTCTGCTGATCCAGGGCGGGCAGGTCGGGGTCGAACTGGCGCAGCACGCGCAGTTCGGTGTGGGTGGCGAATTCGGTGGTCAGCGAGGTCAGGGCGCTGATCAGGCCGAGATCGTCCAACACGCTCGGACGGAGCCGGCGCACCAGGCGGCGGACCTCGTCCAGGCTCTCCCGGGTGATCTCCTGGGCCTGCTGCAGCTCGTCACGCAGTGGTTCGTTCGCCTCGGCCTCGTCGGAGGCCCGTTTCAGCGCGAGCAGGATCGCGGTCATGCTCTGACCGACTTCGTCGTGGAGTTCCTGGGCAATGCGGCGCCGTTCGGCTTCCTGCGCGAGCAGGGCGCGGGCGCTGCTGGTGGCCCGTTCCTGCTCCAGCCTCTCGAGCATGGCGTTGAAGGTGCGGACCACTTCGGCGATCTCGCTGCGGCCGTGCGCAGGCAGCCGCTGGCCGGGGCGCAGGAGGTCGACGGTGGTCATCAGCTTCGTCAGCCGGTCCAGGGGGCCCAGCCCGATCCGAAGCAGGGCCGCGTTGGCGACCAGCATGACCACAAGGCCGGCCACGAGGATGACCGCCTCGGTCAGCAGGACCGGAACCGAGACGGTCACCGGAGCCCACAGCAGCAGCGCGGTGGCGGTACCCAGCACCATCGCATTGAGCGCAAAGATCCGCCAGAACAGGGACACCGGGATGACGCCTTCCTTCGTGACACGGCTTTGCCTCTACTGTCGGTCACCGCGCACCCCAAGCGTGAGCTGCGGCCACTGATCTTGACCGGCCTGCCTCCAGCCTGCCCGTCAGGCGCTCCACTCGTCGATGGGCTCCAATGCCCATTTCCTGACCTTGGACTGCCCACACCGCGGATGGGCCCTGCGATCTGCCGCAGATGGGTATCGCGCCCGATGGGATTTACGCGGCGTATCGCTCACGGTGGGGGCATGACACACCGACCGTGATCCCGGCCATCGCCCCGAGCCGCACCCCGCCCCATCACACCCCGTCCCCGTACACCCTCTTGTGTGAAGGAAGGACCCATCATGTCGCTTGATACGCCCCGCATCGGAGTTCGTCCCGAGCGTCTGACGGCGCACGAGGCCCGCCAGCGTCTCGAGCACGAACGCAACTCCCGACTGACGCAACTGCGTGCCGTCGGCGAGGCCCGGCAGGGCGCGGAGGAGATGATGTCGGCGCAGAAAGACACCATCGAGCGGGTTCTCAAGGAGATCGAGGCCGCGTTCACCCGCGTCGAGGACGGAAGCTACGGAATCTGCCTGGGCTGCTCCACGCCCATCCCGGTCGAGCGCCTGGAAATCCTGCCCTACACGCGGTTCTGCGTCCCCTGCCAGCTCACCGCAGCCTGACAACTGCCCGCCCAGTCTCCGTCTCCCGCCCTGCCCAAGGGGTGAAGTGGTGAACCATCAGATCATCGGCGACCGCAACACGACCCTGTCCATCGAGGACCTCGCGGCGCTACGCGACAACCTGCACGAGCAGCGCCTGTTCCGCCAGGAGCAGCTGCAGCAGATCGCAGCCGCCGCCGCGCCTCGCACGTACGCGCTCCTCGACCGGCAGGCCGCCTCCCAGTTCGAGGTACGGGTCAAGCTCGCCGCCTCCGCCCGCATGGTCCTCGCCGACGTCGTAGCGGCCCTCGAACGCATGGACCAGGGCCGCTACGGCGCCTGCCACCTGTGCCGTAGGCCCATCGCCCGCGAGCGTTTGATGATCGTGCCGCAAGCCCGCTACTGCGCCCGCTGCCAGCAGGTCAGGGAGGCAGGACGATGACCACCACAGCCCGACCCGGCGCCGTGACCGCCCCGCCGCGGCCCTGGCCCTTGTACCGCCAGAGCTTCGGCATCGCCCTCGACCTCGGCAGCGCCCGCACCCGGGCCTGGATGTCCAGCCGGAGAACGATCCTTGACGCGCCCACGGTGACCTTCCCCGGCGACGGCGCGATCCACCCCATCCAGCGCGGCACCATCGTCCACACCCCGGGAACCGCCCGGATGCTCGATCGCCTGCTCGGTCACCGCCTGCCCCGCTTCGGCCGCCGCCTGATCGTCCTGACCGCCCCCGTACTCGGAGGAGTCGCCTTCCGGACCGAGGCCCGCATCGCCGTCCAGGTGCTGCGGCCGCACGCCGTGCTGACCATCCCCACCGCGCGAGCCGTCGCGCTGGCCACGGGCGCCGACCTGGCCCGTCCCCAGCTTGTCATCGACATCGGCGCCCACCTCACTGAGGTCACGCTCCTCACCGATGGCGCAGTGACCGACGCCCGCCATACCGCCCTGGGCACCAGCGACCTGGACAACCTCACCCCACCCGCGCAGATCACCGACGCAGTAGTCGCGATGGTGACCACGATGCTGGAACAGGACCACACCACTCACACGCTCGACGCCCTCCAGCGAGGTGCACTCCTGGCCGGCGGGGGCGCTCTGCGCCCCGACATCACCCACCGACTCGCCGGCCAGTTGCACGCCCCTGTCAAGCCCGTGCCCGCCCCGCACACCGCAGCCGTCCGAGGCGCCGCCCAACTGCTGGAAGCCGCGCACACGCACCCCTCAATCACCGGGATCATCGAGTCCGTGGACCCGCATCAGCCCGCCGCACCAGTCCCCACCAGTCCCGGCAGTTCAGAATCCCAGACCGGCCGTCCCGATGCGGATGGAGAGACACCGTGGCTCGCGGAATCCCCCCTGCCGGAGCAGAGGACGGCCGTCAGTCAGGGACCGTGGACGATGTCGGGCCGGCCGTACTACTTCGACCCGACCGAGGAGGGGCGGTGACGATTGCAGCTGATGGTGGCGCGCGGGAACCGATGAATCGGGTGGCGGCTGGGTTCAGATGGCCACCAGCGGCTGGCCGTTCGGCAGCGGTCCGCTGTCCTGGCTGATCGAGGACCTGGCTATCGCTGCCGCGCTTGTCGTCCAGCTGCTCGCCTCGGGCTTTCACGAGGGGCGCTGTCCGGTAGGTGATCGAGAACGTAGAAAGTGCCTCTGAGCTGCAACGATAGGATGTGCTGAGGGTCCTGTACGTGGTAGCGGAACAGGCACTTCCCAGGTGAAGCACAGCTACGGGTCGTGTGCGCGTTGCGGGCGGCGGTCGTGGGCTGGTCATCAACTGCTTGGCGTTGTTTGGTCGGACGCTACGGATGGGGCTTCTCGGTGTGGTCGGTCAAGGCAGGATCTCGACGTACCCGTCGGTTCCGTGCACGCGGATCCGCTGCCCGTCCCGGATCAGCCTGGTGGCCTGCTCCACGCCCACGACGGTCGGCAAGCCGTACTCCCGGGCGATCACTGCGCCATGGGTCATCAGGCCGCCCACCTCCGTCACCAGGCCCGCGACTCCGACGAACAGCGGCGACCAGCTGGGGTCCGTGAAGGTCGTGACCAGGATGTCGCCCGCTTCGAGAACGGCCTCCGCCATGTCAAGGATGACGCGGGCCCTTCCCTCGATGGTCCCGGCGGAAACCGGTAGGCCGATCAGGGCGCCGGCCGGCACGTCGTCGCGCCGGTACGCCCCGGTGACGGCCTCACCATCCGATGTGAGCACCCGGGGCGGTGTGAGCGCGTGGTACGACCGGAAGGAGTCCTTGCGCTGCTGGATGAGCTGGTCATCTACCTGGTTCGAGCGCACGACGTCGTGGAGTTCCTGGAACGTGAGGTAGAAAATGTCGTCCTTCTCAGGAAGCACGTTGGCCTGCACGAGGCGTTCGGCCTCTTCCAGCAGGGCCTGCTTGTAGACGAAGGAGCGGCTGACGATGCCGTACTTCGGGTACTCCCGGTACCCGATGAAGGTTCTGACCCGGTCGATCATCCGCTTGGCCTCGTCGGCTTTCTGGTCCCCGTCCGGCAGGGCCCGCAAGCGTGACAGCACGTCCTGTTCCTTCTTCTGAGCCTTCTGCCGCCCTTGCTCGAAGCGCCGCTCGGCGGCGCCCGGCTCGAAGTTCCTGACGTTGTCGAGGATCACGGGCACGAGCGTGGTGGGGCGCTCGCGCCAACGTGGCCTCGTGATGTCGATCTCGCCGACGCAGCGCATGCCGTACCGGTCGAGGTAGGCCTCTATGGCGTCGCGCGCTTCGGTCCCGCCCGCGAGCTTCGCCAGCTCGTCCAGGAAGGCATCGTCCTCGACGTACTCGACGCCCTGCAGGAACGCCACCACCTCCGGCTGCGGGCGGATCACGTCCGCGACGTCGAGCAGCGCCAGTCCCATCTCCGACGTGACGTTGTCGGGGGCGGACAGCGTCAGCGTGTCAGCCGCGTTCTTCTCGCCCAGCCACTCCTGCAGCTTGTCGTTGAGCCACCACGTGGCCTCCATCCCTGCCATGATCGCCTGGAGGTTCAGCGGATCACCGAGGACTCGCTTGTGCTCCTCGAAGGCCTCCAGCAGGAAGTCGAACAGCGCCGGTCCGGTCTTCGTCCGGATGTCGCGCTCCAGGGCGGCGATGGACACCTGGCTGCGCTCGATCAGCTCGGTGACGATGGCCGGATCGGTCTCGATCGGGGCGGACGCACCGGCTGGCGGCCCGCCGGGACCCGCGTCCGGGAGCGACGGGGCGAAATCGTCGCGGTCGAGGACGGTCTCCAGAGCGTCCCTGATCAGCGGATCGGCTCTCCCCATGGCGTCCAGGAGGCCGGCGCGGCTCGCGGGCGAGGCCAGGCGCCGGGTGACGTCGACGAACAGCCTCCCGCCGGCCTCGTGCATCGGCACCATGGCCGTCAGCTGCCACACGGAGAGCCCCAGAGGCTTCATGGGGTCGGTCATCATCTGCCCATGACCAACGGAGACGTAGACGTGATTCTCCTGGTCGCCGGTCTCGGGGATGGGGAACAGCGTCGTGATCGGCCGGCTCTGAACGATCTGGAAGCCATCATCGACCAGGCACCATTCGATGTCCTGCGGGCGGCCGAAGTGCGCTTCGATCCGCCGCCCGAGCTGCACGAGCCGCACGACCTGCGCATCCGTCAGCGCCGGCTGCTCCTGCCGCTGCGAGTCGATCGCCACTTCCTGCGTACCGCCGGCCGGTAGGGCGTGAACGGCACGCTGTTTGGCGGCGATCGCCTTGGCGACGACTTCGCCGTGTCGCACCTTGAAGACGTCAGGGTTCACCAGGCCGGAGACCAGGGCCTCGCCGAGGCCGAAGCCGGCGTCCACGGTGGCGACCTTCCGGTTGCCCGTGACGGGGTCGGCCGTGAACAGGATGCCGGCCGCATGCGGGAAGACCATCTGCTGCACGACCACGGCCATGTGGACCGTACGGTGGTCGATGCCGTTCCGCTGGCGGTAGGTCACGGCCCGCTCCGTGAACAGCGAGGCCCAGCACCGGCTGACGTGCTGGAGGATCGCCGCCGGCCCCACGACGTTCAAATACGTGTCCTGCTGGCCGGCAAAGGAGGCCGTCGGCAGGTCCTCTGCCGTCGCACTGGATCGGACGGCGTAGGCGGCTTGCTCGCCGAGCTGGGCGAGCGCGCGGGTGATCGCCGCCGCGAGATCGCCCGGGATGGCCATTCCTTCGATGGTCCGACGAATCTCCGCGCTGAGCGTGCCGATCGCCTCCTGGTCGTCCGGGTTCAAGCGCGACAACTGATCGAGCCGATCGTCGATCGACGACGCTTCCGCCATGATCCGCCGGAAGGCGTCCGTCGTCACGCAGAAGCCACCCGGCACGCGGATGCCTTCGATCCGCGACAGCCCGCCCAGGTGCGCGCCCTTGCCGCCAACGACGGCGACCTGCATCTCGTCAACCTCTTGAAGATCCAACACGTACCGCTCAGTCACTGCGACACCTCCGAGGCAGCCGTGCTCCGTTGCACTGCGGTGGCCGATCGAATCACCGGCGCCTCCAACTCCGTCGAACCTCTTGTCGAGCACGTCCTCTATCCCTGGTTGCTTTCCCTCTGACGAGTCGGCCGGCCGCTGCGCCCAGTCGTGCGCAGCGCACCCCCGCACCCCCGCGCCGAGCACCCGCAACTGCACTGCCGGCACCACCACTGGTTCGACGTCACCGCGTCCCCCATACCTCGACAACAACACACGCACGTCGCGCCCCCATTTCCACAGGTTGTGGCATCGGCCGACGATTCTGCGCCACCCCCGGGGTCTTGCGGCAAGCCCCCCAGCGCGCTATATCTTGAGAGTGGCAAGGAGAGGGCTCTCCTTGCCTTTGCCTTTTGCCGTCCAATGGAACTGACAAGCTTCTCGCGAAGCGGTGGCGAACCGTGTACGGGTACGCGTCGTTGGCCCAGGCGGATGTCCCATCGGCCGGCTGGAGCTGGTCACCGAGGCGGTACGTGCCGCGCTGGAAGAACTCGCCGGCACGGCCCCGCACTTGCTGGCCGGCCGCGAGCTTGTCGTATCTCTGCGCCACGAGGCCATGGAGTCGAGTACAGATCGTCAAGAACCTCGGCGCCGCCCGCGTGAGCGGCGCGGCCCGCGGCCCGCAACGTCTCGACCTGCTCGCGGACCTCGGCGCCGACGAGGCGTCGACATCGTCCTCGACCACCTGTGGGGCCGGCCCACCAGCAGGCCATGCCCGCCCTGCTGAGCGCCCGCCCCGACCGCTCCAAGCCCCTGGCCTGGGTCAGATCGGCTCGATCGCCGGCCAGGAGATCACCCTGCCCTCGTTCCTGCTGCGCGCGGCCGACCTGAACATCATGGGCAGGAGCCAGGGTTCGGTGACCACCGCCGGCATCTTCGCCGAACTCCTTTCCCTCGCAGCCGAACTCACCAAAGGCGGCCTTGCCGTGGACCCGCTCCCCGCGCCGTTGCCGGAGGTCGAGCGGGTGTGGAAGATTCCCGTCGAGCCCGGCCGACGTATCGTCCTGCTCCGTGACCTCCTGACGCCCGTCGTGTCCGAACGTCGGTACTGGCCCAGCTGCCGCAGAACGAAGGGAAGGGTCGGTCAGGACGCGTCCGTCAGAGCCTGCGCATCCGCCTCGGGCTCCTTCGACGCGGCGGACGCCGTCCGGCCCGAGCCGCCGCCACGGCTGAGGTGCACACCGAACGCCGACGTCGCCAGGCCCAGTACGGCGGCTACCCACCAGACGATCCGGAAGTCGTGAAGTGGGGCGGAATCGACGTGGGAGCCGACCACCGCGACCAGGACGGCGACGCCGACCGTGGTCGAGATCTGGCGGACGGAGTTGACCAGCGCTGACCCTGTTGCCGCACGGTGTCCCGGCACGGCGTGCACACCGGCGGCCACCAGTGTGCCCAGGGCCAGACCGACACCCGCACCGGTCAGCAGCTGGTTGGGCAGCAGGCCACGCAGATAGTCCGGTGTGACGGACGCGAAGCACGCGAACCAGACCATGCCGCCGGCGAACAGCAACCCGCCCGCGGCGATCAGCGGCCCCTGCCCGAAGCGCTGCGCGGCGCGGGCGGTCAGAATGGTGACGACCGGCACGAGGGCGGGACCGGGGACCAGGGCGAGACCGGTGCGCAGTGCGCTCCAGTGCCAGACCTCCTGGCACCACAACACGTTCGACAGCAGCATGATTGCGAAGGCGACGCCGAACACGAGGCTGCCCGCGTTCGCCGCTCCGAAGCGCGGCAGCCGCATCAGGTCCAGCTCGAACAGCGGGCGGGGGTGCCGCAGGGACCTGAGAACGAACGCGGCGCCGCTGATCACGGCAACGACCAGGAGCAGTACGAACCTGCCGCTCGTCCAGCCCCAGTCGGGTGCCTGTACCAGCGCCCCGGACAGCGCCGCGACCGAGAAGATGACCAGCAGGGCGCCGAGGAGGTCGGGAAGCGGTCCGGCCTCCCGTGCGGTCAGCTTCGGCAGGACCGATCGGCCGGCGACGAGCGCCACGATGCCGATGGGCAGGTTGACGGCGAAGACCCACCTCCAGTCCACCTCGGTCAGGAGGCCGCCGGCGACGGGCCCGGCGGCTGCGGCGAGTCCGCCGACCGCAGCCCAGCTTCGGGTGGCCTGGGTGCGGCGCTCGGCCGGCACCGTCGCCAGCAGCAGGGCCAGGGACGTTGGAATCTGGGCGGACGCCCCGATGGCCTGCACCACGCGGGCCACGACGAGGGTCTCCAGGTTCGGGGCCAGGGCACACCCCAGCGACGCGAGGGTGAAGACGGCGATCCCGGTGAGGAAGACCGGCCGCTGGCCTATGCGGTCACCGGCACGCCCGGCCACCACCAGCAGCGCGGCGAAGGTGATCGTGTAGGCGTTGAGGACCCAGGACAGCGAACCGAGGCTGGCGCCCCTGCCGCCCCCGGAGAGGTCCTCTCCCATGGCCGGAAGCGCCACGTTGACGATCAGCAGATCCAGGTTGGTCATGAAGACGGCCACCAGGACGACTGCGGCGGCCGTTCGAGGGTGCTTTGAAAATCGAAGCATGGAAGCCATGGCGCAAGCCAAGCACAGGGTGATTTGGAAATCAAACCCTGTCGGGCCATAATGGGGCAATGACCACGCGCATCGATCCCCAGGACATGGCCGGACGCCCTTGCTCGCTCTCCGCCGCCCTGCAGATCGTCGGCGACCGATGGGCCCTGCCGGCGATCCGCGAGGTCATGCTCGGCAACCACCGGTTCCGGCAGATCGCCAGGAATACCGGCGCCCCCACGGACCGCCTGGCGGCGCGCCTGAAGGCGCTGGTGGAGAGCGGCGTCCTCGAACGGCGCCCGCTGCCGGACGACGGCCGCTACAGCGGCTACTACCTGACGGAGGCGGGGCGCGATCTGGGGGGCATCACCCGCGAGCTCATCGGCTGGGGCGACCGCTGGGCCGTCACAGCGCCGCCCGGCCGGATCCGTCACCGGGACCACGAGCTCGTCACTCACACGGTCTGCGAGACCTGCGGCGAGCAGGTCCATGGCGAGGACGTCCACCGGGAGGAGCTGATCCCCGGCTGGGACCGGACCGGCCCGGTGCAAGCCCCGTAGACCGTGCGGTGGTCGTCGATCCCGCCCCGGAAGGGGCGCGTGATCTCGGCGCGGTCGTCGGCCCGGAAAGTCGCGCGGATCTCCGGTCGTCGTCCTCGATCCGCTCGTCCAGGGCCAGGACCCTGCACGCAGAAAGCGCCTTCCGCTTGGACCGACAGAACCCCTCGACAAGGTTCATCGTCCCAGCTCAGAAGGCACTTTCGTATTTCCTCCCCGCTTCCGGCCTCATCTCAACCGAAACGGCGAGGTTAGTCGCCGAGGACCCGCTCCCACAGCAGCCCGTCCCGCCAGCTCCCGTCGAGAAAGATCGAGGAGTGCGCGACGCCGTACGGGCTGAACCCGTTGCGGCGCAGCACCCGCTGCGACGGCAGATTCTCCAGATTGGTGGACGCCTCGGCGCGGTGCAACCCGAGTTCGTCCGTCATCACCCGGAGTACAAGCCCGACGGCGTGCCCGGCGTGCCCTTGATTCTGGGCGACGCTGGCGATCCAGTATCCGACGGAGCCGCGGCGCAGGTGCGGCTGCGGCAGGATGCCTCCGACGGTGACCTGCCCGATCACCTGGTCGTCGGCGAGCACCACGCCCGGCCAGACCGAGCCGGCCCGGTATCCGGCCAGCAGACTGTCGATCCGCTCCGCCTGGCCCTCCGGGGTGAAGAAGTCGGCCGGCTGGGCCGGTTCCCACGGCCGGAAAGCCTCGAAGTCCCGCACCCGATGCGCGGCTATCGGGGCGGCGTCGGCGGGCTCGATCAGGCGGATCCTGGTGCTGCTGCGCATGGGCTGATCCTCGTCGCGGCGCGTCGGATGAGACGGCCAGCCTATGCGAGGGTGCCCGCGCCGCCGCACCCTACGCCCGCCGGAGGATCGAGTCGATCGCGCAGCTCGTGTTCTCGATACCCTGCACCTACAAAGTGCCTTCCACTTGGACCGACAGAACTCCTCGACAAGGTTCATCGTCCCAGCCCAGAAGGCACTTTCGTCACTCCTCCCCGCTTCCGGCCTCATCTCAACCGAGACGGCGGGGCTAGGCCATCTACCACTGGAGCGGCGCTTGCGATGTCATGACCGGTCGACGGCACCTCCTTCGCCCTGTCCGCTCCTACGCTGTTCAGCCGGCTGAAGAAGCCTGCCAAGGGGCCGACGTGGTCACCTGCGCGTGGGGCTGTTGGGCGACGCTGAAATTGCCGACGGGGGCGGCATTCAAGGTGCCGAGGGCGGAAGTGGAATCGCCCCACTGGGTGTGGTCCCAGCGGGGCGATTATGGGCGAGGTGTCCAAGAAGCCAGCTACCACGGGCGGATCACCATCTCCGTGGCCGCAACAGCCGGTGCCGACTTCATCACGGTCACCGTCAGCAACTTCGGAAGTCCTTGCCGCCGTCATGCTCGGCAACCCCATGAGTTACGACGAGGGCCCTGCTGGTGGCAGCAGATGCCTGCCGACGTGCGCTCCGCCCTGTCGCGGCCGGGCGCGTTGCCGTTTCCCCCACCACGGGAAGCGCGCGGCCTGGCCGAGCTCGACCGGGGCGAGACCTACTCACCGCCGCTGGACAACCCACGAAGGCTGCGGGACGCCGCGCTCTCCGAAGCACTCGTTCCACGGTCCGACGATGGAACCCCCGGCTTGCCCAGGCCGCCGCCTTCGCCGCACTTTTCGATGCTCCCCCCGACCCCCTCAAGGCGGCGCTGGACGCCCTCCTCGCCGCGGCGGTCACCCATGACACCGACTGCCCCCACCTCTTCGCGGGGGCCGCCGCGCCTCCCCAGCGACGGCCACCGCGCCAGAGGCGGAGGAAGACGGAGCCGGCGTCGAGCCCGCGCACGACGAGATCTCCGCATACTTCAGCCTGAACGCCCGGGAAGAGGAACTCGTTCGCCACGCCCGTTCGATCGTCCCGTCCTACGAGGTCAGTCCGCTGCGGAACGTGCCGCTGGTCAGCGCGGTCATCCGGTTTGACGACGGGACCCGCTGACCGAGGAGACCTGAAGCTGGAGGGGTTCGGAGAAGGGGAGGTCGACCTGTACCACGATGGCTGGGAGCTGATCTGCAGCCGCCCCTTCGAGGAAGGCCCGTACGCCCAGTTTGCCCAGTCGTACCCGGCCGTCGGCCGTGTCGGGACCGGCTTGATACGGTCGGCGGCCGTGACCCCTTTTGAGCCTGCCGCGAGTGCCGGGTCTGCGTATTCCGCCGATTCGGCCCGCGCGCATGCGGCGAAGCGTGCCCTGTCCCGGCGGAGGTTGCTGCTGGGCGTGCTCGGTGGGGTGGGCGCTCTCGCCGCGGGCTGCGGAGGCGGGCGAGGTGGCCGAATAGAGCGCACGTCACCGATACCGATAGGGAGTTCCTCTGTGTCTCTGCCCCAAGGCACCGTGCGCTGGTCGTTCGAGAGCTACGGCACCAACGCGGTGACGCCCTCGTCCGGGCATGGGAAGGTGTACGTCGGCGGCGCATCCTTGTTCGCGCTGGATCCCGCCACCGGACATCTGTTGTGGGAATGCGAAACCGACGATATCGCCGACTGCACGCCCGTGGTTGTCGACCGCACGGTCTTCGCGGCCGGTGGGGATCTGCTCGCCGTCGACGCGGAGACCGGTAGCGTGCGCTGGCGGCGGCCGCCCGCACCCGAAGGCGGGTTCCACGGCGCGACATACGCGAACGGGATGATCTGCGCAGGCGCCGGCCCCACCACCCTGCGCGCGTTTGACGCTGCGACCGGAGAGGACCGCTGGCATGCCGCGCTCGATGGATTTCCCGCTGCCGAGCCACGCTTCGCCGACGGCGTCTTCTATGTGAGCCGCACCGGCGGGGTTCATGCCGTCTGCGCGTCCACGGGGACGCGTCGATGGACGGCGGACACCACCGGCGCGGTGGTCACGGCCCCGACGATCGTGCAAGGACGGGTGTTCATCGGCATGAGCCAGTCGGAGTCCGGCGGCGCGCTGGGCGTACGAGCATTCGATGCCGCGTCCGGCCAGACCCTGTGGCACGCCGACACCGACGGGTACGTGGGCAGTGCCCCGATCGTGGATGCGGGAGTGCTGTACGCAACAGCGGCAGGCGGCACGGCGTTTACGCTGGACCCGGCGACCGGACAGCAGGGTTGGCGCACGGAGGTCGGCGACGCGGGCCAAGGCCTCGCGGTGGCGGACGGTGTCGTATATGTGTGCGGCACCTGGACGGTGACCGCGCTCGACGCCGGTACGGGAGCACCGCTGTGGTCGTCGAGGCCGGAGGTTTTCGGCCTGTGCGCGCCGCTGGTCGTGAACGACACCGTCGTGCTGTGCGACGGAGCCGGTTGGGTGTACGCGGTGGCCCCACCGCTTTCTTGACAAGGTCACCGCGCCCGCACGCAAACCGCGTCACCCAGGCCTTCACCGACACCCGACCTCGGTGTTGCCTACCATCCGCGTGCCATCGTGATCATTGGGCGGTCACGCGTTGTAGCCGCCGTGGGCGTCCAGCACCGAGCCCGTGACGTATGAGGCGGCGGGGCTCGCCAGGAAGGCGATCGCCGCGGCGATTTCGTCGGGGTGGCCAACGCGCTGCAGGGACAGCGAGCTGACTATGGCCTTGAGGACCTCGGGGTCCGGCGGTTCCATGCCGCTCTCCATCAGTCCGGCCTCCACGACGTTGGCCGTGATGTCCCGGGGCCCGAGGTCCCGTACGACCCCCATGGTGTACCTCTCGATCCCTGACTTGGTCGCCGAGTAGTCGGCAAGGCCCGGGACACCGACCCGGGAGGCCAGTCCGGAACTCACCGTGATGATGCGGCCGCCCGCGCTCAGCACTCGGGAGGCTGCCCGGATGACGGCGATCACGCCGAGGTAGTTGGTGGCGTGCATCCGGTCCAGTGCGGCGGTGTCGGCGTCCGGGTCGTCCACCGTGCGGCCCTGCTCCACGGAGATCGCCGCGTTGTTGACGAGGATGTCCAGGCCGCCGAAGTGCGCGATCACGTCGTCGATCAGCGCCGGCGCCCTGCTCGTGTCCGCCTGGTCGGACTGGAAGGCGACGGTCTTTGCTCCCTTGCCGCGTACCTCGTCGACGACGGCCTGCGCCTGCTTCTCGGGCAACGTCTTCTGCCGCTGATGGCGGCACCCTCGCCTACCCGCGGTGGGTTTCCAGCAGCCGTAGCCAGACTTCGCTGATGGTGGGGAATGCGGGGACGGCGTGCCAGAGTCGTTCGACCGGCACCTCGCTGGTGACGGCGATCGTTGCCGAGTGGAGCAGTTCGGCGACACCGGGACCGACGAAGGTGACGCCGGCGATGGTGCCGCGGTCGGTGTCGATCAGCATGCGGGCTTTGCCGCGGTATCCCTTGACGTACTGCTGTGCGCCGGCGACGGAGGAGAAGTCGTGGTCGACCACGGTGACCTGGCGTCCGGTGCGCTCCGCGTCCTGTGTGGTCAGGCCGACGGCGGCGACCTCGGGGTCGGTGAAGATCACCTGCGGTACGGCTTCGCTGTCGGCGGTGGCGACGTGTGCGCTCCATCGGCTGTCGTCCACCGGCTCACCGTGGGTGCGGGCTCCGATCACGGCGCCGGCGATCCGGGCCTGGTACTTGCCCTGGTGCGTCATCAGGGCGCGGTGATTGACATCACCGACGGCGTAGAGCCATCCGTCCGGGACGGCGGTGACCTGGAAGGTGTCGTCGACGGTCAGCCAGTCGCCGG
>NZ_JBEOXF010000016.1:1134-125781 GCF_040296405.1 Streptomyces sp. NPDC002133 | reverse complement strand
GCTGGTGGTGGGGGGGGGGGGGGGGGGGGCGGGGGGGGGGGGGGGGGGGGGGGGGGGGGGGGGCGGCCCCCCCGGGGGCCCCCCCCCCCCCCCGGCCCCGGTCGGTAGTCACTCGAGCAGCGCGTCGGCCTGCCCAATCGACTCCGCCAGCTGCCGCACGGACGCGTCCTCCGTGCGCCCTGCGAGGGTCCCGGCGCGCTCGGCGAGTTCGTCCAGCCCGGGTGCGCCGGGCGTCTCGGCGCCGCGCAGAGCCTGGGCGAAGTACGCGGCAGCGGCGCTGACCTGCAGTCGAGGGGCCGTCTCCGCGGCCCAGAGGTCACGGTCGAGCGCACTCGCCTCCACCGTGCCGGACGCCTCGTGCGGGGCCCGGTCCGCCGGGTCGAGCCAGCGCACGGTCGCCGTGGCGATGTGCCCGCTCGCCCCTTCGCGGAGCCGTACCGCGTAGAGCGCGGTCACGGTGTGGCCGGGGCCGACCTCGCCGCCGTCCACCCGGTCGTTGCGGAAGTCCTCGTCGGCGACGGCCCTGTTCTCGTATCCGATCAGCCGGAACTCCTTCACCGTCTGGGGGTCGAACGCCACCTGCGCCTTCGCATCGCGAGCGCGCAGCTCGATATGGGCGGGGAGCTGGTCGACGAACACCTTCCTGGCCTGTGCGGACGTGGACACATAGGTCGTGTGCCCGTCGCCCCGGTTCGTCAGCCGCTCCATCAGCTTGTCGCCGTAGTCGCTGCCGACGCCGACGCCGAAGAGCGCGATGCCGTACTGCCTGCGGGATTCGGCGATCCGCTCCAAAATCGCGTCGGCCTCGGTCCGGCCGGTGTTGGCGAGAGCGTCGGAGAGGAGCACCACCCGGTTGTTGGCCCCCCGCCGGTGGCCCTCGACGGCGACGTCGTAGCCGGTGCGGACGCCCGCCTCCACATTGGTGGAGTCGGTCGGCTCCAGCGAGTCGATGATGCTGTGGATTCGGTCCCGGTTGCCGTCCAGCCGGGTCATCGGCAACCGCGTCTCGGCCTCGTCGCTGAAGGTGACGAGGGCGATCGAGTCGTCGTCGCGCAGTTGGTCGGTGAGGATGCCGAGCGACTCGCGGACGAGGTCGAGCCGACCGGCTTCGGCCATCGACCCGGAGATGTCGACGACGAACGTCATGGCGGCCGGGGGCCGTTCGCCGCTCCTCGTGGCTGTGCGGGTGGCCAGTCCCACACGCACCAGCGACCATTCCTCCTCTCCTCGGCCGTCCGCGCGGGCGCCGTCCACGGTCACGGTGAAGCCGTCGCCCTCGGGCCGTGGATAGTCCTGGCGGAAGCTGTTGATGAACTCCTCGGGCCGTACGGAGTCCGGCTCCGGCAGCCTGCCCTCGCCGAGGACCCGCCGCGCGTATCCGTACGAGGCCGTGTCCACATCGAGTGCGAACGTGGACAGGTAGTCGGCCGGCGGCGCCACTTCCCGCTGGGCGTCACCCTTCTGCTCACCTTCGCGCCCGCTGCCGCTGTTCCCCTCCGCCGGGCGACCACCGCCGTCGGGCGGCATCGGGGCCTGCACTCCGTCCTCGCCCCGGTGCGCGCCACCGCCGTCCGACGTGCGGTCGGCATGTCCGCCCGCCCCGCAGCCGGTCAGCAGCAGCGCACCGGCCAGCAGCGCGACGAGCGCTCCCTTGCATGTCCTTGCCTGATACGTCCTTGCGCAGAAACTCATCGTCCGCCCCCTGCATCGTCAGCTCTTGTGAATGTGACGTCCGAGAGGGCCCGAAGGAGCATGCGAAGGCGTTGCGGATGAATCTCAATGCGGCAACGGCGGCGTCCGGTGCCGTTGTGGAGCGGGGGCTGCCGTGCCGCCGCACGGCAGCCCCCGCCGCTCGGACGGATCAGGGGAGCCCGGAGCCCGAGGTCAGCCCTCCTCCCAGCTCACGCTGCCGACGCCGGTCCCACCTCCGCAGGTGGCGGAGGAGTGACCGGACCACCCCGGTTGCAACGTCACCCAGTGGCCGTATGCGTCGGGCCACCAGCCGCAGACCACGACGGCGCGGAAGGCGATGACCTGACTGCTCGGGTTGGCGCAGTCCGCCCAGCCCGTCCATCCGTCTGTCCCGGTGCTGCAGGAGAGCAGGGCGGTGGGTCCGCGGGTGTCGTCCTGCGGATCGTCCGCCTGGGCCGTGCCTGCGCTCGGGGACAGGACGGCCATGGGGAGCGCCGCTGCCATGGCCAGAAGTGCGCGCGTGGCGCGAGCGGGCCGTCCGTTCGTGCGTCCGTTCGTGCGTCGGAACATGGTGAGCTTCCCTTCTCCTCGCGGACCGCCTCACGCGCCGCTCCTCCAGACTGGCGGGCACCCTGGCGCCGGCTGAAGGGACTGGCGGGGACTCGCCATCCCCTGAACTGGGGGTTGTCACGATGCGGAGTCGCGTGCGTACATGGAGTACGTACGGCTCCGAGATCCGGGGGGTGGTCAGCCGTGCCCAAGGCCATCGCCATGTCCAGACCGGGCTCGGTCCTGTCCAGGCCCTTCCTGCCCGAAGCGCCGGGGCCCGCCCGGCCCGTCAGAGGTCTGGCGCAGGTGAGCGCCACGCTGACCGGACTGGTCCATGCGGCCCGGCACGAGTTGCTGACGTTCGACGACCCGGCAGGCTCACCCACCGTTCCCGAGCCGTTCCGGGCCCTCGCCGGGGCGTGTGTGCGCGCGGCCGAGGACCGGCCCGCGACAGTGCGCCGCATCGTGCCGCGGCGGGCGCTGCCGCATCTGCCGCCGCCCTGGCGGCTCGGCGGCGGTGCACGGGTGACCGACTCGATCCCGTTCAAGCTGGTCGTCGCGGACCGTACGGTCGCCGCCGTGCCGCTCGATCTCGAACTGCACTGCAACGGGCTGCTGCTGATCCGCGACCCCGTCGTCGTCCAGGCCCTGGTCCGCACCCACCAGTCCTGGTGGGACGGCGGGGACGAGGTGGCCGCCGCCGAGTCGGGGTCGGTGCCCGCGCATCTGCGTCAGGTTCTCGACGCGATACTGGCCGGGCTGACGGACGAGACGGCCGCGACGCGCCTCGGCATGTCGGCCCGGACGTACAGCCGCCGTGTGGGTGAGCTGCTCGCGGCACTGGGCACGGCGAGCCGCTTCCGCGCCGGGGCGGAGGCCGCTCGCCGTGGCTGGATCTGATGGACGGGCGGGGCGTGCCGGGGCGCGCTCCGCCCCGCAGCCCGCTGCCGCCCGTCAGGACACGATGTCCTTGCGGGCGAAGCCGCGGAAGGCGAGGGCGAAGAGGATCAGGGCGTATGTCACGGACACCGCCGTGCCCTTCAGCATCCCGCCCCATTCCAGCTGCGGCTGCAGCGCGTCCGCCCAGGCGAACTGCCAGTGCGCGGGAAGGAAGTCGCGCCAGGAGCCGAGCGCCGTCACCGCGTCCAGCACGTTCCCGATGATCGTCAGGCCGACCGCGCCGCCGACCGCGCCCAGCGGTGCGTCCGTCTTGGTCGACAGCCAGAAGGCGAGCCCGGCGGTGACCAGTTGGGACACGAAGATGAAGGCGACGACGAGGGCGAGCCGTGGCAGGGTGTCCGAGGTCGCGAGGGCCCCTCCGGCGGGCAGCTCCAGCGGGCCCCAGCCGTAGGCCACCGTGCCCGCCGCGAGTGCGACGAGCGGCAGAAGCAGCATCGCCGCCGCGCTGAAGCCCAGCGCCACGACCAGCTTCGACCAGAGCAGCCGGGATCGCGGCACCGGTGCCGCGAGCAGATAGCGAAGGGAGGACCAGCTTGCCTCGGACGCCACGGTGTCCCCGCAGAACAGCGCGACGGGCACCACCAGCAGGAACCCCGCCGACACGAAGAGGCAGGTGGCGGCGAAGTTCGCGCCGGACGCGGTCGCCGTGTCCATCAGGTTGATGCGATTGCCGCCGCCTCTCCCGCCCTCCCCGTCCGGGCTGCCGCCGATCGCGAAGGCCACGATCAGCACGAAGGGCAGCACGGCCAGGATCGCGCCCATCACCAGCGTCCGCCGGCGCTTCAGCTGGCGCACCGCCTCGACACGCAGCGGCAGGGTGTGCCGCGGCCGGTAGCCGTGGGCGGTCGCCACGCTCGGCTCGGTGTGCACGGTGCTCATGCGGATGCTCCTCCGATCAGAGTGAGGAACGCGTCCTCCAGGCGTCGGTGCGGGCCGACACCGGTCACCGGCACGTCCAGCCGGACGAGTTCGGCGATGAGCATGGCGGCGCTCGCGCCGTCCAGGCTGACCAGCAGTCCGTCCCCATCGAGGGTGCGGACGGCGGAGCCGATCCCGGGCAGGGCCGCGATCTTCTCCACCAGCGGCTCGGCCACCTCGGCCGCGGTCGTCACCAGCAGGGTGTCGCCCGCGCCGGTGATCTCGGCGACGGGGCCTGCCTGCACGAGTCGGCCGCGGTCCATGACCACGAGATCGGTGCAGGACTGCTCCACCTCCGCGAGGAGGTGGCTGGAGACGATGACGGTCCGGCCCCCGGCCGCGTAGCGGATCATCACGTCCCGCATCTCGCGGATCTGTGGCGGGTCCAGTCCGTTGGTCGGTTCGTCGAGGATCAGCAGATCCGGCAGTCCGAGCATGGCCTGCGCGATGGCGAGCCGCTGGCGCATGCCCTGCGAGTAGGTACGTACGGCGCGGGCCAGGGCGTCGCCGAGGCCGGCGATCTCCAGGGCCTCGTCGATGTGGGAGTCCTCGGCGGGGCGGCCCGTGGCCCGCCAGTACAGCTCGAGGTTCTCCCGCCCGGACAGATGCGGCAGGAAGCCCGCGCCCTCGACGAAGGCGCCGACCCGGGAGAGGACGGGCGCGCCCGGCCTGACGGCGTGTCCGAAGACCCGGATCTCGCCGTCGTCGGGGGTGATCAGGCCCATCAGCATGCGCAGCGTGGTGGTCTTGCCCGCGCCGTTCGGGCCGAGGAGCCCGAGGACCTGGCCCTTCTCGACGCGGAAGGACAGGTCGCGCACGGCGTACCGGTCGGCGGCGTTGGCATACCGCTTGGTGAGTCCGGTGATCTGCAGGGGTACGTCGGCGAGTTCGGGATCCGGTGAGGGTGCGGCGGTGCGTCGGTGGGCGGTGAGCAGCAGCGCCGCGGCGACGACGGCTCCCGCGGCGGGCAGTCCCCATACCCACCAGGGCAGCACGGCCGCCTGGGAGGTGACGGCCGGCGCCGTGGGCACCGTGAGCTGCCCGGCCAGGGAGACGGTGTAGGTGGCCGGTGCCGCCGGGGACGCGTAGCCGAGGTCGGTGGCGGCGAGGACGAGGCGGAGCCGGTGGCCCGCCTCGATCTCGTGGTCCACGGCGGGCAGGGTCAGTGCCACGGCCTTGCCTGCCTTGGCGTCCTCGACCCGGACGGGGGCGACGAGTTGCGCCGGCAGGACCTGTTGGCGGCCGTCGGGCCCGACGTCGTACAGCTTGCCGAAGAGGACCGCCTCTCCGCTGTCGGACGTCACGTCGACCCGGACGTGGGGCGAGCCGGTGATCCGCAGGGTCCGGTCCACCGGCCGCGAGTCGAAGCGCCCGTACTGCCCGGGGAAGTCGAGGGAGAGACCGACGCCGAGGGAGGAGAGCTGGGAGAGCCCGCCGCCGACGCCGGGGAGGGCGGAGATACTGGGCGGGTTGGCGCCTGCCGGGTTGCGGAAGGACTGTGTGCGACCGGCGAGTTCGACCGTACGGCCGCCTGCGCCCAGCCCCGGGTAATCGGCCGAGGTGGCGCCGCGGAGCGTTGCCTGTCCGTCCGTGGAGTCGACGCCTCCGGTCCTGCTGACGCGGAAGGCGGGTCCGGTGTCCGCGGACTTGTCGTCGTTCAGATACCGGTCGAACCAGGCGGAGACCCGTCCCTGGATCCGGTCCGCCTCCAGGTCCCCGCCGTCGTGGCCGCCCGCGATCCAGTCGACGGCGACGGGCGCACCGTTGCCCTTGATCGCCTTGGCCATCGCGTCGGCGTGAGAGAGCGGGAAGAGCGAGTCGGACTGCCCCTGCACGATGAGCGCGGGCACCTTGATCCGGTCGCCGACGGCGGACGGACTGCGCGCCTCCAGCAGCGCGCGTGCCTCGGCATCGGGCTTCCCTGAGGTGGCGACCCGCTCGTACATGGCGCAGAGGACGGGCTGGAAGCGCCCGCACGCGGGAACGGCGGCGGCGGCCTCGGCCCGGCCGCTGCCGGCATCGGACGCGCGCTGCCCGGCCCCGGCCGCCCCGGCCGTCCCAGCCGGTGGCTTCCCGTCGGCCGGAGCGTTCCCGTCGGCCGGGGCGTTCCGGTCCGCCGGGGCCTCGGGGGCGTCCGGGGTGAGCCCGGCCGTGCCCGCCGAGCCGGTGGTGAAGAAGATTCCGGCCCAGAGCTTCTTGAAGACCCCGTCCGGGAAGAGCGCGTCCGCAAGGTTCCAGTACGTGATCTCCGGGGCGATCGCGTCGACCCGCTGGTCGTACCCCGCCGCGAGCAGCGAGATCGCCCCGCCGTACGAAGCGCCGGTCACCCCCACGCGCGGGTCGCCGGCCGAGTCCAGCCGCACCTCCGGCCGCTTCGCCAGCCAGTCGATCAGCCGGGAGACGTCCTTGACCTCGTGGTCCGGGTCGTTGAGGCCGATCCGTCCGCTGGATGCGCCGAATCCGCGCGCGGACCAGGTCAGCACGGCGTAGCCGTCGCGGGCCAGCGCCTCCGCCTGTTCCCGTACGGATTCCTTGCTGCCGCCGAAGCCGTGCCCGACCAGCACGGCGGGCCGGCGTCCGGTGCCGGAGGTGAAGTACGAGGTGTCGATCCTCGCCCCCGGCATCGTCAGCACCTGGTCCTCGCGGTGCACGGTGGGCACGTCGTCCGAAGCGGCGGCCGTCCACGTACCGGCGCCGGCGAGCACGGCGAACGCGGCAACGCCCGCGAGCCATCGTCCGCGGCGTCGGCGGACGGCGGCCCACCCGGGAAGTCGGATCTTCATGCCTGAAACCCTAAGCGCCCGCCCGCCCCCTCCGCGGCTCCTGCCGGGCGGAACTCTCCCACCTCCTCGGGTAGTACCGAGTGCTGTCGCCGTACACCAGACGCGGTATGCGGCAGCACGGAGAGGAGCCCGTGCGGAGATCCGCCGCGCGATGACATTCGCGGAGCTGATCGCCGCAGGGCAGCCGTACGACCCCCTGCGCGTCCGGAGTGGGCGGAGTGCTTCCTCGCCGCCCCGGCCGTCTGATGCTGATCACCTACGCCGACGGCACCCCGGCCGGAATGGTCTCCGGCGTCGAGATGCTCCGCCCCGGCATGGGCTCGGAGATGTTCCCGTACGAGCTGCCGGTGGACGACGGCAGCGGCGGCGCGGCGTGGGCCGGGCGCCGACCGAGGCCCTCGCGGCGGTCGTCCGGAGGCGACGCGACTGCCACGGCGTGTGGGTCGGCGTCGCCCCGGACAACGAACCGGCCCTTGCGGCACACATATCGGCGAACGCTGCGAACGAGGGCGAATTCACCCTGCTGACCTGGGACTTCACCGACGGGGAGTACGGAATACCGGCGATGTCCGCCAAATTCCGTACGCCGCGCGGACATTGAATTGAACCCGCGAGTAACACCCTCTTGTGCCTTGGATCACCACACGAGACCCTGTGCTGCACATCCGCACAGCCGCGCGGGTGTTTGTCGTGTTCCGACCAAGAAAGCAGGTTCACGAGATGAGATTCACTGCCCGCCGCTCCATACGGATGGGCGCGCTGCTCCCCGCAGTCGCCCTCGCGGCCGGTCTCCAGTTCGCCGTCTCCCCCACCGCGCAGAGCGCGTCGCCCGGCGATCTCCGTCTCGCCCCCACTGCAACCGCCGTACAGAACAGCTGGATCGTCGCCCTGAAGGACGGCAGCACCAGCGTCTCCGACATCGCCGCCGACCAGGGTGTGACCCCCAAGCACACCTTCCGCTCGGTCCTCAAGGGCTTCTCCGCCTCCATGTCCAAGGCGAAGGCCGCCCGTCTCGCCGCCGACCCGCGCGTGGCGTACGTCGAGCAGAACGCCGTCGTCCGCCTCAACGACACCCAGTCGAACGCGACCTGGGGGCTCGACCGCATCGACCAGCGCAACCTGCCGCTGTCGACGACGTACACGTACAACACGACGGCCTCGAACGTGAACGCGTACATCATCGACACCGGTATCCGCACCTCGCACAGCGAGTTCGGCGGTCGCGCCCGTGTGGGCACCGACACCGTCGGCGACGGCCAGAACGGGCAGGACTGCCAGGGCCACGGCACCCATGTCGCGGGCACCGTCGGCGGCGGCACGTACGGCGTCGCCAAGGGCGTGAAGCTCGTCGCGGTGCGCGTGCTGGCCTGTGACGGCTCCGGTACGACGGCCGGGGTCATCGCCGGTGTCGACTGGGTGACCGCGAACGCCGTCAAGCCGGCCGTCGCCAACATGAGCCTGGGCGGCAGCGCCAGTGCCGCTCTGGACGACGCGGTGAAGAAGTCCATCGCCTCGGGCGTCAGCTACTCGATCGCCGCGGGCAACGGCATCCTCATCGGGATCCCCGTGAACGCGTGCAACTACTCGCCGGCCCGCGTCCCCGAGGCCATCACCGTCGGAGCGACGGACAAAACGGACCGGCGTGCGTCGTTCTCCAATTACGGCACATGCCTCGACCTGTTCGCGCCCGGCGTGGACATCACGTCGGCGTGGAAGGACAACGACACCGCGACGAACACCATCTCGGGTACGTCGATGGCCACCCCGCACACGGCCGGTGTCGCCGCGCTCTACCTCGCGACCCACCCCTCGGCCACCCCGGCCCAGGTCCGTGACGCCCTGGTGAACAACGCGACGAACGGCAAGGTCGTGGACCCGCGCAACGGTTCCCCGAACAAGCTGCTGCACTCGCTGTTCTGATTCAGGTCGTGGCTTCTACGCCGTGAGATGCCCGAGGAGCTCCTCCCCGACCGGGTAGGGCCGCTCCTCGGGCATCAGCCTTCCTGCACCCTCCGGATCCCCGGCGCGCACCAGCGCGTGCATCTCGCGCGCGAGCGGGGTCACATCCCTGATCGCCACGGTCCACTCGTCCGCGCACCGCGCCGACGCCACCCCGGCGAGCCCGAGTTGCAGTGAGCGGTACGGCAGCGGCGCGAGGCGCAGGTCCCGTTCCGGATCCCACTGGACCCGCGTCGGCGACTGGCGCAACTCCCGCTTCCAGGTGGCCTGATCGGGGTGCACACCCCGGACGTAGTGCGACAGACAGGCATGACGCAGCGCCCATTCGAAGCCCTCACGGATGATCTCCACGGCGAGGACGGTCTGCTGGCCCTCCTTGGTCCCCCAGCCGCAGCGGTACATCATCCACAGGAAGGACGGCTTGATCCATGTCATCCGGTCCCGCTTCCAGGCGGCCGGGAAGCGCCCGTTCCGCGCTGCCGGGACGCCGATCGCCGGGTCGTACGCCTGGTAGACGGTGACCGTGGTCTCGGTGTGCAGGGCGCGGATCTGGTGCTTCGGTGTCATGAACCGACACTACTCGGACGACCGCGCGGCCCGTACGGGGTGAGGGTTCCGTACGGGCCGCGCGGCAGGCTGCGGGGATCAGGCCACAGGGCTCACGGCTCAGTGGTTGCGCGGGAAGCCCAGGTCCACGCCCGCCGGGGCCTCGGACGGGTCCGGCCAGCGGGTGGTGACGACCTTGCCGCGGGTGTAGAACTGCACGCCGTCGTTGCCGTAGATGTGCAGGTCGCCGAAGAGCGAGTCCTTCCAGCCGCCGAAGCTGTGGTAGCCGACCGGCACCGGGATCGGCACGTTCACGCCGACCATGCCCGCCTGGACCTCCAGCTGGAAGCGGCGGGCGGCGCCGCCGTCGCGGGTGAAGATCGCGGTGCCGTTGCCGAACGGCGAGGAGTTGATGAGCGCGAGGCCCTCCTCGTACGTGTCGGTGCGCAGCACGCACAGCACGGGGCCGAAGATCTCGTCCCGGTACGCGTCGGAGTCCGTGGAGACCTTGTCGAGGAGCGACAGGCCGATCCAGTGTCCGTCCTCGAAGCCGTCCACCGTGTAGCCCGTGCCGTCGAGGACGACCTCGGCACCCTGGTCCGCCGCGCCGTGTACGTACGAGGCGACCTTGTCGCGGTGGGCCCTGGTGATGAGCGGGCCCATCTCGGACGTCGGGTCGTCGCCCGGGCCGATCTTGATCTTCTCTGCGCGCTCGCGGATCTTGTCCACCAGTTGGTCACCGATCGCGCCGACGGCGACGACCGCCGAGATCGCCATGCAGCGCTCGCCCGCGGAGCCGTACGCGGCGGAGACCGCGGCGTCCGCGGCCGCGTCGAGGTCCGCGTCCGGGAGGACCAGCATGTGGTTCTTCGCCCCGCCGAGCGCCTGGACGCGCTTGCCGTTGGCGGAGGCGGTGGTGTGGATGTACCGGGCGATCGGGGTCGAGCCGACGAAGGAGATCGCCGAGACGTCCGGGTGCTCCAGGAGACGGCCGACCGCGACCTTGTCGCCCTGGACGACGTTGAAGACACCGTCCGGCAGACCGGCCTCGGTCAGCAGCTCCGCGATCTTCAGCGACGGGGACGGGTCCTTCTCGCTCGGCTTGAGGACGAACGTGTTTCCGCAGGCGATGGCCAGCGGGAACATCCACATCGGCACCATCGCCGGGAAGTTGAACGGCGTGATGCCGGCCACGACACCGACCGCCTGGCGGATCGCCGCCACATCGACACGGTTCGACACCTGGGTGGACAGCTCGCCCTTGAGCTGGGTGGTGATCCCGCAGGCCAGGTCCACGATCTCCAGACCACGGGCCACCTCGCCCAGCGCGTCCGAGTGGACCTTGCCGTGCTCCGCGGTGATCAGCTCGGCGATCGCGTCGCGGTTGGCGTCGAGCAGCGCCCGGAAGCGGAAGAGGATCGTGGTCCGCTGTGCCAGGGAGGACGTGCCCCAGGTCTCGAAGGCGGCCTTCGCGGCGGCGACGGCCGCGTCGACCTCCTCGACGGAGGCGAGGGCGACCTGCGTGGTCACGGCCCCGGTCGCCGGGTCGGTGACCGGGCCCCAGTTGCCGGACGCGCCCTCGACGGTCTTGCCACCGATCCAGTGGTTGACGGTCTTCGTCATGACGAAAAGCTCCTTCAGGTCCTTCAGAGATGGCGGCGTCGGGCTGCGACCTGCCGGTCGTACTCCTCCCGGGCCTTGACCGCCGACGGGCGGGTCGCGGTCTCGGCCACAGGAACATCCCACCACGCCTGCGCGGGGGGCGCGCCCGACACAGTGTCTGCCGTTTCGGTCTCGGCGTAGACACATGTGGGGCGGTCTGAAGCCCGGGCCTGCGTCAGGGCTTCGCGCAGGTCACGGACAGTCTTGGCGCGCAGCACCCGCATGCCGAGGGAGGCCGCGTTGGCCGCGAGGTCGACGGGGAGCGGTGGCCCCGTGTACGTCCTGTCGGCCTCCCGGCGGCGGTAGTCGGTGCCGAAGCGCTCGGAGCCGACCGACTCGGAGAGGCCGCCGATCGACGCGTACCCGTGGTTCTGGAGGATGACCACCTTGATGGGGATGTTCTCCTGCACCGCGGTGACGATCTCGGTGGGATTCATCAGATACGTTCCGTCGCCGACGAGCGCCCAGACCGGCCGGTCCGGTGCGGCCATCGCGACGCCGATCGCCGCGGGGATCTCGTATCCCATGCAGGAGTAGCCGTACTCGACGTGGTACTGGTCGCGGGAGCGGGCACGCCAGAGCTTGTGGAGGTCTCCGGGGAGCGAGCCCGCCGCGTTGATCACGATGTCGTCCTCGGTGACCAGACCGTCGAGCACGCCGAGGACCTGCGGCTGGGTGGGACGTACGTCCTCGTCGCGCGCCTCGAACGCGGCGTCGACGCGGTGCTCCCACCGCTCCTTGTCGTCCGTGTACTCCGTCTCGTAGCTGTGCTCCACGTGGTGGCCGTGGAGGGAGGCGATGAGACCGTGCAGGCCCGCCCGGGCGTCCGCGACGAGCGGCAGGGCGGAGAGCTTGTGGGCGTCGAAGCCGGTGATGTTGAGGTTGAGGAAGCGGACGTCGGGGTGGGTGAAGAGGGTGCCCGATGCGGTGGTGAAGTCGGAGTAACGGGTGCCGACGCCGATGACCAGGTCCGCGGCGCGCGCCAGCTCGTCGGCGGTCGCGGTGCCGGTGTGGCCGATGCCGCCGACGTCCTGCGGATGGTCGTGGTGCAGCGAGCCCTTGCCCGCCTGGGTCGAGGCGACGGGGATACCGGTCGACTCGGCCAGCGTCTTCAGGGCGGTCTCCGCGCGGCTGTGGTGCACGCCGCCGCCCGCGATGATCAGGGGCCGGCGGGCCGACCGGACCGCCGCTGCCGCCGCCGCCAGTTCGTCCGGGTCGGGCATGGGACGGCGCACGTGCCAGACCCGCTCGGCGAAGAACTCCTCCGGCCAGTCGTAGGCCTCCGCCTGCACGTCCTGCGGCAGCGCGAGCGTGACCGCGCCGGTCTCGGCGGGGTCGGTGAGGACCCGCATGGCCGTGAGGGCGGCCGGGATCAGGGCCTCGGGACGGGTGATCCGGTCGAAGTACTTCGAGACGGGGCGCAGGCAGTCGTTGACGGACACGTCCCCCGCGTACGGGACCTCGAGCTGCTGGAGGACCGGGTCGGCGGGGCGGCTCGCGAAGACGTCACCGGGGAGGAGGAGGACGGGGAGCCGGTTGACGGTGGCGAGGGCCGCGCCGGTGACGAGGTTCGTGGCGCCGGGGCCGATGGAGGTGGTGACGGCGTGGGTGGCGAGCCGGCAGGACTGGCGGGCGTGGCCGACGGCCGCGTGGACCATCGCCTGTTCGTTGCGACCCTGGTAGTACGGCATCTCGGCGCCGCTCTCCAGCAGGGCCTGGCCGATCCCCGCGACGTTTCCGTGGCCGAAGATGCCCCACGTGGCGCCGATCAGCCGCTGCTTCCGGCCGTCGCGCTCGGTGTACTGGCGGGCGAGGAAGGCGATCAGCGCCTGGGCGGTGGTGAGACGGCGCGTGCCGGGGCGGGGTTCGGCCTGCCCGGCGCCGCCGGGCCGGGTGGCGGACCGCCCGGTGCCGCGCCGGAGGTCGGCCTGCCCTGTGCCGGCACGGGCGTCGGTTCCCGTGTCCTGCCCGGTGCTCGGTCCCGTGCTCGGTCCCGTGCTCATCGGTAGCCCTCCGTGTGGTCGGGGTGGAAGCAGATCCGCCATTCCCGTTCCGGTCCCGGGCCCGCCATGACGTTCAGGTAGTACATGTCGTGGCCGGGCGCGGCGATGGACGGTCCGTGCCAGCCGTCGGGGACGAGGACGGCGTCGCCGCTGCGGACCTCGGCGAGCAGATCGGTGCCGCCGGGCCGTGACGGCGACACCCGCTGGTAGCCGAAGCCGTGCTCACCGTCGATCTCGAAGTAGTAGATCTCTTCCAGTCTGGTCTCCACGCCGGGCCGGTGCTCGTCGTGCTTGTGGGGTGGGTACGACGACCAGTTGCCGCCCGGAGTGAGCACCTCGACGGCGATGAGGCGGTCGCAGTCGAAGGAGCCGGCGGCGGCGAAGTTGTTCACCCGGCGGGCGCAGCTGCCCGTGCCGCGCTGCTCGACCGGTACCTCCGGCGCGGGTCCGTAGCGAGCGGGGAGTCGTCGCTCGCACTTCGCTCCTGCCAGGGCGAAGCGGCCTCCCGCGCCGGAGGCGATCTGTGCATGGGCGTCGCGCGGTACGTACGCGAAGTCGGTGACTCCGGCGAACACACCTTCCCTGCCCAGCAGTTCAAAGCTCTCGCCCGCGATCTGCACCGTACAGCCGCCCCTGAGCGGAAGCACGATCCACTCGCTGTCCCCGGCGCTCAGCAGATGCGAAGCACCCGGGCGCAGCTCCAGGATCCGCAGCGCCGAGTAGCCCCATCCGGCCGTCCTGGGGTCGATGTCGAGCGCGTACGGCCCGGCGGCCGCGGAGCCTGCCCGTACATGCCTGTGGTCGTCCATGAGTTCTCCGTACCCACTAGAGCAGTCCTACGGCCGTATCGACCGCTCCCGCCACGTCGCCGTCGACCGGATAGAGCAGTGAGCGCCCCACCACCAGACCCTGGACGGTGGGCAGTTGCAGGGCTCCGCGCCATTTCTCGTACGCCGCAGCCTGCCTCTCGGCGGAGTCCCCCACGTCGCCGCCGAGCAGCACCGCGGGCAGCGTCGAGGTCTCCATCACCCGTGCCATGTCGTCCGGGTTCTCGGTCACGGGGATCTTCAGCCAGGTGTACGCCGAGGTGCCGGCGAGACCGGAGGCGATCGCGATGGAACGGGTGACCGCGTCGGCGGACAGATCGTTGCGCAGGACCCCGTCGACGCGGCGGCATATGAACGGCTCGACGAAGACCGGCAGCCGTCGTGCGGCCATCTCGTCGATGGCACGGGCTGTGGCGTGGAGGGTGTCGAGGGAGCCCGGGTCGTCGTAGTCGATACGGAGGAGCAGCTTCCCGGCGTCGAAGCCGAGCCGCGCGAGATCCTCGGCCCGGTAGCCGGTGAACCGGTCGTCCAGTTCGAACGCGGCGCCCGCGAGTCCGCCCCGGTTCATGGAGCCCATGACGACCTTGTCGTCGAGGGCGCCGAGCAGGAGGAGGTCCTCCAGGATGTCGGCGGTGGCGAGGACCCCGTCGACACCGGGGCGCTCCAAGGCGGTGCACAGGCGCTCCAGGAGGCCGAGGCGGTTGGCCATGGCGAGCCGCCGATCGCCGACGGCGAGGGCACCACGGGCGGGATGATCGGCGGCGATGATCATCAGCCGGCCGCTGCTCCGGACCAGGGGGCGCCTGCGCCGCCGGGCCGCCGCCTCGGCGACGGCCTCGGGGTGGTGCGCCCTGATGCGGACCAGGCCGGCGACGTCGACGCGGGTCATGACGCCGCCCCGGGTACGGGGCCGGGCGTGCCGCCGCCGGGCGCCGGGTGCCGCTCGGGCCGTGGCTCGGGATGGGGATCCGGATGTGGTGGACCGGGATGTGGGTCGGGATCCGCCTCGGGACCGGGTGCTCGGCCGTCGAGCAGTGCCTCGACCTCGGCGGGGTAGGGCATGGCGGAGGAGCAGGCCAGGCGGGAGGCGACGATCGCGCCGGCGGCGTTGGCGTACCGCATCACCCGCTCCAGCTCCCACCCGGCCAGCAGCCCGTGCACCATCGCGCCGCCGAACGCGTCGCCCGCACCGAGCCCGTTGACCACCTGGACCTCCACCGGCGGGACTTCGGCGGTGGTGCCCTCCCGGTGCACGGCCAGGACGCCCTTGGGCCCCTGTTTGACCACGGCCAGTTCGACTCCCGCGGCCAGCAGCGCGCGGGCGGCGGCGTACGGCTCGCGCTCGCCGGTCGCGATCTCGCACTCGTCGAGATTGCCGACGGCGACGGTGGCGTGGGCGACGGCCTGCGCGTAGTACGGACGCGCCTCGTCCGGAGCCGACCGGGCCGTGCTGTCCCAGAACATCGGCCGCCAGTCCAGGTCGAAGACGGTCGTGCCGGACTTCGCCCGGTGCTCCAGCGCCGCGAGGGTCGCGCTCCTGCTCGGCTCGGCGCACAGCCCGGTGCCGGTCGTCCAGAAGACCCGTGCCGCGCCGATCGCCGCCAAGTCGAGTTCGTCCACGTGCAGTTCGAGATCCGGCGCCTTGGGCTGCCGGTAGAAGTACAGCGGGAAGTCGTCCGGCGGGAAGATCTCGCAGAACGTCACCGGCGTCGGCAGACCCGGCACCGCCGTCACCCAGCGGTCGTCGACGCCGAACTCCCTCAGCGCCTCGTGAAGATACTCCCCGAAGGCGTCCCGTCCGGTGCGGGTGACCACGGCGGCGCCGCGGCCGAGCCGTGCCGCCGCGACCGCCACATTCGTGGCGGAACCGCCGAGGAACTTCCCGAAGGTCTCGACCCGTGCCAGCGGAACGCCGGTCTGCAGCGGGTAGAGGTCCACGCCGATCCGGCCCATCGTGATCACGTCGTACGGCTGCGACATACGCGTCCCTTCGGTTCCACCGTCCGGCTGTTCCCTGGTCTAACCCGCCCTCACGAACCCTGTCAACATTTTGTCCTTACATTCGGACGAAAGCTTGACTCCTTTCTCGGACGGCCGGAAAGCTGACCGCCATGACCTCCTCCGCCCCCTTGCCCCACCGCATCCGGATCGGTCGGCCCCTGACTCCCGGGGCGTGTGGTTCCCCGACGACCCGCAGCAGGTTCCCTGGCGGCGTTTCCTCGACGAGGTCGCGCAGGCGGGGTACGAGTGGATCGAACTCGGCCCGTACGGCTACCTCCCCACCGACCCGACCCGACCCGGCCCGGCCCGGCTCACGGCCGAGACCGCGGCGCGCGGGCTGAAGGTCTCGGCCGGCACCGTCCTCACCGGGCTGCACCCGGCCCAGCGCACCCGCCGCTTCCTCCGCTCCTGCGGGGCGTGAGGGGGCAATTGCCGGCTCCGCACGGGACCTGCGGGCAGCGCATGCTCGGGCACGCGGGGCCTGCGGTCCACGTCAATGCTCGGACGGGGCGAGGCCGCGGTCCACGTCGCGCTCGGGCACGGGGACTGAGCCCCACGTCGCGCTCGGCACACGCGGACCGATTATCCCAAGGCTCCGGTCATGTCACAGCTGTTGCCCTCCTGTCACGCTTGTCTCCATTACGCGGGCCTTCCGTCACAAGGCATCGACAGCCCCTCCTCCCCGTCGCGCCCTGTCGTTGCACCGGGCACAGGCTCAGTGATCGCCAGCGTCCGCGCCACAGCTCCCCCGACGGCTTTCCCGGTCGCCGCTGTGGCGCGCGCAGGGAGGTGCCACAGTTGACGGACAGAAGGCTCTGGTCCTACAAGGACATCGCCGCGCACATCCGGGTGCAGCCGGACACGGTCCGCTCGTACCGCAAGCACGGCCTCCTTCCGCCACCCGACCACGTGGAGGCCGGAAAGCCCTACTGGTACGCGGACACCATCCGCCGCTGGGTGGCCAATCGCCCCCGCAACAGGGGGCGCAGGGAATGAGCCCTCGGGGCCCGTGTCCGGCCGGCGCGGGAACCGAGCCCCGTGCCGGCCGTTGCTCAGCCGCGGCCCGGCTCGATGATCGTCACGCCCGCCCCCGGGGTCGTACCCATGGCGGACAGCGCGGCCGGGGCGGCGTCCAGGGAGATCACCGAGGTGACCAGGAGGTCCGGCCTCAGCGCCCCCGAGCGGACCATCTCCAGCATCGGGCCGTAGGAGTGCGCGGCCATGCCATGACTGCCGAGGATCTCCAGCTCCTCCCCGATGACACGGCCCATCGGCATCACCGGGTCCCCGGCCGCCGAGGGCAGCAGGCCGACCTGCACATGCCGTCCCCGACGGCGCAGGCTCAGCACCGAGGCGACACAGGTGACCCCGGAGCCTAGGGCGTCGAGGGAGAGATGGGCACCCCCGCCCGTCAGGTCGCGCACCGCGTCGGCGGTACCACCGCCGCCGGCACCACTGCTGCCCGGGCCACAGCTCTCGGTGCCCGCACCGGCGCCCGTGAGCGCCGTGGCGTCCAAGCACTCCGCCGCGCCGAACTTGCGCGCCAGTTCGAGTGCCCGCGGTGAGACATCCACCGCGACCACCCGCGCCCCGCAGGCCGCCGCGATCATCACCGCGGACAGCCCCACTCCGCCGCAGCCGTGCACCGCGACCCATTCGCCGGGGGCCACCCTCCCCTGGGCCACCACGGCCCTGAAGGCGGTCGCGAAACGGCAGCCGAGCCCCGCCGCCGTCGCGAACGACAGTTCCTCGGGCACGGCCACCAGATTCACGTCCGCGTGCTCGAGCGCCACGTACTCGGCGAAGGAACCCCAGTGCGTGAATCCGGGCTGGGTCTGGCGCTCGCAGACCTGCTGGTCCCCCGCCGCGCAGGCGGCGCAGCGGCCGCAGGCGCAGACGAAGGGGACGGTGACCCGGTCGCCCGGACGCCAGCCGGCAACCCCGGGCCCCACCGCCTCGACGACTCCGGCGAGCTCGTGTCCGGGCACGTGCGGGAGGGAGATGTCCGGATCGTGGCCCATCCAGCCGTGCCAGTCGCTGCGACACAGCCCGGTGGCCTCGACACGCACGACCACGCCGTGTTCGGACGGGACCGGGTCCGGCACTGCGCGTACCTCGGCGACCTGCCCGTACTCCTCGAACACCACAGCCCTCATCGGCCCCGCCTTCCCTGGCTCCGCTGGAATCGGCTCGAACCTATCCATCCGAGTGCTGCCCGACACGCCACGATGGACTCGCATTCATACCCCCTAGGGGTATAATCTGGTGCCCGGAGAGGAGCCCCGGCGCCCCCGGGACCCTCCTGATGCGCCTGATGCACCATGACGTCGTTCCGCGAACTGATCGCGAAGCGCACACGGCTCGAAGAGGAGAACGCCCATGACCGTCGAGACGAAGACCGAGCTCCCCCAGGCCACCGGCTCCTGCTGTTCGCCCGCCGGCACCTGCCACGGCGGCGGCGCGGCGGACGCCGAGCAGGCCGGTGTCACCGCGGTGTACGAGGTGAAGGGCATGACCTGCGGCCACTGCGAGGGTGCGGTGTCGAGCGAGATCTCCGGGATCGCCGGTGTCACCTCGGTCAAGGCGGTCGCTGCCGCCGGGCAGGTCACCGTCGTGTCCGACACTCCGCTGGACGAGGCCGCGGTGCGCGCCGCGGTAGACGAGGCGGGCTACGAGCTCGTCGGCCAGGCCTGAGATCCATTCCCGGCCGGGCCGTATCGCCACAGCGCACGGCCCGGCCCGACCCCGCCCTTGGAGCCAGTACCCATGACCAGCATCGCAACCGAGACGCCGGACACGGGCACGTCCCGGGTCGAGCTCCTGATCGGCGGGATGACCTGCGCGTCGTGCGCGGCCCGCGTCGAGAAGAAGCTCAATCGCGTGGACGGCGTCACGGCGACGGTCAACTACGCGACCGAGAAGGCCCGCGTCGCCTACGGCGAGGGCACGGAGGTCGCCGACCTGATCGCCGTGGTCGAGAAGACCGGCTACACGGCCACGCCGCTGAGCGCCCCTGCCGTGGCCCCCGACACCGCGACCAGGGACACGACCGCCCTCCCTGACACCCCCGCGGACGTGATTGCCGTGCCGCGCCGCAGCGAGGACACCCCTCGTCCCGCGGCCGTCCGCGCGGCCGGCCACGCCCGGCCGCGGACCGCCGATCGGACGTACACGGCCGCGCAGGCCCGACCCGAGGCGGCCACCGAAGCACCGCGGCCCCAGGCCGCAGCCTCGGCCGCCCGAGCCGGAACCCGGCCCTCTGCCGACGACACCGCCGCCGCCCTGCGACAGCGCCTGCTGATATCCGCTCTGCTCGCCGCGCCCGTCATCCTGCTGGCCATGGTGCCCGTGCTCCAGTTCGACAACTGGCAGTGGCTCTCGCTCACCCTCGCCGCGCCCGTCGTCGTCTGGGGCGGACTGCCCTTCCATCGCGCCGCGTGGACCAACCTCCGGCACGGCGCGGCCACCATGGACACCCTCGTGTCCCTGGGCACCCTCGCCGCCTTCGGCTGGTCGCTCTGGGCGCTGTTCTTCGGGCATGCGGGCATGCCGGGCATGCGCCACGGATTCGACCTCGCCGTCATCCCCGGTGCCGGCCGCACCGACGCCGCATCGGCCATCTACCTCGAGGTCGCCGCCGGCGTCGTCACGTTCATCCTCCTCGGCCGCTATCTGGAGGCCCGCGCCAAGCGGAAGGCGGGCGCCGCCCTGCGCGCGATGCTGGAGCTGGGCGCCAAGGACGTCGCCGTGCTCAGGGGCGGTACGGAGACACGCGTCCCGGCCGCCCACCTCGTCGTCGGCGACCTGTTCGTCGTGCGCCCGGGCGAGAAGATCGCGACCGACGGAGTCGTCGTCGAGGGCATTTCGGCCGTCGACGCGTCCATGCTGACGGGCGAGTCCGTCCCGGTGGACGTGACCGTCGGCGACAACGTCACCGGTGCGACCGTCAACACCGCGGGCCGGCTCGTCGTGGAGGCCACCCGGATCGGCACCGACACCCAGCTGGCCCGGATGGCCCGGATGGTCGAGGACGCCCAGAACGGCAAGGCGCAGGTACAGCGTCTCGCCGACCGCATCTCGTCCGTCTTCGTCCCCGTCGTCCTGCTGATCGCCCTCGGCACAATGGTCGCCTGGCTGCTGGTCGCCGGCGACACGGCCGCCGCATTCACCGCTGCCGTCGCCGTGCTGATCATCGCCTGCCCCTGTGCGCTGGGGCTGGCCACGCCCACCGCCCTCATGGTCGGTACGGGCCGCGGGGCGCAGCTCGGCATCCTCATCAAGGGTCCCGAGGTCCTGGAGTCGACCCGCACGGTCGACACCGTCGTCCTCGACAAGACCGGAACGGTCACCACCGGCCGTATGCGCCTGCAGGACGTGTACGTCACCGGCCCCACCACAGAGGAGGAGCTGCTGCGGTTGGCGGGCGCCCTGGAGCACGCGTCCGAGCACCCTGTCGCCCGTGCCGTCGCCGACGGCGCGGCGGGCCGGCTCGGTTTCCCGCTCCCCGCCCCCGAGACCTTCGAGAACGTTCCCGGCCTCGGGGTACGTGGCACGGTCGACGGCCACACCGTGCTTGTCGGCCGCGCCCGCCTGCTCGAGGAGGCCGGCGTGGAGCCGCCGCACGAGCTGTCCGCGATCTCCGGACGTACCGCCGTCGCGGTCGCCTGGGACGGGAAGGCCCGCGGCATCCTGACCGTGGCCGACGCGGTCAGGGACACCAGCGCCGAGGCGGTCGCCCGGCTGCGCGCGCTGGGCCTGGAGCCCGTGCTGCTCACAGGCGACGAGCGCGGGGTCGCCGAGGCGGTCGCGGCCGGTGTCGGCATCGACGAGGTGTACGCCGAGGTGCTGCCGCAGGACAAGGTGGCCGCGATCCGGCGGCTTCAGGCGGAGGGCCGGACGGTCGCGATGGTGGGTGACGGCGTGAACGACGCCGCCGCACTGGCCACTGCCGACCTCGGTCTGGCCATGGGTACGGGCACGGACGCGGCCATCGAGGCCGGTGATCTCACGCTCGTACGGGGCGATCTGCGGGTCGCCGCAGACGCCATCCGGCTCTCGCGGCGGACCCTCGCCACCATCAAGGGGAACCTCTTCTGGGCCTTCGGCTACAACGTCGCGGCCCTGCCGCTGGCCGCCGCAGGACTGCTGAATCCCATGATCGCCGGATTCGCCATGGCTTTCTCGTCCGTTTTCGTGGTGAGCAACAGCCTGCGTCTGCGATCCTTCACGTGATACACAGGACCTTCACAAAGAGATCCAGATCACAGATATTTGTGGGTAACCATTCGGGCTCTTCGCGAGTCTAAGTGGGCGATGCCAGAACGTCTTGGGGGACGTTCATGGGATGTCTTGGGGGACGTTCCAGGCAAGCGTTGGCCGGGGCACGTAGACCGGGGAGCTTTGAGCGGCCCTCCCGACATACGTACCCCGGCAGACCGCGCGAAGAGCTTCTGCTGGGTACCAGCAGACGCCCGGGCCGGATCCCGTGGGGGGAATCCGCACCGGGGATATGGGAAGCGCCCCGCTCGCCGACCCGTGGGGGGATCGGCAGCGGGGCGCTTCTCGCTTTGTTCAGGAGACGCCGTCCTGCCCAGGAGGCGCCGTCGCCCCTGGGACACATCTCAGGAGCGACGCCCCCGGAGGACCGGCGTCAGCGGGCCTCGACCGGGGCCAAGTCCCGCAGGACCTCACCCCCGGCTGCGCCGGCCCGGGGACACCGACCGGACCCCCGGCAGCCGTCGGCCTTCAGCCGTCAGCGGGCCTCGACCGGGACGAAGTCCCGCAGGACCTCACCCGTGTAGATCTGGCGCGGGCGGCCGATACGGGAACCCGGCTCCTTGATCATCTCGTGCCACTGGGCGATCCAGCCGGGCAGCCGGCCGAGCGCGAACAGCACGGTGAACATCTCGGTGGGGAAGCCCATGGCCCGGTAGATCAGGCCGGTGTAGAAGTCCACGTTCGGGTAGAGCTTGCGCTCGACGAAGTAGTCGTCGGAGAGCGCGTGCTCCTCCAGCTTGAGGGCGATGTCCAGCAGCTCGTCGGACTTGCCGAGCGCGGAGAGCACATCGTGGGCCGCAGCCTTGATGATCTTGGCGCGCGGGTCGAAGTTCTTGTAGACCCGGTGGCCGAAGCCCATCAGGCGGACGCCGTCCTCCTTGTTCTTCACCTTGCGGATGAAGGTGTCGACGTCGCCGCCGGTGGCCGCGATGCCCTCGAGCATCTCCAGCACCGACTGGTTGGCGCCACCGTGCAGCGGGCCCCACAGGGCGGAGATGCCGGCGGAGATGGAGGCGAACATGTTCGCCTGCGACGAGCCGACCAGGCGCACGGTGGACGTCGAACAGTTCTGCTCGTGGTCCGCGTGCAGGATGAACAGCTTGTCGAGCGCGGCGACCACGACCGGGTCGAGCTCGTACTCCTGCGCCGGGACCGAGAAGGTCATCCGCAGGAAGTTCTCCACGTACCCGAGGTCGTTACGCGGGTAGACGAAGGGGTGGCCGATCGACTTCTTGTACGCGTACGCCGCGATCGTCGGCAGCTTGGCCAGCAGCCGGATCGTGGAGAGGTGGCGCTGCTTCTCGTCGAACGGGTTGTGGCTGTCCTGGTAGAACGTCGACAGCGCACTGACGACGGACGACAGCATCGCCATCGGGTGGGCGTCGCGCGGGAAGCCGTCGAAGAACCGCTTGACGTCCTCGTGCAGCAGCGTGTGCTGGGTGATCTCACCCCGGAACGCGGCCAGCTCGTCGACCGTCGGAAGCTCGCCGTTGATCAGCAGGTACGCCACCTCGAGGAAGGAGGAGCGCTCGGCCAGCTGCTCGATCGGGTAACCGCGGTAACGCAGGACGCCCTGCTCGCCGTCGAGGTAGGTGATCGCGGATTTATAGGCGGCTGTGTTGCCGTAACCGCTGTCCAGGGTCACCAGACCGGTCTGCGCCCGGAGCTTCCCGATGTCGAAGCCCTTGTCACCGACGGTGCTCTCGACCACCGGGTAGGTGTATTCACCGTCCGCGTACCGCAGTACTACAGAGTTGTCGCTCACGTCATCCCTCACCGACGTAGTCCTCTTCTTCGAGGTGCCCTGACTGTCTCTACCATCCCCCATTTGGCTGAGGAGAGTGCACTCGGGGTCGACCATTGGGTCACTTGGCGGCACTCAGTGCCTCCAACCTGCTCATCGTGCCCCCTTCGCCCTGGTTCCGGAAGACTTAGGTGATCTTTCCCACGAAGCCTTCACCTGACAGCCGGTGATCGAGTGCGGTAAAGCGCCTGCCTGCGGAAACGGTGCGCACCGCCTGCCCTATGGCCTTACGGGAGCCGACGAGGACCACGAGCTTCTTCGCACGGGTGACGGCCGTGTACAGCAGATTCCGCTGGAGCATCATCCAGGCGCCGGTGGTGACCGGGATCACGACCGCCGGATACTCGCTGCCCTGGGAGCGGTGGATCGTCACGGCGTACGCATGCGCGAGCTCGTCCAGTTCGTCGAAGTCGTAGGGCACCTCCTCGTCCTCGTCCGTCAGCAACGTCAGCCGCTGATCGACCGGATTGAGCGAGGTCACCACGCCGACCGTGCCGTTGAAGACTCCGTTCTTCCCCTTCTCGTAATTGTTGCGAATCTGAGTGACCTTGTCGCCGACGCGGAAGACCCTGCCGCCGAGCCGCTTCTCGGGCAGGTCGGGGCGGGCGGGAGTGATCGCCTGCTGAAGCAGCCCGTTGAGGGTGCCCGCGCCGGCCGGTCCGCGGTGCATGGGGGCGAGCACCTGCACATCGCGCCGCGGGTCCAGGCCGAACCGGGCCGGGATGCGCCGCGCCGCGACGTCCACGGTGAGTCTGCCCGCCTCCTCGGTGTCGTCCTCGACGAAGAGGAAGAAGTCGTCGAGGCCCTGGGTGAGGGGCTGTGTCCCGGAGTTGATGCGGTGGGCGTTGGTCACGACCCCGGACTGCTGGGCCTGCCGGAAGATCCGGGTCAGCCGGACGCTCGGCACCGGCCCGGAGTCGGCCAGCAGATCCCGCAGCACCTCTCCCGCGCCCACGCTCGGGAGCTGGTCCACATCCCCGACCAGGAGCAGATGCGCACCCGGGGCCACGGCCTTCACCAGCTTGTTGGCAAGGAGCAGATCCAGCATGGACGCCTCGTCCACGACCACCAGGTCGGCGTCGAGCGGCCGGTCCCGGTCGTAGGCCGCGTCGCCGCCCGGCTTGAGCTCCAGCAGCCGGTGCACGGTGGACGCCTCGGCGCCCGTGAGCTCGGCGAGCCGCTTCGCCGCCCGGCCAGTCGGAGCGGCGAGCACCACCTTGGCTCTCTTGGCACGGGCCAGCTCGACGATCGATCGGACCGTGAAGGACTTTCCACAGCCCGGGCCTCCGGTGAGGACGGCCACCTTCCGGGTGAGCGCGAGGCGCACGGCCTGCTCCTGTTCGGGGGCCAGCTCCGTGCCCGTGCGGTCCGCGAGCCAGGCCAGTGCCTTGTCCCAGGCCACGTCGTGGAAGGCCGGCATGCGGTCCTCGTCCGTGCGCAGCAGCCGTATCAGCTGCGCGGAGAGGGACAGCTCGGCACGGTGGAACGGCACCAGATAGACCGCGGTGAGGGGATCCCCGCCGTCCGGAGCGGGGACCTGCTCCCGCACGACTCCTTCGTCGTCGGCAGCGAGCTCGGCGAGGCAGTCGATGACCAGGCCGGTGTCGACCTGGAGCAGCTTCACGGCATCGGCGATGAGCTGCTCCTGCGGGAGGAAGCAGTGGCCCTGGTCCGTGGACTGCGACAGGGCGTACTGCAAACCGGCCTTGACCCGGTCGGGGCTGTCGTGAGGAATGCCGACGGCCTGGGCGATCCGGTCGGCGGTGAGGAAGCCGATGCCCCAGACATCTGCCGCGAGGCGGTAGGGCTGGTTCTTCACGACCGAGATCGAGGCGTCACCGTACTTCTTGTAGATCCGCACGGCGATGGAGGTGGAGACGCCAACACCCTGGAGGAAGACCATGACTTCCTTGATGGCCTTCTGCTCCTCCCAGGCGGCGCCGATCATTTTCGTCCGCTTCGGGCCGAGGCCGGGGACCTCGATGAGCTTCTCGGGCTCCTTCTCGATGATGTCGAGGGTGTCGGCCCCGAAGTGGTCGACGATCCGCTCGGCGATTCTGGGGCCGATGCCCTTGATGAGGCCGGAGCCGAGATAGCGGCGGATGCCCTGGACCGTGGCGGGGAGGACCGTCGTGTAGTTCTCGACGCTGAACTGCTTGCCGTACTGGGGATGGGAGCCCCAGCGGCCCTCCATGCGCAGTGATTCGCCCGGCTGCGCGCCGAGGAGCGAGCCGACCACTGTGAGGAGCTCACCGCCGCCGCGGCCGGTGTCGACGCGGGCGACCGTGTACCCGTTCTCCTCGTTGGCGTAGGTGATCCGCTCCAGGACCCCTTCGACCACTGCCAGATTGGACATGATCCGACGCTACCGCCCCGGTCGGACAGTCGGCCGTGCCGGTGGAAAACTCCGCGGCCACCTGGGTCCGCACAGGTCCCGGAGAGTTCAAGGGGCCCGGTCACATGACCGGGCCCCGCTCACTCCCCCTCCGGCAGAGCTCCCCAGATCCCCCCAGATCCCTCCCCAGGAGCCCTGACGCCAAGTACGACTCTTCTCACCCCGGAAGGGTTGCACGACTGCGGGCAGTTATTTTTGCGGAATCTCGAAATGCCGACATACCGGGGCACCCTTAGCGTTTTCACCATGAGTAACGATGCGTTTCAGCAGGACGTACTGAACGAGCTGGGGGACGACCGGCTCCACGAGATCGCGGGCCTGCTCGGCACGGACCCGGGGGAGGCTTCGAACCTCGTGGACACGTCCGTGTCCGCGCTCTCCGGAGGCCTGCGGGAGGCCGCCGCGACACCGGAGCACGCGGAGGAGGTGCGACAGGCCGTCTCCGAGGTGACCGAACCTCCGCTCGAGGGCGTCGCGACCCTCGGCGGCGGGCTGCTGAGCGGCAGTCTGATGGCGGGCGTGCTCTCACGGCTGGCCAGACCCGCCGCCGCGGCGGTCGCCAAGAAGACGGGCCTTCCCCTGGCCACGGTCAGCCGGGTGCTCGAACTGCTGGTTCCCGTGATCCTGACCGTCCTCACGAAGCGCGCGGCACAACGCAGGTCGGCCGGGGCGGCGCCCGGGGTCTCCGGGGCCGCTTCCGGCTCGCCCGGTACCTCTCAGGGCAGTCTCGGCGAGGTGCTGGGCGACCTGTTGGGCGGCGGCCCCAGGAAGCAGTGATCCACCGCGCCCCAGGGCCGTCCCGGCGAGCTACAGCGCGTGCCGGACGTAGCGCGCCGCCGTCTCCGCCAGCAGCACGGCCCCGTCGAGCGTCCACAGCTCGTCGTTGAAGAGCTCCACCTCGACCGGGCCCGTGTAGCCCGCCGCGTCGACGCGTTCGCACCATGCGCGCAGGTCGATCGCGCCCTCGCCCAACTGCCCCCTGCCGTTGAGCACCCCCTTCGGCAACGGAGTGATCCAGTCCGCCAGTTGGAACGAGTGGATCCGCCCGCCCGCGCCGGCGCGCTCGACCGCCGCGGGCGCCTGGTCGTCCCACCAGATGTGGTAGGTGTCCACGACGACGCCGACCTGCTCGGCGGGGAAGCGTTCGGCGAGGTCGAGGGCCTGGGTGAGCGTGGAGACGGCGCAGCGGTCCGCCGCGAACATCGGGTGCAGCGGTTCGATCGCCAGCCGCACACCCCGCTCCCCTGCGTACGGCGCGAGTTCGCCCAGCGCGTCCGCGATGCGCTCGCGCGCGCCCGGCAGGTCCTTGCTGCCGGGCGGCAGCCCGCCCGAGACGAGGACGAGCGTGTCCGTGCCCAGGGCGGCCGCCTCGTCGACGGCCGCGCGGTTGTCGTCCAGGGCCTGTGCCCGCTCCGCGGGGTCGGTCGCCGTGAAGAAGCCCCCACGGCAGAGTGTGGTGACCGTGAGTCCCGCGTCCCGCACGAGCTTGGCGGCGGCATCGATGCCGTACGCCTGCACCGGTTCGCGCCACAGGCCGACGCCGGGCACACCGAGCCGTACACAGGCCTCCGTGAGCTCAGGCAGCGTGAGTTGCTTGACGGTCATCTGGTTGATGCTGAACCGGGAAAGGCTGTGGGTCACCGTGCTACTCCGTACACCGTGAGCAGGGATCGCATCCGGGCCTCGGCCAGCGCCGGGTCGGGGAACAGCCCCAGCCCGTCCGCCAGTTCGTAGGCCCGTGCGAGATGCGGCAGGGATCGCGCGGACTGCAGGCCGCCGACCATCGTGAAGTGGGACTGATGGCCCGCCAGCCATGCCAGCAGGACGACTCCTGTCTTGTAGAAGCGGGTCGGCGCTTCGAAGAGGTGGCGGGACAGTTCGACCGTCGGGTCGAGAAGTTCACGGAAGCCCTTGGCGTCGCCGGTGTCCAGGACGCGTACGGCTTCGGCCGCCACCGGCCCCAAAGGGTCGAAGATCCCGAGCAGGGCGTGGCTGAAGCCCTGGTCGTCACCCGCGATCAGCTCGGGGTAGTGGAAGTCGTCGCCCGTGTAGCAGCGCACGCCGTCGGGCAGGCGCCGTCGCAGGTCGACCTCGCGCTGCGCGTCCAGCAGCGAGATCTTGACTCCGTCGACCTTGTCCGGGTGCTCGGCGATGACCTGGAGAAAGGTCTCGGTGGCCTTGTCGAGGTCCGCGCTGCCCCAGTAACCGTCCAGAGCGGGATCGAACATCGGTCCGAGCCAGTGCAGAATGACCGGCTCGCTCGCCTGCCGCAGCAGGTGCCCGTAGACGGTCAGATAGTCCTCCGGGGTGCGAGCGGCCACGGCCAGGGCCCTGGAGGCCATGAGGATCGCCTGCGCCCCGCTCTCCTCGACGAGCGCGAGCTGCTCCTCGTAGGCCGCGCGCACGGCCTCGAGGTCCGCGCGGGCGCCCGTGAGCTGGTCGGTTCCGGCTCCGCACGCGATGCGGCCCCCGACCGCCTTCGCCTCGGCGGCCGAGCGCCGGATGAGCTCCGCGGCACCCGCCCAGTCCAGCCCCATTCCCCGCTGCGCGGTGTCCATGGCCTCCGCGACGCCCAGCCCGTGCGCCCACAGGTGACGCCGGAAGGCGAGGGTGGCGTCCCAGTCGACAGCGGCGGGGCCTTCGGGGCTGGTGAACGCGTACGGCTCGGCGACGACGTGGGCCGCCGAGAAGACCGTACGGGAGGCGAGCGGAGCACCACCTGCACAGTAGGCGGTGCTGGTGCGTTCGGCGCGCGGCTCGTACGTGCGGAGCGTGCCGTCGCCGCCCGGCAGCAGAATCGTCACAGCGTCAGCTCCGGAACGTCGAGCCGGCGTCCCTCCGCCGACGACCTCAGTCCGAGCTCGGCGAGCTGCACGCCGCGCGCGCCGGCGAGCAGATCCCAGTGGTACGGCTCCCCGAGGGCGACATGGCGCAGGAAGAGCTGCCACTGGGCCTTGAACCCGTTGTCGAAGTCCGTGTTGTCCGGCACTTCCTGCCACTGGTCGCGGAACGACTCGGTGGCGGGAAGATCCGGGTTCCACACGGGCTTCGGCGTCGCACTGCGGTGCTGTGCGCGGCACCGCCGCAGCCCGGCGACGGCCGAGCCGTGCGTGCCGTCGACCTGGAACTCGACGAGCTCGTCGCGGTTCACGCGCACCACCCAGGAGGAGTTGATCTGGGCGACGACCCCGCCCTCCAGCCGGAAAACGGCGTACGCGGCGTCGTCGGCCGTCGCCGCGTAGGGCTTGCCCCGCTCGTCCCACCGCTGCGGGATGTGGGTCACGACCTGCGCCTGAACGCTCGTCACCCGGCCGAACAGCTCGTGCAGTACATACTCCCAGTGCGGGAACATGTCGACGACGATGCCGCCGCCGTCCTCGGAGCGGTAGTTCCACGAGGGCCGCTGGGCCTCCTGCCAGTCCCCCTCGAAGACCCAGTAGCCGAACTCTCCCCTGACGGAGAGGATCTCCCCGAAGAAGCCGCCCTCCACGAGGCGCTTCAGCTTCAGCAGTCCCGGAAGGAAGATCTTGTCCTGGACGACGCCATGCCTGATGCCGGCGGCGCGGGCGAGCCGGGCCAGTTCGAGGGCGCCTGCGACATCGGTCGCGGTGGGCTTCTCCGTGTAGATGTGCTTGCCCGCGGCGATCGCCTTCTTGATCGCCTCGACGCGCGCCGAGGTGACCTGGGCGTCGAAGTAGATGTCGACGGACGGGTCGTCGAGCACCGCTTCCAGGTCCGTGGACCACTCCGTCAGCCCGTGGCGCTCGGCGAGCTCACGCAGGGCCTGCTCACGGCGGCCCACCAGGACGGGCTCGGGCCAGAGGATCTCGCCGTCGCCGAGGTCGAGGCCGCCCTGCTCACGGATCGCGAGGAGGGAGCGCACAAGGTGCTGCCGGTATCCCATGCGTCCCGTAACGCCGTTCATGGCGATCCGCACTGTCCTGCGTGTCACGAAGATGCCTCCATGTTCCGCCGTCCCCTCGTTTCCTTGCGTCCTCGTGTCTTCGATACGGTCGCGAAACGGTGACAGCAAGCGCTTTCTATGCGCTATGACGCTAGCCTGCGCACAGTGGCCCTGCAAGGGCTCAGCCCGATCTCCCCGGAGGAAAGCGATGACAGTCACGCTGGCGGATGTGGCGGCCCGCGCCCGGGTGTCCCCGGCGACCGTCTCCCGGGTACTCAACGGCAACTACCCCGTCGCCGCGACGACCCGGGAGCGGGTGCTCCGCGCCGTCGACGAGCTGGACTACGTCCTGAACGGGCCGGCCAGCTCGCTCGCCGCGGCCACGTCCGACCTGGTCGGCATCCTGGTCAACGACATCGCCGACCCGTTCTTCGGGATCATGGCCGGAGCCGCGCAGACCGCGATCGGCGAAGGGGCTTCCGGGCGGGCAGGCGGCGAGAAGCTGGCGGTCGTCTGCAACACGGGCGGCTCCCCCGAACGCGAACTGACCTACCTCACCCTGCTGCAGCGGCAACGGGCCGCGGCGGTCGTCCTCACCGGAGGGGCGCTGGAGGGCCCGGAGCACATCGCCGCGATGTCGGCGAAGCTGGCGCGGCTCGCGGACGCGGGTACGACGGTGGTGCTGTGCGGCCGGCCGCCCATGCCGGGCGGGTCCGTCACGGCGACCCTCGCCTTCGACAACCGGGGCGGCGGGCGGCGGCTCACCGAGCACCTGATCACGCTGGGGCATCGGCGGATCGGGTACGTGGCGGGACCCGCGGAGCGGACGACGACCCGGCACCGGCTCGAGGGCCACCGGGCGGCACTCGCCGCGGCGGGGCTCGACAAGGCCGCCGGGGATCAGGCACTGCTCACCGTGCACGGCTCGTACGACCGGCGTTCGGGCTACGACGCCACGCTGGAGCTGCTGCGCCGCGACCCGGATCTGACGGCGGTCGTCGCCGCCAACGACACGGTGGCGCTGGGCGCCTGCGCCGCTCTGCGGGATCAGGGCCTGCGCATTCCGGAGGACGTCTCGGTGGCGGGCTTCGACGACCTGCCGTTCTCGGTGGACGCGGTCCCGGCCCTGACGACGGTACGGCTGCCGCTGCACGACGCAGGAACACGGGCAGGGCGGCTGGCCATGGGCAAGGAGACGCCTCCGCCCGGGGGCATCGCGACGATCGGTGCGGAGCTCATGGCACGGGCGTCGACGGCACCGCCGAAGAGGGGGTAAAGGGCCGGATCCGGCCCGAGGTCCGAGGTCCGAGGCCCGAGGTCCGAGGCCCGAGGCCCGAGGTCCGAGGCCCGGCGCGAGGGCGGATCGGAACGGAGCGGGGTGGGCGAACAAGGGCCCGGGGGCGGGCCCGACGGGGCGCGGCAGGGCTCGGAAGCAGAGTTGTCCACAGGCCTTGCCGGGCATCTCCACCCCCACCTAGCCTTGACTCGGTCAACGAAAAATGGGGGCTGGATCATGGCCGTTCACGAGGTCCGCGCTTTCAACCGCTTCTACACGAACCTCATCGGCGCGCTCGACTACAGCAAACACCTGTACACGCCGTACACATTGACCGAGTCGCGCGTTCTGTACGAGCTGGCGCACGCCCCGCGCACCGATGCCGCCGACCTCCGGATGGAGCTCTCCCTGGACGCGGGGTATCTGAGCCGGCTGCTCGGCAAGTTCGAGCGCGACGGTCTGGTCGAGCGGGCCCCGTCGGAGGCGGACTCTCGGCGCCAGCGCATCACGCTCACCGAGCGCGGACGCGAGGCGACCGCGCTGCTGGACGAGCGGTCGCGGGAGGCCGTCGGCAAGTTGCTGTCCGCCGTGCCGGCGGACGACCGGCCCCGTCTGACGGAGGCGATGCGCACGGTGCGGGAGATACTGGGCGAGGCCCGCCCCGACCGGGATCGGCACCGCACGGGCCCCGTGCTGCGCGACCCCGTCCCCGGCGATCTGGGCTGGATCGTCCAGCGCCACGGCGCGCTCTACGCCGCGGAGTTCGGGTGGAACGCCGACTTCGAAGGCTTGGTCGCCCGCATAGTCGCCGACTTCGCCCAGGACCACGACCCGCATCTGGAGCGGGTGTGGATAGCGGACATGGACGGCCGCCAGGTCGGTTCGGTGATGTGTGTACGGGACGAGGCGCCGGCCACCGCCCGGCTGAGACTGCTGCTGGTCGAGCCGGAGGCGCGCGGGCACGGCCTCGGGGACCGGCTGGTCGGCGCGGTCGTGGACTTCGCCCGCGAGGTCGGCTACCGGGAACTGGTGCTGTGGACGAACGATGCACTCGGCGCCGCCCGCAAGATCTACCAGCGCGCCGGGTTCACCCTCGTCGCCGAGAAGCCCCACCGTTCGTACGGGGTGGATCTGATCGGCCAGGACTGGCGGCTCCCCCTCCAGGAAGGATCACCCCAGTGAGGCCCGCCTTCTCGACGCTCGGGGTTCCCGGGATGCCCGTTTCCGAAGTGGCCGCCCTCGCCGCCGCGGCCGGCTACCAGGGAGTGGAACTGCGGGCCCACCCGGAGGAGCCGGTCCACCCGGGCATCGGCGCGCGCGAACGGGCCGCGGTGGTGGATGAGTTCGCCCGCGCAGGCGTGGAGATCCTGACAGTCGCCGGCTACGCCCGGGTGGCGTCCCCTGGCGACGACGAGGCCGTGCGCCACGAGCTCCACGAACTGCTGAGGCTGGCGAGGGACTTGGGAGCCTCGTTCATACGGGTCTTCCCGGGCGGCGGCGACCAGGACCAGGGGACGGCGGACGCGACCGCCGCGCGCCGGCTGGCCGCGGCGGCGGAGACCGCGGCGGACCTGGGCGTGCGGATCCTGCTGGAGACGCACGACTCGCACCGCACGGGTGCGGCGGTGTCCCGAGTCCTGGGCACGGTCGGCCATCGGCACGTGGGCGCGCTGTGGGATGTCATGCACCCCTGGCTGGACGGCGAGGCCCCGGCCACCACGCATGCCGCCCTCGCCCCGTTCCTCGGTTATATCCAGGTCAAGGACGTCGCCTCGCGGGAGGACCTCGGCCCACTCCCCCTCGGTGCCGGCGTCCTGCCTCTCGCCGAGTGCGTGACCCTCACGGGCGAGGAGGGCTGGGTCTGCTGGGAGTACGAGAAGCGCTGGCATCCGCAGGCGCCGGACCTGCCGGGGCTGCTGCCGGCGGGGAGGAAGCACCTGGAGTCGCTGTCCGCGCCAGGGAGGTGAGCGCGACACCGCCGACGAGGAGGGCCGCCGCGCACCAGCGGAGGGGAGTGACCGACTCGTCCAGGAACAGGGCGGCGGACGACATACCGAAGACGGGCACGAGGAGGGAGAACGGGGCCACCGACGAGGCGGGGTGGCGGCGGATGAGCCAGCCCCAGGCCCCGAAGCCGAAGATCGTGGTGATCCAGGCGACATAGACGATGACGCCGACGCCCGGCCAGTCGAGGGCGCGGAGTGCGGCGAGGTCCCGGTCGGGGCCCTCCATCAGAAGGGAGAGGAGAACCAGGGGCAGTACGGGGACGACCGACACCCAGACCATGAAATTGAGGGCGTCGGGCGGGGATGCCTTGCGGGTCAGGACATTGGAGACGCCCCAGCAGGCCGCCGCGGCGATCACGAGGCCGAAGCCGGTCAACGGGCCAGAGCCGCCTTCGTCGACCGCTGCCACCGCGATGCCCGAGAGGGCGATGAGCATGCCGAGCGCGCGCGTTCTTCCCGGCCGCTCGCCCAAGGCCAGGAACGCGAAGAGCGCGGTGAAGACGGCCTGGATCTGAAGGATCAGGGAGGACAGTCCGGCCGGTGCGCCTTCGTTCATGCCGGTGAAGAGCAGCCCGAACTTGGCCACGCCCAGCACCATGCCGACGGCGATGATCCACTTCCAGGCCACCTTGGGGCGGCCGACGAAGAACACCGCAGGGAGAGCGGCGACCAGGAAACGCAGGGCCGAGAAGAGGAGAGGGGGGAAGTGATCGAGGCCGATCTCGACGACAACGAAGTTCACGCCCCAGACCGCGGCGACGAGGGCGGCGAGAGCGACATGGGAGGGGCGCATGCGTCGAGCCTCGCCTGCGGCAACCATGTAGCACCAGCGCGGATTGCTACCTGGTCGGTGGAAGCAACGCTAAAGGGCAGTCGTCGGCAGGTTCATGAGACGGGGCCACATCGGCATCATCCGCACCTATGCCCAGGAACAAGAGGAATCTTCGCAATGCGGGGAACCTGCGGCGCTCCCGCACCGTCCAAGTGCCGTCCTGCCGGTGAGTCACCGCAGCGTGGTGTCGGCCCTCGCTGTCGGCTGCGATCGCTGACTCCCCTCTCCAACCGCCTGCGGCCGGCAGGGCACACCGCCACCGGCGCACCCCCTCCCTGGCGCCGGTGGCGGCCCTCCCGGCCCCGGCCCGGGTCGCCCAGCCCCGGCCCGACCTCCGGCTCGGACCCCGGTTCGCCCAGCCTCCGCCTTCCGCTCCGGCCTCGGCCCCGGCTCCGGCTCCGGCTCCGGCTCCGCTCACCCTGCCTCCGACGCCGCCCGCTCCGACACGCCACGTCCGCGCACCGCCCTTCCCTGTCACATCCCTTGACTGGCAGTTACTTTCCGGATATCCGTGGCTCCTTGGAAGTTTCCTTCACGGGAGGATCATCAGTGCAGGACCGGACCACCCCCTCCAGACGTACTCTCCTCGCCGCGACCGCCGCCGGAGCCGCGGCCGTCGCTCTCGCTCCGGCATCCGCCCTCGCTTCCGGCCGGGGCAACGCCGAAGCCGCCACGCGCGACCACCTCAAGCGCCTCATCTCCCGGATGAGCCTGGAGGAGAAGGTCGGCCAGCTCTTCGTCATGCGGGTGTACGGGCACTCCGCCACCGCGCCCGACCAGGCCGACATCGACGCCAACCTCACGGAGATCGGCGTCAGGACCGCCGCCGAGCTGATCGAGCGTTACCACGTGGGCGGCATCATCTACTTCGCCTGGGCGCACAACACCCGCGATCCCCACCAGATCGCCGACCTCTCCAACGGCATCCAGCAGGCGGGCCTCGCCCAGCCCACTCCCCTGCCCCTGCTGATCTCCACCGACCAGGAGCACGGCATCGTCGCCCGGGTCGGAAAGCCCGCGACTCTGATGCCCGGCGCGATGGCGCTCGGAGCCGGCGGTTCGCGCTCACGAGCCCGCGAGGCCGCCCGGATCGCGGGCGCCGAGCTCGCCGCGATGGGCATCACACAGAACTACGCGCCGGTCGCCGATGTGAACGTGAATCCGGCCAACCCCGTGATCGGCGTTCGCTCCTTCGGCGCCGACCCGCAGGCCGTGGCCGGGCTCGTCGCCGCCCAGGTCCGCGGCTACCAGGGCGCGGGTATCGCTTCCACGTCCAAGCACTTCCCGGGGCACGGCGACACCAAGGACGACAGCCACTACGCCCTGCCCACCATCCACCACACGCGTGAGCAGTGGAACGAGCTGGACGCACCGCCGTTCCGTGCGGCCATCGCCGCCGGGATCGACTCGATCATGACCGCGCACATCGTGGTCCCCGCGCTCGACCCGAGCGAGGACCCGGCGACGCTCTCCCGGCCCATCCTGACGGGCGTCCTGCGCGAGGAACTCGGCTACGACGGGGTCGTGGTCACGGACTCGCTCACCATGGCCGGAGTGCGCCAGAAGTACGGCGACGAACGCGTCCCCGTGCTCGCGCTGAAGGCGGGCTGCGACCAGCTGCTCAACCCGCCGAGTCTGAGCATCGCCTGGAACGCCGTCCTCGAAGCGGTCAGGAGCGGCGAGCTGACCGAGCAGCGCATCGAGGAATCGATCCTGCGCATCCTCCTCCTGAAGGCGAAACTCGGTCTGTTCCGCGACCGGTTCGTCTCGCACAAGGGCGTGGACCGCACGGTCGGCACCCGCAGCCACCTCGCCGCCGCCGACCGGATCGCCGAGGAGACCACCACCCTGCTGGCGAACGAGAACGGCTTCCTGCCGCTCTCTCCCCGCAGCCACGCCGACGTCCTCGTCGTCGGCGCCGACCCGGCGTCCCCCTCCGGCACGACCGGTCCGCCCACCACCACCCTTGCCAAGGCCTTCACCGAGCAGGGCTTCACCACCACGGCGCTGTCCACCGGCATCACGCCGACCGCTGCGAAGATCGACGAGGCGGTGGCCGCGGCGGCCGGCAAGGACGTCGTGGTCGTCGGTACGTACAACGTCTCGGCGACCAGCCCTCAGCGCACGCTCGTGTCCCGGCTCGTCGCGACCGGCGTTCCGGTGGTCACGGTCGCCATCCGCAACCCGTACGACATCGCCCAGTTGACCGGCGCGGGTGTCGCCGCCTCGCTCGCCGCGTACAGCTGGACGGACGTGGAACTGCGCGCCGCCGTCCGGGTGATCGCGGGCCGCGCGGAACCGGAGGGCAGACTGCCGGTACCCGTGCAGCGTGCGGACGATCCGGCACAGGTGCTGTACCCCGTCGGTCACGGTCTGACGTATCGGACGTAGCGCGGCGTACGCCGCACCACCGGCGCACGACCCCCGCACGACGGAAAGCCCCCGGCTCCCCTGGCGTGCGCCCGCTTCCGCGGGCCACGCTGGGACGGACCGACCGGGGGGAATTGCATGCGTATGCGGCGACTGCGTGTCGGGGTGGTGTGCGCCGCGCTGGTCATCGGTGGCGCGCTCGGATGCCAGCGCTCGCCGGGGCACGGCGGCTCGGACGCGGATGGTCTCGAGGAGACCGGGAGCGGGCCGGTGCACCCGTCCGGGTACGGGGCGGTGTTCCTGGGGCCCGGCGAGTGCAGCGACACCGGCGGCGACGACGTCCGCGAGGTGCCGTGCACGAGCGAGAGGGCGTCCGCCCGGGTCGTCGCGCGGTACGAAAGGCGCCAGGCCGGCGGGCCCGCCTGCCCGGCCGCGACCGACTTCGTCCTGCACATCTCCGAGAGCCGGCCGTCGGCCGACGAGGACGGCGACGGGGCCGTGCCGCGCGGCTACGCATGCATGCGCAATCTGGAGGCGCCGCATCCGGGCGACCCGGGCGCGGGCGGCGGACCGCACACCGTGCCCGGCGACTGCGTCTACACCTCCCGCAAGGGGCAGGTGAAGGAGACGGCGTGCGACGGGTCGGGCGAGCGGCGGCCCGAGTTCGAGGTGGGGTCCGCTGTCGAGAAGCGGTCGCAGTGTCCGCCGTCCACGGATCTGTACGTCCAGTTGAAGGGTGAAAGGCCGGTGGGCTGCGCCCGCCGTGTGTGACGCACACACGGCGGACACAGCCCACCCAGGGCCTCGGCCCCGGACTACGGCCGAAGCGTGAACGGCTCCCGCTCGACGCCCTGCCTGTCCAGCAGCGCGTCGGGCTTCGTCAGCCGCTTCGCCTTGGACGGGTCGGCCTGGACGGCGGCCGGTGCGACACCCGCCCACTCCAGGATCCGGGCGGTGGCCTTCGCCTTCTGCTCGGGGTTCAGACCGGCCACGTTGGCACCGTGGTTGGCGCCAGGGGCGGTGAAGACGTAGCTGTCACGCGCTCCCTTGCCCAGGCGGAACGGTTCCGCGCCCCACGGGTCGTTCTGCCCGTAGACGAAGAGCATCTGCCGGGCGTTGTGCCTCACCCAGCTGTCCACGTCGTCCATGACCCACGGCTTGAACCGCATGGGGATGTCCCGCGGCACGAAGTTCCGCGGCGGCTGGTAGCCGTAGCGGCTCAGGCCCTTGAGGTGCGACTGCTCGATGTCGGGCGAGCCCAGCTCGGTCCCGGCCTGGTAGTAGTACGGGGTGTACGGGGCCAGTCCCTGGTCGGTGTAGAAGGAGAAGCCCGAGATCGCGTCGATGCTGTCCCAGATCTCCTGGTCGGTGGCGGTGGAGGCGACCGGGATCGTGTCGCAGTCGGCCACGAGGCCGTACTGCCAGAAGGCCCAGGTGTAGTCGAGGACGATGGCCTCGAACGCCTTGTCGAGCGAACCGACCGTGGTGAAGGTGTAGCCGTTCTCGGCCGCGTAGTCGGTGTAGCGGGCTTCCAGCGGCTTGCGACGGACGAGGGCCTCGCGCTGCACCGCGTTCAGCCTGTCGCGGCACTCCTTGGTGCCGACCTTCGCGAGGAACCGGTCGTAGGCCGAGTCCTCGTTGTTGTTCACGTCGTTGGGAGCGACGTACGCGACGACGCCGTCCATGTCACGGGGGTAGAAGCGCTCGTAGTAGGTGGCGGTCATGCCGCCCTTCGAGCCGCCCGTGGAGATCCACTTCTTGTCGTAGATCTTCTTCAGCGCGGTGAAGACACGATGCTGGTCGCTCGCGGCCTGCCAGATGTCGAGCTTGGACCAGTCGGCCGGATCGGGCCGTGACGGGCTGAAGAAGCGGTACTCGAGATCGACCTGGTTGCCGTCGACGATCTGGGTGGGCTCGCGGCGGCGGGGGGTGGTGCCCACGTTGTAGCCGCTGGTGTAGAAGACGGTCGGGCGGGTCGTGTCCTTGTGCAGCACGGTGATGCGCTGCTGAAAGGTGCCCTTGGACGGATGCCGGTGGTCCACCGGCTGGGCGTAGTTGAGGACGAAGTAGCGGTAGCCGGGGTACGGCTTCTCCTCGATCAGGCTCATTCCGGGGATCGCGAGGATCCGGTCCTTGATGTCGGTGGACACTCCCGATGAGCCGGCGGCCGGATCGGCGGCGGTGGCCGCGCTCGCCGTCGCTCCGGCCATGCCTATGAGCACGACCAACGACAGCAGCCATCTCAGCGTTCTGCGCATGCACCCTCCCCTTGGTTCACAACGGTCGCGGTGAACCTAGCGGGCGCAACACCCGTATCGCCAGCCCCGGTTGTCGGGTCCGGGCCCGCTCGGCAGTGGACTCAGCAGAGAATCCAGCCGGTCGATGCGCTCTTCCCGGCGATCGAACCCGAGGCGCGCACACAGCGGTTGAGCGCGTGCACCGTGACCGGCCCTGCCTGCCGGATGAAGCGCCCCTTGTCGACGGCGGCACGGCCGCCGCGCGGCTGGAGGGACACCGACATGGCCCGTCGGGTGCCGGGCTGCTTGGCGACGGCGAGGGCGCACACGTACTGCCGGGTCTTGTAGAGGCGCAACTCCCCCGTGGCGAACCCCACGGTCTTCGCCGGCCGCCCGGAGCACGCGGACACGGCCGCGGCGTTCTGCACCCCCGGACCCGTCAGTGACAGAGCCGCGACGACCGCGAGCACCGCGAGTACGTGCACCACCAGTCTTCCGAACACCCTTGCTCCCCTCGGACACCAAGCCGTACTGACGTACGACGCAACAAGGGCCCGGACGGTTGCCGTCCGGGCCCTGCGCGTCCGTGTCCGGCCCCAGGCCGGAAGCGCCGGCCCAGGCGGAATGGCCGGCTCAGGCTGCCGCCGGCGCCTCTTCCCCGATGAACGTCCGCCACAGCTCCGCGTACCGCCCGCCATGCGCCAGCAGTTCGTCGTGCGTGCCGTCCTCGACGACCCGGCCGTGCGCCATGACGACCACCCGGTCGGCGCGGGCCGCGGTGGTGAGGCGGTGGGCGACGACGAGGGTCGTGCGACGGCCGGTCAGACGGTCCGTGGCCTGGTTGACCTGCGCCTCGGTGGCCAGGTCCAGTGCTGCGGTCGCCTCGTCGAGCAGCAGCACGTCCGGGTCGACGAGTTCCGCCCGCGCGAGGGCGATGAGCTGACGCTGACCGGCCGACAGATTGCGGCCGCGCTCGGCCACCTCGTGCAGATAGCCACCCTCCAGCGTGGCGATCATGTCGTGGGCGCCGACCGCGCGCGCCGCCGCCTCCACCTCGGCGTCGGTGGCCTCGGGACGCCCGTACGCGATGGCGTCGCGGACCGTGCCCGGGAAGAGGTACGCCTCCTGCGGGACGACACCGAGCCGGTGCCGGTACGCGGTGAGGTCCAGCTCGCGCAGATCGACGCCGTCGGCGGTGACCCGACCGCTCGTCGGGTCGTAGAACCGCGCCACCAGCTTGACCAGTGTCGACTTGCCGGCGCCCGTCTCCCCGACGAAGGCGACGGTCTGCCCGGCCGGGATGCGCAGGTCGACTCCGGTCAGCGCTTCTTCGTCATCGCCATAGGCGAACGACATGTCCTCGAAGGCGATCTCGCCGCGCAGCGACGGCACATCGAGCGGCTCGCCGGCCTCCGCCGTCGACGTGGGCTCCCGCAGCAGCTCCTGGATGCGACGCAGCGACACCGTCGCCTGCTGGTAACCGTCGAAGACCTGCGACAGCTGCTGCACGGGCGCGAAGAACAGGTCGATGTAGAGGAGATACGCGACGAGCGCACCCGTCGTGAGCGTCCCCGCCTCGATCCGCCCGGCGCCGACGATCAGCACGGCAGCGGCCGCCACCGACGACAGCAACTGCACGAACGGGAAGTACACGGAGATCAGCCACTGGCCGCGCACCCGCGCCTCGCGGTAGCTGTTGCTGCGCTCCACGAACCGCCGGTTGCCCGAGCGCTCGCGGCGGAAGGCCTGCACGATCCGCAGCCCGCTGACCGACTCCTGGAGGTCGGCGTTGACGATGCTGATCCGCTCGCGCGCCAGTTCGTACGCCTTCACCGACCGGCGGCGGAAGACGAACGTCCCGATCAGCAGCACCGGCAGGGTCGCGAAGACCACCAGCGCCAGCTGCGCATCGAGCACGATCAGCGCGACCATGATGCCGAAGAAGGTGACGACCGAGACGAAGGCGGTGACAAGTCCGGTCTGCAGGAAGGTGGACAGGGCATCCACGTCCGTCGTCATCCGGGTCATGATCCGGCCGGTCAGCTCGCGCTCGTAGTAGTCGAGCCCGAGCCGCTGCAGCTGCGCGAAGATCTTCAGCCGCAGCGCGTAGAGGATGCGCTCGCCGGTGCGCCCGGCCATCCGGGTCTCACCGATCTGCGCCGCCCACTGCACCACCACCGTGAGCAGGGCGACGGCGGACGCCACCCACACCGCGGCCAGCGCCGCCCGCTCCACACCGTCGTCGATACCGTGCCGGATCAGCACCGGCAGCAGCAGGCCCATGCCCGCGTCCACCCCGACCAGCAACAGGCTGATCAGGAGCGGCAGCCCGAAACCGCGCAGCAGCCTGCGCAGCCCGTACGACAACTCGGGCGTCACCGCCCGCGCCTCGTCGACGTCAGGGATTTCGGTGGCCGGCGGCAGCGCCGCGACCTGGGCCAGCAGCTCGGGAGTGGCGCCTGCGGCCTCGTCCTCCTCGGCCTCCTCCTTGCGCACCCAGAGCGGGGGCGTGATGCCGCGCTCCGCGTCGAACTCGGCCTCCAGCTCCTCCAGGACCGTCCGGTCCTCCGGCAGCTCCACGGGAACGGCGTGTCCCGGCGACACACCGCCCAGCTCGTCGGGGTCGGTCAGCAGCCGCCGGTACAGCGCGGAGCGTTCCTGCAGCTCGTCATGGGTGCCGATGTCGGCCAGCCGGCCCTCGTCGAGGACGGCGATCCGGTCGGCGAGGCCGAGCGTGGAGCGGCGGTGGGCGATCAGCAGGGTCGTACGGCCGGCCATGACGCCGCGCAGCGCCTCGTGGATCTCGTGCTCGACACGGGCGTCCACGGCGGAGGTCGCATCGTCGAGGAGCAGCAGCCGGGGGTCGGCGAGGATCGCGCGGGCGAGGGCGATGCGCTGGCGCTGACCGCCTGAGAGGGTGAGGCCGTGCTCGCCGACCTTGGTGGCATAGCCGTCGGGCAGTGCGTCGATGAAACGATCCGCCTGGGCGGTGCGCGCGGCCTGGACGACCTCCTCGTCCGTCGCGTCGGGTTTTCCGTACGCGATGTTCGAGCGGACGGTGTCGGAAAAGAGGAAGCTGTCCTCCGGCACGAGGCCGATGGCGGCGCGCAGCGACTCCATCGTCAGCTCGCGTACGTCGTGGCCGCCGACGAGGACGGCACCGCGCGTCACGTCGTAGAAGCGCGGCAGCAGCAGCGAGACGGTGGATTTGCCGCTGCCGGACGAGCCGACGACGGCGACGGTCTCACCCGGGCGGATCTTCAGCGAGAAGCCGTCGAGGACCGGCTGCGATGCCTCCCCGTACGCGAAGCCGACGTCGTCGAACTCGACGGTCGCGGGGGCGTCGGCCGGGAGCTCCTTCGTACCGTCCTTGATGGCCGGCTCGGTGTCGATGAGCTCCAGGACCCGCTCCACGCCTGCGCGTGCCTGCTGGCCGACGGTCAGCACCATGGCGAGCATCCGCACCGGCCCGACCAGCTGTGCGAGGTAGGTCGAGAAGGCGACGAACGTGCCGAGGGTGATCTGGCCCCGGGTCGCCAGCCAGCCGCCCAGCGCCAGCATCGCCACCTGCCCGAGCGCGGGCACGGCCTGCAGGGCGGGGGTGTACGTGGCGTTCAGCCTGATCGTGCGCAGCCGGCCGGCGAAGAGCCTGCGGCCGACGTCCCTGAGCTTCCCGGTCTCCTGCTCCTCCTGGCCGAAGCCCTTGACGACACGGACGCCGGAGACGGCCCCGTCGACCACGCCCGCGACGGCGGCCGCCTGCTGCTGTGCGTACCAGGTGGCGGGGTGCAGCCTCACCCGGCTGCGCTTGGCGATGAACCACAGCGCGGGGGCGACGGCGAGCGCGATCAGGGTGAGCGGCAGCGACAGCCAGGCCATGATGACCAGGGAGATGAGGAAGAGCAAGACGTTCCCGATCGTCATCGGGAGCATGAAGAGGAGACCCTGGATGAGCTGGAGGTCGCTGGTGGCGCGGCCGACGACCTGGCCGGTGGACAGCTCGTCCTGGCGGCGCCCGTCGAGCCGGCTGATCGTGGCGAACATGTCGGTGCGGAGGTCGTGCTGGACGTCGAGGGCGAGCCGTCCGCCGTAGTAGCGGCGGATGTACGTGAGGACGTAGACGACGACCGCGGCGGCGATCAGGAGTCCGGTCCAGACGGCAAGTGAGCGTGTGTGATCACCGATGACGTCGTCGATGACGACCTTGGTGATCAGGGGGACGACGGCCATGACGGCCATACCGGCGAGGGACGAACCGAGCGCGAGCACGACGTTCCGCCGATCCCGCCAGGCGTAGCCGGCGAGCCGCCATGCCCAGGTCTGCTCTGACGCCACCGCCACGGGTGCCTCCCGGCTCCGGATCTTGATCCTGATTTTGATCCTGATCTTCCGGAAGGCACCAACGCGGGCGCGGGCGGATTTCATCCCGCCGCAACAAAGTACGGTCTCCGGTCCCAGGACCCGTCCTGGGACCGGAGACGAGCCGGTGCCGGCGGAGGGCCGGACCGGCGGGACCCAGCCGGCAGGACCTACGAGGCCGGGCCGCGCTCCGGCACGGCCGGCATGGCCTCCTGCGGGACGGCGGGCGGAGTGACCACCGAGAGCGTCGACGCGGTGGGGTTGAGGTCCCTGTGCACGACCCGGGAGACGGCCTGGATCGTGTTGATGCCGTCGGTCATCGAGGCGTTGTCGTGCGTGAGAACGGTGATCGAGTAGTTCGCCGTGGTGCTGGTGAAGGCGCCGATGCTGTGCACCCGCCAGCCGTGCGTGGCCCGGGACAGCCAGCCGTTCTTCACATGGACGGTCACGCTGGTGGGCGCGCCGACCGGGGTGCCCCAGCGCTGCGAGGAGACCACGCGTCGCATCAGGCTCTGTATGTACGAGCGCGAGCTGTCGCTGAGCACACCGTTCTTGTTGGTGACCAGCCCCAGCAGCTTGCGCTGGTCACGGGCGGTGATCTGGGTGAGCCCCCAGTAGCCGCCCGAGCCGGGAACGGTCATCGTCATGCCCGCGGTCTGCAGAAACGCCTTGACCTTGGTGACGCCGAGCTGGCTCCACAGCTGCGTGGTGGCGTTGTTGTCCGACTTGGTGATCATGGCGGTGGTGAGGCTGACCTCGCGGTCGGTCAGCCTCCGCTGCTGCTTGCCGGCGTCCCAGAGCAACGTCGCCAGCACGGACGCCTTCACGACGCTCGCGGAGTCGAACTTCTCTGTGGCGCGCAGTTCGCAGTGGGTGTTGGTGGTGCGGTCGTAGACCGCGACGGCGGTCATCGAGGAGCGCCCCTTGAGGGCGGCCGCGATGTCGGTCGACAGCTTGGTCGCGAGTCCTGCCTTGTTCGAGGTACAGCTCACGGCTGGGGTCGCGGCGGAGGCGGGTGCCGCCGACAGTGCTGTCGGCAGGAGCACTCCCACGGCGAGGGCCGCACCGAGAGCGCCGCGTCTGCGGCGGCGGGATATGGAGTGGTGAGTCACGCATCGGAAGACTCACCGGACGGCGAAAAGTTGTACGAGCGCTGAGCCTGTCACGTCACCGGGCACGTGCGCCTGCCCGGGAGGCGACCGACCCGTCAGCGGTGACGCCGGGGCGGACATGGCCTGCAAGAAGGAATCGAATCTCCTGGGCATATGGTTCGCCACGGAATCAACCATCCAGAATGCCATGATCCGCGTACACCACGGCGATCTGGAAGATCTGCGCAAGACCCACGCGGCCAGCGTCCGGACGGCTCAGGCCATCACGGTGCACTGAGCTTGCGGACGCGTACACGTACACCTGAGTGAACGGGCACGAGGCCACGCGCCGGCCGCCGATGAGGCGGCCGTCGGCGTGGCCTCGTGAAGGTGCACCGGACTCGTGCAGGTGCAGCGGATCACAGGTGCGCCGGAATCAGAGGTGCGCCCGGATCAGAGGTGCGGCGGGATCAGAGGTGCGTCGGCGCGAACATCCTCAGCAGCGCCGGCAGGACCACCACCGAAGGTCCGGGCCGGTCCAGGGACTTGGCCAGGTCCTCGCGCAGCGACTCCGTCGTCGTACGGACCGCGGGCACTCCGAAGGACTCGGCGAGTGCGACGAAGTCCGGGCGGGAGAGCTCGGTCGCCGTGGACTCGCCGAAGGCGTCCGTCATGTACTCGCGCAGGATGCCGTAACCGCCGTCGTCGACGATCAGCCAGGTCACCGGCAGGTCGTACTGCTTCGCCGTCGCCAGCTCCGCGATCGAGTACATCGCGCCGCCGTCGCCGGACACCGCGAGCACCGGCCGGCCGGGGTCCGCGGCCGCGGCGCCCAGGGCCGCGGGGAACCCGTAGCCGAGGCCGCCGGCGCCCTGGGCGGAGTGCATGGTGTTGGGGCGCCGGGCGTCGAAGGCGGACCAGGCCCAGTAGGCCAGGATCGTCATGTCCCAGAAGCTCGGCGAGTCGTCCGGCAGGGCCTCGCGGACCGCGGCGAGCAGTTCCTGCTCCAGGGTCAGCTCCTGGCCGGCGATCCGGTCCCGCACCTTCGCCAGCAGGGCGGACACCCGCTCGGCGGCCGACGGGTCGCGGCGGTCCTCCACGGTCTCCAGCAGCGCGGAGAGCGCGAGACGGGCGTCGGCGTGGATGCCGAGGCAGGCGTGGTTGGACTCCAGCTTGCCGAGGTCGGCCTCGATCTGGACGACCCGGCCGCGCGGCGCGAACGTGTGGTAGTTCGAGGAGAGTTCACCGAGGCCCGAGCCGACGACCAGGAGCACGTCGGCGTCCTCCAGGAAGTCGGTGGTGTGCCGGTCCTCCAGCCAGGACTGCATCGACAGCGGGTGCTCCCAGGGGAAGGCACCCTTGCCGCCGAAGGTGGTGACGACCGGCGCGTCCAGCTTCTCGGCGAGCGCCAGCAGCTTGCCGGAGGCGTCGGCGCGTACGACACCGCCGCCCGCGATGATCGCCGGGCGGGAGGCGCGGGAGAGCAGATCGGCCGCGACGGCGGTCAGCTCCGGGCGCGGGACCAGGTCGCGCGGGGTCGCGTCCATGGCCGTGACGACCGGCAGGCCGGCCTCGGCGAGCAGCACGTCCTGCGGGATCTCCACCCAGACCGGGCCGTGCGGGGCGCTCAGCGCCGACTCCCAGGCCTCGGCGATGGCCGACGGGATCTGCGAGGCCCGACGGACCGTGTGCACGGACTTCACGATGTCGCGGAACGACGCCTTCTGGTCGCGCAGTTCGTGCAGGTAGCCGTGGCGTCCGCCGCCGAGACCGGCGGACGGCACCTGGCTGGAGATCGCCAGTACCGGGGCGGACGCGGCCGCCGCCTCCTGGAGCGCGGCGAGCGAGGTCAGCGCGCCTGGCCCGGTGGACAGCAGCAGCGGGGCGACCTGGCCGGTGATCCGGCCGTATGCGTCGGCGGCGAAGCCGGCGTTGTTCTCGACCCGGAGGCCGACGTACGTCAGGTCGGAGCGGCGCAGCGCGTCGAACATGCCGAGCGCGTGCTGCCCGGGCAGGCCGAAGACGGTGGTCGCCCCCAGCCCGGCCAGGGCCTCGACGACGAGGTCGCCGCCGTTGCGCCCGGCCGGCGGGTTGAGCGCGGCCGCGATCTGCGTCGCGGTCGGGCGCAGTACGAGGTCGTGGTCGTGGGTCACTGGGCGTCCTCTGCGTCGCGTTCGGTCTGTGTCCGGGGCGCCGGCGCTCCGGCCGCCGGGCCGTGGCCGGCCCGGCGCGAGTTCTCGGCGGCGCCGAAGCCGGACGAGGTGGGGGTCACTTCGCGGCTTCTCCCGCGCCGGAGGCACGGTTCGCGGCGATCTGGCGGGACATGATCGTGGTCAGTTCGTACGCCGTGTGGGAGGCCGCGACCGAGGTGATCTCGGCGTGGTCGTACGCGGGCGCGACCTCGACGACATCGGCGGAGACCAGGTTGCAGGAGGCGAGCCCGCGCAGGATCTCCAGCAGCTCGCGCGAGGTCATGCCACCGGCCTCGGGGGTGCCGGTGCCGGGGGCGTGCGCCGGGTCGAGGCAGTCGATGTCGATGGAGATGTAGAGCGGGCGGTCGCCGATGCGCTGGCGCAGCTGGTCGGCGACCTCGTCGGCGCCGCGGCGGTAGACGTCGGACGAGGTGACGATGCCGAAGCCCATCTTCTCGTCGTCGGTCAGGTCCTGCTTGCCGTACAGCGGGCCGCGGATGCCGACGTGGGAGAGCGCCTCGGTGTCGAGGATGCCTTCCTCGACGGCACGGCGGAACGGGGTGCCGTGCGTGTACTCGGCGCCGAAGTACGTGTCCCAGGTGTCCAGATGCGCGTCGAAGTGGAGCAGCGCGACCGGGCCGTGCTTCTTGGCGACCGAGCGCAGCAGCGGCAGCGCGATGGTGTGGTCGCCGCCGAGGGTCATCATGCGGGCGCCGGTGCCGAGGATGTCGTCCGCGGCGGCCTCGATGGTCTCGACCGCCTCGTTGATGTTGAACGGGTTGGCGGCGATGTCGCCCGCGTCCGCGACCTGGGCGAGCGCGAAGGGCGAGGCGTCCTGCGCCGGGTTGTACGGGCGCAGGAGCCTCGACGCCTCACGGATGGCGTTGCCGCCGAAGCGCGCGCCGGGGCGGTACGAGACCCCGGCGTCGAAGGGCACGCCGACGACGGCGACATCCGTGGTGCCGACCTCGTCGAGCCGTGGCAGCCGGGCGAACGTCGCGGGTCCGGCGTACCGCGGGATGCGGGACGAGTCGATGGGGCCACGCGGCGTCTCGTTGCTGCTCATGACGTATGCCTTCTTCCTACGCTTTTCCTACTGTTCGCAGTCGTTCGACTGTAACGGGCTTCAGGGGGTGGCCGGGACGGCCGGCTCGGCCACCGGCTCGTCGACGGCCTCGGGGCCGCGACCCGCGAGACGCTCGCGCCAGTTGGCCAGGATCGCCTCGTCCGTCGGCTTGGTCGCCAGCGAGACGATGACGTAGGTGACGAGCGAGGCGAGCAGGCCGTAGTAGACAGGCTGGTTGGCGAGGATGCCGTAGTGCCACATCAGGCCGATGACCGCGACGCCGCCGACGACGACGGAGGACAGCGCGCCGTGGACCGTGCCGCGCTTCCACAGCAGTCCGCCGAGGATCGGGACGAGCAGTCCGCCGACGAGCAGGTTGTACGCGACCGTCAGTGCCTCGATCACATTGTTGAGGGCGATGGCGATCACGATCACCGCGACACCCATCATCAGGATGAACGCCCGGTTGCCCTTGACCTCGTCGTGCGCCTCGCCGTCCTCGCGGCGGTGGGTGATGGCGCCGCGCAGCCGCTGCCAGATGTCGTTGTTGGCGACGGTGGCGCAGGCGATCAGGGCGCCGGACGAGGTGGACATCACGGCGGCGAGCGCGGCGGCGAGGACCAGGCCCCGCACGCCGAGCGGCAGTTCGTCCTTGACGATGGTGGCGAAGGCGTCGTCGGCGTTGGCGAGGTTCGGGTAGAGCACCTTCGCCGCGGTGCCGATGACGGCGCCGGCGAGGGCGTAGACGAGGCAGTACGTACCGGCCACGGTGCCGCCGTAGCGGGCGACCTTGTCGTTGCGGGCGGTGAAGACGCGCTGCCAGATGTCCTGGCCGATCAGCATGCCGAACGTGTAGATCAGCACGTACGTGAAGATCGTCTCGCCGCCGATGCCGAGCGGGGCGAAGTACTCGGTGGGCAGCTGGGCCTTCATCTCGGCGAAGCCGCCGGCCTTGACCACCGCGATGGGCAGCAGCAGGAGCAGCACACCGATCGTCTTGACGACGAACTGCACCATGTCGGTGAGGGTGATCGACCACATGCCGCCGAGCGCGGAGTATGCGACCACGATCGAGCCGCCGAGGATGATCGCGAGCGTCCGGTTCATGTCGAAGAGGACGTCGAAGATCGTGGCGTACGCGATGGTCGAGGTGACCGCGAGCATGAGGGTGTACGCCCACATCACGACACCGGTGATGAGACCGGCCCGGCCGCCGTATCGGAGGTCGAGCATCTCGGAGACGGTGTAGACCTTCAGCCGGGCGATGCGCGCGGAGAAGAAGATCGAGAGGGCGAGGAGGCCGAGGCCGATGGTGAAGACCATCCAGGCGCCGGAGAGGCCGTACTTGTAGCCGAGGCCGACGCCGCCGATGGTGGAGGCGCCGCCGAGGACGATGGCAGCCATCGTGCCGGAGTACATCCAGGGGCCGAGCCTGCGGCCCGCCACCAGGAACTCGCTCTTGGACTTGGCGCGGCGCATGCCCCACCAGCCCATGGCCAGCATGCCGGCCAGATAGACGACGATCACTGCGTAGTCGACGGCCATGGGGCCCTCCTTCGTTCACCTCGGTGGCGTGTCGTGCAGATGTGAGGGGGACGCAGCAGCTCTTGTGCGGGGACATCCGCCCGTACCCGCGGCCGCTGGACGTCTCGACGATAGGTGGCCGAAAAGCGACGATGAAGTGTACGTTTCCTCCATTCTCGAAGACGATCACGGATGGAACGTCCACCATGCCGGACCCCACCGCTTCACCCGTCGCCCCTTCGGCCCCACCGGCCCCTCCCATCCCACTGGCCGCACTGCTGGCCCGCGAGGACCTCGGCCTGCGGCTCGTCGCGGGCACCACGGACCCGGAGAACGCGACCATCCAGTGGGTGCACACCTCGGAGATGGACGATCCGTACCCCTATCTGCTGGGCGGCGAGCTGCTGCTGACGGCGGGCGTCCAGCTGACCGACGCCAACATGGACAGGTACGCGGCCCGCGTGGTCGAGGCGGGCGGTGCAGCGATCGGCTTCGGGGTCGCTCCCGTGTACGACACCGTCCCGCGCGCGCTCGTCGAGGCGTGCGAGCGGCACGGGCTGCCGCTGGTCGAGGTGCCGCCGCAGACCCCGTTCACCGCGATCGCCCGCGCGGTCTGGCGGCTCATGGCCCAGGTCCGCCTCCAGGAGGTGCGCCGGGTGAGCGAGGCCCAGCAGGGCCTGGCGACCGCGGCCGCCCGCCCGGACCCGGTCCCGGCGGTACTGCAGCAACTGGCGTCCCGGTTGGGCGGCTGGGCCGTGCTCCTGTCCCCGGACGGCTCGGCCCTGTACGCGTCCGGGCGCCGGCCGCCCGCCGATGCCCGCGCGGCGCTGGCTCGGCTGGCGGCGGTGGTCAGGCCGGCGGCGGACGAGGAGCCGGGGCCCGGCCGGCCCGCGCCGGCACCGCGCACGACGGGAGCGGCCGGTGCGGAGCCCTCGGCACCACCCGCCGACTCCCCCGGCGGCAGCGGCCGCCGCACGCCCGCCTCCGCGACCGACACCGTCGACGGCATCAGCCTTGCCGCGTACGCGCTCGGCGGCGGCGAGGGGCTGGTGCTGGGGATCGCGACCGAGGCGCGCGAGCCCGGCGGACACACCGTGGCCGGCGTGGCCGTGGTCCTGCTCTCACTGCTGACGGCACCGCACCAGGGCGTGGACGCGACCGGGCGGTCGGCGGCGCTGGTGCGGCTGCTGCTGGGGGCTGCCCCCGCCGAGGTGGCGCCTGCGCTCGGGCCGGGTCCGTGGACCGTGGTGCACGCCGCCCGCCCCGGCCCACCGCCCGACCGGATCGCGGCCTCGGCGCTCGGCGCGGTGCTGGGCAGCGCGCTGGTGGACGCGGACGGTGCGACGGTACGGGTCCTGCTCTCCGGTGACCGCCGGGTCGAGCCGCAGCCGGGCTGGACCCTCGGCGTGAGCGCCCCCACCACCCCCGCCGATCTCTCCGCGGCCGACACGGCTGCCGCGCGCGCCCTGCGCCGGGCCGAGGCGACCCGGGAGCCGCTGGTCCGCCAGCGCGCCACCGGGCTCGGCGAGCTGATCCCGCCCGACGAGGCCGCCGTGCACGCCCGTGCCCTCCTCGCGCCCCTCGCGGGCTCGCCCGCACTCACGGAGACCCTGCGCGTCTGGCTCTCGCTGCACGGCAGCTGGGACCGGACGGCGGTCGCCCTGGGCGTTCACCGCAACACGGTGCGCCAGCGCATCACCCGCTGCTCGACGCTCCTCGGGGTGGACCTGGACGAGGCGGACGTACGGATGGAGCTCTGGTTCGCGCTGCGGTACGGACCGCACACGTGAGCCCTCGGTTCCGTAGGGCGTCCACGGATCCGTAGGGAGCCCACCAACGCCGCACCCGAACACTGTCGTGAACGACCCAAGTCCCTTCTGGTGCAGGCGTGTTGGAATGCCTTCATGGTCACTCCCGCTCACGGAACCACGCTCCGCACTCCGGACCCCGGGCGCCGCCTGCGTGTCGAGATCGAACGCCTACGGGACGAGGCAACGCGGCAGAAGACACTCGCCCACCGGCGCGCCGAGTTCTGGGCCAAGGCCGACATCGCCCTCGGTTTCCCCGCCGCCCTGCTCGCCGGCTCGGCGGGAGCGGCAGGACTGGCCACGGCTGACGCACGGATTCCCGCGGCCCTGCTCGCCCTGGCCTCTGCCGGGTTCGCGGCCGGGGCGGGCTTCCTGCGGAGCGCCACCAGGTGCAGGGCGAACAAACGCGCCCGGCACGCCTGGGCGGCGGTGGAGGGCAAGGCGACCGTGAAGCTGGCCCAGGAGCGCCCGACGCCCGACGACCTCGACCAGCTCCTGGCCTGCCGCCAGACCGCACTCAACGCCTACGACGGCGGGGACCCACAAGCGGACCCGCCTCCGCTCGCGGCGGGCTGAGCCCGGAGCCGGCGGAGGGCGGTGGTCACACTCAACAACGACAACAGCTTGCGTCGGGCGGCATGGGAGCGTGCTCCTTCTCACTCTGGACAGCCTCGCGAACTGCCGGGTAACTTGGACTGAGCAAGCGCTTAGACAGTCCGTACCCATGCAGTCACGAGGAGGCGTCCGTGCGCCGGACCGTATTCAACGAGGACCACGAGGCGTTCCGCGAGACGATCCGCGCCTTCATCGAGGCCGAGGTCGTCCCCGTCTACGACGAGTGGTTCGCCGCGGGCCAGGCGCCGCGCGACTTCTACGACAAGCTCGGCGAGCTGGGCATCTTCGGGATCAACGTCCCCGAGGAGTTCGGCGGCGCGGGCATGGACACGCACAAGTTCGAGGCCGTGCTCTACGAGGAGACCTCGCGCGCGGGCGTCCAGTTCGGCGGTTCCGGCGTGCACGTGCTGCTCGCCCTGCCCTACATCAAGATGCTCGCCACGGACGAGCAGAAGAAGCGCTACCTGACGAAGTTCGTCACCGGCGAGGAGATGTGGGCGCTGGCGATGACCGAGCCGGGCACCGGCTCCGACGTCGCGGGCATGAAGACCACCGCCAGGCTCTCGGACGACGGCACGCACTACGTCCTCAACGGCGCCAAGACCTTCATCACCGGCGGTGTGCACGCCGACCGTGTGATCGTCTGCGCCCGCACCTCCGCCCCGCGCGAGGACGACCGCCGCTTCGGCATATCCCTGTTCGCCGTGGACACCAAGTCCGAGGGCTACTCCATCGGCCGCAAGCTGGACAAGCTCGGCCTGCGCACCTCCGACACCGCCGAGCTGGCGTTCGTCGACGTGAAGGTGCCGGTCGAGGACCTGCTCGGCGAGGAGAACAAGGGCTTCTACTACCTCGGCCAGAACCTGCCCTCCGAGCGCTGGGGCATCGCCTTCGGCGCGTACGCGCAGGCCAAGGCCGCCGTCCGGTTCGCCCAGCAGTACGTGCAGGACCGCACGGTCTTCGGCAAGCCGGTCGCCAGCTTCCAGAACACCAAGTTCGAGCTGGCCGCCTGCCAGGCCGAGGTGGACGCCGCCGAGGCCGTCGCCGACCGCGCCCTGGAGGCCCTGGACGCCGGCGAGCTCACGCCCGCCGAGGCCGCCTCCGCCAAGCTGTTCTGTACCGAGGTCGCGCACCGTGTCATCGACCGCTGCCTCCAGCTGCACGGCGGCTACGGCTACATGAACGAGTACCCGATCGCCCGCCTCTACGCCGACAACCGCGTGAACCGCATCTACGGCGGCACCAGCGAGGTCATGAAGTCGATCATCGCCAAGGACATGGGTCTGTAACCCGGTCGACCTGGCCGACTGATACCTGTTCAAACATGAACGAAGCTCTGCAGTCCCTGCTCGATCTGCTCGACCTGGAACAGATCGAGCAGGACATCTTCCGCGGCCAGAGCCGCTCCGCAGTCGTGCCGCGCGTCTTCGGCGGCCAGGTCGCCGCACAGGCCCTGGTCGCCGCGGGCCGCACCGTCCCGGGCGACCGGGCGGCGCACTCCCTGCACGCGTACTTCCTGCGCCCCGGCGACCCGGGCGCGCCGATCGTCTACACGGTCGACCGCATCCGCGACGGACGCTCCTTCACCACCCGCCGGGTCGTCGCCGTCCAGCACGGGCATCCGATCTTCCATCTCTCGGCGTCCTTCCAGACGTACGAGGAGGGACTCGACCACCAGGCGGAGATGCCGCCGGCGCCGGACCCGGAGACGCTGCCGACGGCCGCCGAGATGCTGCCGCTCCACCTGCCCGCGCACATCGCCGAGCGGATGGTCCAGGCCCGCTCCGCGGTCGATCTGCGCTACGTCGACGCGCCGCCGTGGGCCAGCGTCGGGCAGCCCCGCGAGCCGCGCTCGCAGGTGTGGTTCCGTACGAACGGCAAACTCGACGACTACTCCGACGACCCGCTGCTGCACGTCTGCCTCGCCACCTACGTCTCCGACATGACGCTGCTCGACTCGGTGCTGCTCGCGCACGGGCGGGGCGGCTGGGCGGTCGGGGACGTCGTGGGCGCCTCGCTGGACCACGCGATGTGGTTCCACCGGCCGTTCCGCGCGGACGAATGGCTGCTGTACGACCAGGAGTCGCCGTCGGCGCACGGCGGGCGAGGCCTCGGCCAGGCCCGTATCTACACGCAGGACGGGCGGCTGGCCATCTCGGTGATCCAGGAGGGCGTGGTCCGCGTCCCGCACGGCTCGTCCTGACGCTCGGGCACGGCGGTGCGTGCCCGTCCCTCGACGGCTGCGCTGCGCATCACCACGAAGCCGGCGTCGACAACGGCAGTACCGCCTCGAGGGCGAAGCCGCCGTCCGGCGCCGGGGCCGTGGTGAGGGTGCCGCCGAGAGCCGCCGTGCGGGCCCTCAGACCCGGCAGACCCTGGCCTCCCGGGAGGTCGGGGCGCGGACCGGGCACGGACGGTGGCCCGTTGCGGACGGAGATGTGCACGGAGTCGGGTGTGTAGCGCACCGCGACATCGGCCCGGGCGCCCGGCGCGTGTCGGCGCACGTTCGTCAGTGCCTCCTGAACGATGCGGTACGCGGTGTGCTGGATCTCCGGCGAGCAGCCCGCGAGGTCCGCTCGGGCGAGGTCCGCGCGCACACCGTCGCCCGCGGCCACCACGAGTTCGGGGAGCTGCGCCAGGCCAGGGGGCTCGTGGCGGATCGCCTGGCGCAGGTCGGCCGCCGCACGTCTGCTCAGCTCGCCCAGCGCCTCGGCCTCCTGGCGGTAGTCGGGGGAGTCCGCCGCGGCGGCGAGTGCGGTGCAGCGAAGGCTGATCAGGCTCAGATGGTGGGCTGCCGTGTCGTGGACGTCCCGGGCCAGCCGCTCCCTTTCCCGCAGCGCCGCCTGCTCGGCGGCGTACCGGCGCTCGCGTTCCCGGGACAGGGCCAGTTCGGCCAGGCGGGCGGCGAGTTCGCGGCGGGCGCGGCCGAGCAGGCCCAGCGCGGCGGGGGCGACTGCCAGCAGCCCGGCCAGCAGTACGCCGAGGGTGGTGTCGGGGAGCGTCCAGGCGTACCCGTCGAGGTCCCGCCACGGGACGAACGCGACGACCGCGACGGCCGCCGACCCGGCGATCACCTCGCCGCGGCGGCGTTCGGATGCGGCGAGTGCGTGCAGCGCGCACATCGCGGGCAGCCACAGCACGCCGGTGGCGAGGGTGGGCAGCGCGAGAGCGAGAACCGTCCGGGGGAATCGCCTGCGCAGCACGAGGACGACTGCGACGGCGAGCGCGCCGGCGAACATCCAGTCCTCCAGCCAGTACCGGGTCGCAAGTGCCTCGGCGACGGCGACGACAACGACGAGCGCTTCGACTGCCCAGAGGCGGGCGGTCATTCCGGACCTCGCCCGGCGGCGGATCGGTGGACCACGTTGGCGAGACCCACCCGGCTGGTGACGGCGAGCTTTCGCTTGAGCGCCCCGATGTGGGTCTTGACCGTGGTCACGCCCATGCCGAGGTGGGCGGCGATGTCGCTGTTGGGCAGACCGGCCGCGATCAGTGCAAGGACCTCGCGCTCGCGGTCGGTGAGCCCGGCCGGCCCGTCGGACGCGTCGGACACGTCGGGGCCGAGTATCGGCGCCGAGCCGGCGTAACGGGCGAAGACGTCCGCGCTGCCCGGCGGTGTGCAGATGACGCCACCTGCGGCGAGCAGCCGCACGGCGTCCACGAACAGCCTCGGCTCGGTGCTCTTGAGCAGAAATCCGGCGGCGCCGCCCCGCAGCGCGCGCTCGACGTGGTCGGCCCGGTCGAGGGCGGTGAGCATGGCCACGACGGGCGGCCGGGGAAGTGCGCGCAGACGGCGCAGCACCTCCAGGCCGCCGACGGACGGCATGTCGATGTCCAGCAGCACCACGTCGGGGGCGAGCCGCCCGACCGCCTCGACGGCATCGGGGCCGTCGCAGGTCCCTTCGACGGTGATCGCGTCGGCGGCGTCGAGGATGCGCTGCAGTGCGGCGCGTACGAGCTCCTCGTCGTCGACGACGAGCACACGCACCGGCGGCCTCAAGTCGTAGAGCAAAGGTCGTCCTGTGGTGTGAGCGATGTGGTGCCTGGGGCTGCGAGCCTGGATGCAGATCCTAGGACGCCACAAGCGCCCACCGGGATCCCCGGGGCCCGACCAAACTCCCGGGACCCTCGCTGCACGGGCCGCACGGCCCGCCCGCCGAGGGGATTCGCCTGCGGTGCCACCGGCCGAGGAGGAACCGTCGTACGCCGATGAGTCGGCCTGCGATGCGGCCCGGACCGCCGCCCGGGCGTGGCGTCGCCCGCGCCCGGGCGGCGTCGCCCGGCGGCGGAACCGCGCAGATCACCAGGGCCGTCGCCGTTGCCGAGCCGTTGCCGGTGGCATCGCGACCGGTCGCCGTCGCCGTGCTCGGCGGAGGAAGGGGTGGGCGGTCCGGCCGACGTACGGACCGCCGTCAGGAGCAAGCCCGCCTGCTCGGCGGTGCTGAGCCCCTCCGAGTGGCGTCCCCCATGGGTCACTCGGAGGAGCTGAGTCCCGCCGCGTCCAGGAGGTACGCCGTCATCGGCTCGTAGAAGCGGGGGTCGGTGACGTGGTCGTCCAGCGGAACCGTCACCCGAAGGGTGCCCTCCGCCTCGCCGATGAACAGCGCCGGGTCGTTGCAGTCGGCATAGCCGATGGCGTCGATGCCGCGCTGGCCCGCGCAGCCCGCCCAGCCGTGGTCGGCGACCACCAGGTCCGGCAGCTGCCGGCCCTCGCGCTCCAGGCCGTCCAGGATCGCGGCCATCGGCTCCGGTGAATGGGTGTGCCACAGGGTCGCGCCGCGCTCCAGCATCGCGACGTCGGCGAACTGGTAGACCATGCCCTCGTCCGCGGTGAGCCCCGACGGGATCCGTACGATCTCGCAGCCCGCGGCTCTCAGCGCGTCCGCGGTCTGCCGGTGCACATCCAGCAGCCCGCCCGGGTGACCGGTCGCGAAAAGCACCGATTCCCCGGCCGCCGCCGCCTCCTTCAGCCGCGCCGCCATCCGGTCCAGGGCGTCGACGGTCAGCTCGGGGTCGATGGTGTCCTGCCCGAACCGGTGCTGCGGATCGTCGACGACGCCGCAGCGCTCGGCCATCACGGCCAGCACGTCCTGCTCGTCGGTCCAGCGGTCGCCGAGCTCGAGGCCCAGCCAGTAGTGGCGGTCTCCGTTGGCGAGCTTGCGGTAGTGGGAGAGGTTGTTGTCGCGGGGTGTGGCGACCTCTCCGGCAATACGCGTGCGGACGAGATGGTCGACGAGGGCGGCGCGGTTCGGTATCGGCATGAGCCCATTGTGCCGTCAGGTGTGCGGAGCGTGCCGGACGTCCCGGTGACTGGACGCGCGCTGCGGCCGCATCACGCGGACAGCGAGGCGAACGCGCCGTGCGCCAGCTTGCGCAGCAGCTCCTCCATCGAGGCGCGGTTCGGCAGACCGTTTCCGTACGACCCGAGGTGCGGGGTGGAGTTGAGCAGCCCGAAGACCGCGTGGACGGCCGCCCGGGCCTGACCCTCGGGGACCTCCGGGTGCAACTTGCGGACGACGTCCACCCACAGCTCGACGTACTGCCGCTGCAGCTGTCGCACGAGCTTGCGGTCGCTGTCCCGCAGGCGGTCCAGCTCCCTGTCGTGCAGGGTGATCAGGGAGCGGTCGTCGAGGGCGAAGTCGATGTGGCCGTCGATCAGCGAGGCGAGCACCTGCTCCGGCCCGCCGTCGCCGTCGGCCTCGGCGACCCGGCGCCGACCGCCGTCCAGCAGCCGGCCGGAGATGCCGACCAGCAACTCGGCGAGCATCGCGTCCTTGCCGGCGAAGTGGCGGTACAGCCCTGGGCCGCTGATGCCGACGGCCGCGCCTATCTCGTCGACGCCCACGCCGTGGAAGCCGCGCTCGGCGAAGAGGCGGGCGGCCTCCCTGAGGATCTGCTCGCGCCGGGTGGAGGTGTCGGTCCGGGTGCTCATGCCATTGATTCTAGACAACGCAGTTAGCGCTCGTTAACCTGAAGGAAATGGGTTAACGCTCATTAACACGAAGGGAGCCCTGCCGGATGCAGCAGGCACCTGTGCTGGCGAGCGCGGCAGACCCCGCCTCCCAGGCTTGGCAGGCCAATGAAGCGGCACACCGCGCCCTGGCCGACACACTCCGCGCGAAGCTGGCCGCGGCCCGGCTGGGCGGCGGCGAGAAGGCCCGCGCCCGGCACACCGCGCGCGGGAAGCTGCTGCCGCGCGACCGGGTGGACGCGCTGCTGGACCCGGGCTCGCCGTTCCTGGAGCTCGCGCCGCTCGCGGCCGAGGGGATGTACGAGGGTCAGGCCCCGGCGGCCGGCGTGATCGCCGGGATCGGCCGGGTCAGCGGCCGCGAGGTCGTGATCGTCGCCAATGACGCCACGGTCAAGGGCGGCACCTACTACCCGATGACGGTGAAGAAGCACCTCCGCGCCCAGGAGGTGGCGCTGGAGAACCGCCTTCCGTGCGTCTATCTCGTCGACTCGGGCGGCGCCTTCCTGCCGATGCAGGACGAGGTCTTCCCCGACCGCGAGCACTTCGGCCGGATCTTCTACAACCAGGCGCGGCTCTCCGGCGCCCGCATCCCGCAGATCGCGGCGGTGCTCGGCTCCTGCACGGCCGGCGGGGCGTACGTCCCGGCGATGAGCGACGAGGCCGTGATCGTGCGGAACCAGGGCACGATCTTCCTGGGCGGCCCGCCACTGGTGAAGGCCGCGACCGGCGAGGTGGTCACAGCCGAGGAGCTCGGCGGCGGCGAGGTCCACTCCCGGATCTCCGGCGTCACGGACCATCTGGCGGAGGACGACGCCCACGCGCTGAGGATCGTGCAGAACATCGTGGCGACCCTGCCGGAGCGCGGTCCGCTCCCCTGGTCGGTGGAGCCCGCCGAGGAGCCGAAGGTCGATCCGTTCGGGCTGTACGGCGCGGTGCCGGTGGACTCCCGCACCCCGTACGACGTGCGGGAGGTCATCGCCCGGGTGGTGGACGGCTCGCGGTTCGCGGAGTTCAAGGCCGAGTTCGGTACGACCCTGGTCACCGGCTTCGCCCGGATCCACGGCCACCCGGTCGGGATCGTCGCCAACAACGGCATCCTGTTCGCCGAATCCGCCCAGAAGGGCGCGCACTTCATCGAGCTGTGCGACCAGCGCGGCATCCCACTGCTGTTCCTGCAGAACATCTCGGGCTTCATGGTCGGCAAGGACTACGAGGCAGGCGGCATCGCCAAGCACGGCGCGAAGATGGTCACGGCCGTGGCGTGCACGCGGGTGCCGAAACTGACGGTCGTCGTCGGCGGTTCGTACGGCGCGGGGAACTACTCGATGTGCGGGCGGGCGTACTCGCCCCGCTTCCTGTGGATGTGGCCCAACGCCAAGATCTCGGTCATGGGCGGCGAGCAGGCCGCCTCGGTGCTCGCCACCGTCAAGCGCGACCAGATCGAGGGCCGCGGCGAGGAATGGCCCGCCGAGGAGGAAGAGGCCTTCAAGGCCCCGATCCGCGCCCAGTACGAACAGCAGGGCAGTGCGTACTACGCGACCGCCCGGCTGTGGGACGACGGCGTGATCGACCCGCTGGAGACCCGGCAGGTGCTGGGCCTGGCCCTGACCGCCTGTGCCAACGCCCCGCTGGGCGAGCCCGGCTTCGGCGTCTTCCGGATGTGAGGGACTGCTGTGACACTCAAAGGACAGGCGATGTTCGACACTGTGCTGGTCGCCAACCGCGGCGAGATCGCGGTCCGCGTGATCCGCACGCTCCGGGCCATGGGGGTGCGTTCGGTCGCCGTCTTCAGCGACGCGGACGCGGACGCCCGGCACGTCAGGGAGGCGGACACGGCGGTGCGGCTGGGCCCGCCGCCGGCGGCGGAGAGCTATCTCTCGGTGGAGCGGCTCCTGGACGCGGCGCAGCGCAGCGGCGCGCAGGCGATCCACCCCGGCTACGGCTTCCTCGCGGAGAACGCGCGGTTCGCGCGGGCCTGCGCGGACGCCGGCCTGGTCTTCATCGGGCCGCCCGCCGAGGCGATCTCCCTGATGGGTGACAAGATCCAGGCCAAGGAGACGGTGCGGGCCGCCGGGGTTCCGGTGGTCCCCGGCTCGTCCGGATCCGGGCTGACCGACGACCAGCTGGCCGACGCAGCCCGCGAGATCGGCATGCCGGTGCTGCTGAAGCCCTCGGCGGGCGGCGGCGGCAAGGGCATGCGCCTCACGCGCGTCGAGTCGGCGCTGCTGGAGGAGATCGCGGCGGCGCGGCGCGAGGCGCGGGCGTCGTTCGGTGACGACACGCTGCTCGTGGAGCGCTGGGTCGACCGCCCCCGGCACATCGAGATCCAGGTCCTCGCGGACGCGCACGGCAACGTGGTGCACCTCGGTGAGCGCGAGTGCTCGCTGCAGCGCCGGCACCAGAAGATCATCGAGGAGGCGCCCTCGGTCCTTCTCGACGAGAAGACCCGGGCGGCGATGGGCGAGGCGGCGGTCCAGGCCGCACGGTCCTGCGGATACCGGGGCGCGGGCACGGTGGAGTTCATCGTCCCGGGCGGGGACCCTTCCTCGTACTACTTCATGGAGATGAACACCCGCCTCCAGGTCGAGCACCCGGTGACCGAACTGATCACCGGCATCGACCTGGTGGAGTGGCAGCTCCGGGTGGCCGCCGGCGAGCGGCTCCCCTTCGCCCAGGAGGACATCAGCCTCACCGGCCACGCGATCGAGGCCCGTATCTGCGCGGAGACTGTGTCCGTCAAGGAGGGCTCCCGCGGCTTCCTCCCCTCGGGCGGCACGGTCCTCGCCCTCCGCGAGCCGCAGGGCGACGGCATCCGCACGGACTCGGGTCTCAGCGAGGGCACGGAGGTCTCCAGCCTGTACGACCCGATGCTGTCGAAGGTCATCGCCCACGGCCCCGACCGCCCGACCGCCCTGCGCAAGCTGCGGGCGGCCCTCGCGGACACGGTCACCCTCGGCGTCCCGACCAACGCGGGCTTCCTCCGCCGGCTGCTGGCCCACCCCGCAGTCGTGTCCGGCGAGCTGGACACGGGCCTCGTGGAGCGCGAGGTGGACGGGCTGGTGCCGGACGGCGTGCCGGACGAGGTGTACGAGGCGGCGGCCCTGCTGCGCCGTCCCGCCCCGTCCGCGGGCCCGGACGGCTGGGTCGACCCGTTCTCGGTCCCGTCCGGCTGGCGCCTGGGCGGCGAACCGGCCCCGACGGTCCACCACTTCCGCGTGCCCGGCCACGATCCGCTGACGGTCCGGATGCCCGACATGCCTGCCGGGGGCGCCTCCCGGGCGAAGCTCCGGGGGAGCTCGATGACGGACACACACGCCGCCGGCACGGAGAAGATCGGCACCGTCACCGTCGAAGTCGACGGCGTCACCCACACCTTCACCTGCGCCGCCACCCCCGGAGGGACCTGGCTCGGCAGGGACGGCGACGCCTGGCACGTCCTGGACCACGACCCCGTCGCGGCGAGTCTCAGCGGCGCCGCCCGGCAGGGCGCGGACACGCTCGCCGCGCCCATGCCCGGCACCGTCACGGTGGTCAAGGTGGCGGTCGGCGACGAGGTCACCGCAGGCCAGAGTCTGCTCGTCGTCGAGGCGATGAAGATGGAGCACGTCATCTCCGCCCCGCACGCCGGCACCGTCACCGAGCTGGACGTCACACCGGGGGCCACGGTCGCCATGGACCAGGTGCTCGCTGTCGTCACCCCGCGCGAGCCCGCGAGCGAGCCAGAGGGGGGCGCCGCTTTCGAAAGGGAGAGCGCGCAGAGGCCGCGAGGAACGAGTGGCCGAGCACGGTCGACCGTCGACAGTGGCTCCAGCGCCCCGGAGGCGAGCCGAGCGCAGGAAAGGGGCGAGGAATGACCGCCGGACTGCCGATGGAGGTGCCCGTCGCGAACCTTCCGCCGCGGGTGCGGATCCATGAAGTGGGCCCGCGCGACGGGCTGCAGAACGAGAAGACATCCGTCCCGACGGACGTGAAGGCGGAGTTCATCCACCGCCTGGCCGACGCCGGGCTGACGACCATCGAGGCGACCAGTTTCGTGCACCCGAAGTGGGTGCCTCAACTGGCCGATGCCGAGGAGCTGTTCCCACGGCTCGCCGGCATCGAGGGCGTCACCTTCCCCGTCCTCGTACCGAACGAACGCGGGCTCGACCGCGCCCTCGCCCTCGGCGCGCGCCGGATCGCCGTCTTCGGGTCCGCAACGGAGACCTTCGCCGCCCGGAACCTCAACCGGACGATCGACGAGTCGCTCGCGATGTTCGAGCCGGTCGTCACCCGCGCCAAGGCCGACAAGGTGCACGTCCGCGGCTATCTCTCGATGTGCTTCGGCGACCCCTGGGAGGGCAGGGTGCCCGTCCACCAGGTCGTCCGCGTCGCCAAGCGGCTCATGGACCTGGGCTGCGACGAGCTGAGCCTCGGCGACACGATCGGCGTCGCCACGCCCGGCCATGTCCTCACCCTGCTCGCCCAGCTCAACGAGGAGGGTGTGCCCACCAGCGCCGTCGGGGTGCACTTCCACGACACGTACGGCCAGGCGCTGGCCAACACCTTTGCGGCGCTGGAGCACGGCGTCACGACCGTGGACGCCTCCGCGGGCGGCCTCGGCGGCTGCCCGTACGCGAAGAGCGCCACCGGAAACCTCGCCACCGAAGACCTCGTGTGGATGCTCAACGGCCTCGGCATCGAGACCGGGGTCGATCTCGGCCGGCTCACCGCCACCAGCGTGTGGATGGCCGAGCGGCTGGGCCGTCCCAGCCCTTCCCGCACCGTTCGTGCCCTCGCGGGCACGGCCTCCCACAAGGAGTCCTAGTCATGTCGCTCGACCACCGCCTCACTCCCGAGCACGAGGAACTGCGCCGCACCGTCGAGGAGTTCGCCCACGACGTCGTCGCCCCGAAGATCGGCGACTTCTACGAGCGGCACGAGTTCCCTTACGAGATCGTCCGCGAGATGGGCCGCATGGGCCTGTTCGGCCTGCCCTTCCCCGAGGAGTACGGCGGCATGGGCGGCGACTACCTCGCCCTCGGCATCGCCCTGGAAGAGCTGGGCCGCGTCGACTCGTCCGTCGCGATCACGCTGGAGGCGGGCGTCTCGCTCGGCGCCATGCCGGTCTACCGCTTCGGCACGGAGGAGCAGAAGCGCGAGTGGCTGCCCCGGTTGTGCTCCGGTGAGATCCTCGGCGCCTTCGGGCTGACCGAGCCCGAGGCCGGTTCGGACGCGAGTGGCACGAAGACCACCGCCGTGCGCGACGAGGCGACCGGAGAGTGGGTGATCAACGGTTCCAAGTGCTTCATCACCAACTCCGGCACGGACATCACGGCCCTGGTCACGGTCACCGCGGTCACCGGCCGCAAGGCCGACGGCCGCCCGGAGATCTCCTCGATCATCGTCCCCTCCGGCACCCCCGGCTTCACCGTCGCCGCGCCCTACTCCAAGGTGGGGTGGAACGCGTCGGACACGCGTGAGCTGTCGTTCTCCGACGTCCGCGTCCCGCCGGCGAACCTGCTGGGCGAGGAGGGCCGCGGGTACGCCCAGTTCCTGCGCATCCTCGACGAGGGCCGGATCGCCATCGCGGCGCTCGCGACGGGCCTCGCCCAGGGCTGTGTGGACGAGTCCGTGAAGTACGCCAAGGAGCGGCACGCCTTCGGCCGCCCGATCGGCGACAACCAGGCCATCCAGTTCAAGATCGCGGACATGGAGATGCGCGCCCACATGGCCCGTATCGGCTGGCGTGACGCGGCCTCACGACTGGTGCTCGGCGAGCCGTTCAAGAAGGAGGCGGCGCTCGCGAAGCTCTACTCCTCGACGGTCGCCGTCGACAACGCCCGTGAGGCCACCCAGATCCACGGCGGGTACGGCTTCATGAACGAGTACCCGGTCGCCAGGATGTGGCGGGACTCCAAGATCCTGGAGATCGGCGAGGGCACGAGCGAGGTCCAGCGCATGCTGATCGCGCGGGAGCTGGGGATCGCGGGCTGACGCAGCCCGAGGGCGTGCACCGCGCCCTCATCCCCGTTCGCCGGAATCCGCGTGCACCACGCCCTTCGACAGCGGTCCGATCCTGCTGACCGGAGGGCCGCCGAGAAGTTCCGCGCCCATCGGGGTGAGGCTGTGCAGGACCGCGCCCCCGAGCCGTCGGGAGGCGATCAGCCCCGCCTCCCGCAGCACGGCCGTGTGGTGGCTCACGGTGGCGGGGCTGATACCGGCCATCCGGGACAGCTCGGTGGTGCTCAGCCCGTCGGCGACGGCTTCCAGCACCGCGGCCCTCGCCCGGCCGAGCGGCGCGGCGAGCGCGCGATGGGGCGAGCCGCCCCCGCTGCCCCGCCCGCAGTCCTCGCCTCCGTACACGGAGGGCGCCAGCCAGCGCGGGTCGTGGGTGAGGGGACAGACGAGCACGGGTGGGAGTGTCCGGTCCCTGAGCACGATCGGCCCGGGCCGGCAGAAGAACGAGGGGACGATCCGCAGGCCGCGTCCGTTCAGGTGCAGGTCGCCGTCGAGTTGGGGTCCGCCGGCCTCCAGGACCGGCGGCATATACCGGATCGAGGGGTGCAGGCCCTGCGCCATCGCCGCGAACCCGCTCTGCAGCAGGACCCTGACGGCGGTGGACCGCTCTTCCTCGAACTGCGCCCGGATGTGGGTCCGGTACGGGGCCACGTGGAGCTCGTGATGCCGCCGCACCAACCCGGCCGTCCCGCGCAGCGCCTGTGGGTCGCCGTCCGCCAACGGCCGCACCCAGCCCGGTAATCGCCGCGCGAGGGCCAGTTCCGTCAGGTCGGTGCGGAGCCGGGCCCGTGGCGTGGACAGCAGAGCGTCGATCCCTGCCTCGAGGCCCAGGGCCGCCTCGGCAGGGGCGAGGAAGTCCCCCGAGTAGCCCACCGGCGGGGCCGGCGTCCGCAGCCGGAGCAGCGCCGGCTCGACCGGGCGCCCCGCGGTCGCACGCCGCCAACTCCCCTAGACCAGCGGCCCGTCGCGGCTCTGCAGCAGATGAAGGCTGAGGAGCGCTTCCCACAGGGGGTCCGGCGCGTCCGCCAGTACCACCCGGGTCAAGTCCTCGTAGGTGAAGTGGATCCGCAGTCCCATGGTCGTCCCCCGTGTGCCCCGTTCCGTCCTGTCTCACGCGAGCGGCCCGGCAGCGGTTCCAGACCCCCCTCTGGACATCGCGTGAGGTTAGGCTAACCTACCTTCGAACTTGCCCAGTGGCCGAAACCCGGCACGTACGAAAGCGACTCCGCCATGCCCCACGCCCGAGCCACCCATCTCACCCGACGCGGCCTGCTGGCCGCCGGAGGCGCCCTCGGGCTCGGCGCCGCGCTCACCGCCTGCGGTGGCGAGAAGAAGAGCGACTCGGCCGCCGACGCGAAGTCCGGCCCCTGGGAGTTCGAGGACGACCGCGGCCTGACGGCCAAGACCAAGGCGACCCCGAAGAACATCGTCGCCTTCAGCGGCGCGGCCGCCGCCCTCCACGACTTCGGCATCGAGGTCAAGGGCGTCTTCGGCCCGACGTACGTCGAGGACAAGGCGAAGGGCACGAAGGTGCCCGACGTCCAGGCGGGCGACCTCGACATCAACAAGGTCAAGGTTCTCGGCAATGTCTGGGGCGAGTTCAACGTCGAGGAGTACGCGGCGCTCGCCCCGGACGTCCTGATCACCGACATGTGGGAGAAGGACGCCCTCTGGTACGTGCCGGACCAGTCCAAGGACAAGATCCTCAAGCTGGCCCCGTCCGTCGCCCTGTGGGCCTCCGACTACTCGATGCCCAAGGTGCTCCAGCGCCACGTCGACCTCGCGAAGTCGCTGGGCGCCGACGTCACGGCCAAGAAGGTCACGGACGCCAAGGCCGCCTTCGAGACGGCAGCGGCCAGGCTGCGCGCCGCCGCGAAGGCCAAGCCCGAGATCACGGTGCTCATCGGCTCCGCGAGCGCCGACCTCTTCTACGTGTCCACCCCGGGACGGCCGACCGACACGCTCTACTTCAAGGAGCTCGGCGTCAACTTCGTGACGCCCACCAAGCTCGACGCCGGCGGCTGGTTCGAGGGCCTCAGCTGGGAGAACGTCGACAAGTACAAGGCCGACATCATCATGATGGACAACCGCGCCTCGGCGATTCAGCCCGACGCCCTGAAGGCCAAGCCGACCTGGGCCCAGCTGCCCGCCGTCAAGGCCGGCCAGGTCATCCCGCGTGTCACGGAGCCGATCTACTCGTACGAGAAGTGCACGCCGATCCTCGAGGACCTCGCGAAGGCCATCGAGAACGCGAAGAAGGTCGCCTGACGATGTCGACAGCCGTAGCCGCCCCGTTCCGTTTCTTCCCTCTCCAGGTCGTACGGACGAGGCGGCTCGGCCCGTCGTTGATCCGTGTCACCTTCGGAGGGGAAGCCTTCGTGGACTTCGCCTCCGGTGGCCGTGACCAGTCCCTCTCGCTCTTCCTGCCGCATCCCGGCCAGGACGCGCCCGTCGTGCCGGTTCCCGAGGACGGGGACATGTACGCCGCGCTCGGCGCCTGGCGTGCGCTGCCGGACGGCGTTCGGGCCGTGATGCGCTCGTACACCGTGCGGGAGCAGCGCCCCGACGCCGCTGAACACGGCGAGATCGACATCGACTTCGCCGTCCACGAGGACGGCGGACCTGCCTGCCGCTGGGCGCAGAAAGCTTCCGCCGGTGACCGTGTGACCGTGCTCGGCCCCGCGGTCGCCGACAACACCGCCGTGCGCTTCCGGCTCCCCGACGACGCCGACTCGGTGCTGATCTGGGCCGACGAGACGGCACTGCCCGCCGCCTCGGCCGTCCTGGAGTGGCTGCCCTCAGGAATCCGGGCCCAGGTCTGGCTCGAAGTTCCTTACGCCGACGACCGGTTGGAGCTCACGACCGCCGCCGACGCCACCGTCACCTGGCTGGTGCGGGCGCAGGGAGCGCCGTCCGCCGTCGAGGCCGTGCGCGCCGCCCGGTTCGCCGGCTCGGACCCGTACGCCTGGATCGCGGGCGAGTCCGGTTCGGTCAAGGCGCTGCGCCGCCATCTGGTGAACGAGCGCCGACTGGACCGCCGCCGCGTCACGTTCGTCGGCTACTGGCGCAAGGGCCTCAGCGAGGACGCCCTGCGCGAAGTCCCGGACGACGAGGCCTGATCCGCATATCCCCCGACTGTGCAGCTCCGTGGCCCCGCCCGACGGAGCTGCACCGTCGTGCCGCCCCGTGCGGCCGACGCGCGGCCACGCGCCGAGTGTGATCCAAGTCGCCACGCCTCCTGGGACGAAAGGACCGGAAGAGGTCGGCGAGGCCTCGAACTTAGGTTAGGCTAACCTCAGTTCGAGTCGCCCCTCTGCCTCCGTTCCTGTCTCTGGGGGCGACCACGTCCCCGCACCGGGAGGACCCCCACCATGCGCTCGCACCTGCTCAACGACACAACGGCGGAGCGTTACCGGCGCTCCGTGACCGAAGGAGTCGAGCGGGTGGCGAACAAACTCGCCACGACCCGACGGCCGTTCACCGGAGTCACCCCCGACGAGCTCGCCCCGGCGATCGCCGCCGTCGACCTGGACCAGCCGCTCGGCGACACGACCGCCGCGCTCGACGAGCTGGAGCAGGTCTATCTGCGCGACGCGGTCTACTTCCACCACCCCCGCTACCTGGGTCACCTCAACTGCCCGGTCGTCATCCCCGCCGTTCTCGGCGAGGCGATCCTGTCCGCCGTCAACTCCTCGCTCGACACCTGGGACCAGAGCGCCGGCGGCACCCTGATCGAGCGCCGCCTCATCGACTGGACCGCGGGCCGCATCGGCCTCGGCCCCGCCGCCGACGGCGTGTTCACCAGCGGCGGTACGCAGTCCAACCTCCAGGCACTGCTGCTGGCTCGCGAAGAGGCCAAGCCCGCCGACACGACCGCCCTGTCGAAGCTGCGCATCTTCTCCTCCGAGTGCAGCCACTTCAGCGTCCAGAAGTCCGCGACCCTCCTCGGCCTCGGCCGCGACGCCGTCGTGTCCGTCCCGGTCGACCGGGACAGGCGCCTCCAGACCGCGGCCCTCGCCGCCGAGCTGGAGAAGTGCAAGCAGGACGGACTCGTCCCGATGGCCGTCGTCGCCACCGCCGGCACCACCGACTTCGGATCCATCGATCCGCTCCCCGAGATCGCCGACCTGTGCACGCTGTACGGCACCTGGATGCACGTCGACGCCGCCTACGGTTGCGGACTGCTCGCCTCCCCCACCCGCCGTCCCCTCCTGGACGGCATCGAGCGCGCCGACTCGGTCACCGTCGACTACCACAAGTCCTTCTTCCAGCCGGTGAGTTCCTCCGCTCTGCTGGTACGGGACGGGGTCACGCTGCGCCACGCCACGTACCACGCGGACTACCTCAACCCCGCGCCCACGGTGGAGGTGGGGGCACCTCCCGTGCCCGAAGGGCTACGGGGGAGGACCCCCAACCAGGTCGACAAGTCCCTCCAGACCACCCGCCGCTTCGACGCCCTCAAGCTGTGGATGACGCTGCGCGTCATGGGTGCCGACGGTGTCGGCCGGCTCTTCGACGAGGTCTGCGACCTGGCGGCGGAGGGCTGGCAGCTGCTCGCCGGCGACCCGCGCTACGACGTCGTCGTCGAACCCCAGCTCTCTACGCTGGTCTTCCGCTACGTCCCCGCGCGCGTCACCGCCCCGGCCGAGATCGACCGCGCCAACCTCTATGCCCGCAAGGCCCTGTTCGCCTCCGGCGAGGCCGTCGTCGCCGGGACCAAGGTCGACGGCCGCCAGTACCTGAAATTCACCCTGCTGAACCCCGAGACGACCGTGCACGACATCGCCGCCGTCCTCGATCTGATGGCCGGCCACGCCGAGCAGTACCTGGGAGAGACCCTTGTCCACGCCTCTTGATTTCATCGGGATCGGTCTCGGTCCGTTCAACCTCGGCCTCGCCTGCCTGACCGAGCCCATCGACGAGCTGAACGGAGTGTTCCTGGAGTCCAAGCCGGACTTCGAATGGCACTCGGGGATGTTCCTCGAGGGCGCCCACCTCCAGACGCCGTTCATGTCGGACCTGGTCACCCTCGCCGACCCGACCTCCCCGTACTCCTTCCTCAACTACCTGAAGGAGAAGGGGCGGCTCTACTCCTTCTACATCCGCGAGAACTTCTATCCGCTGCGGACCGAGTACAACGACTACTGCCGCTGGGCCGCCGCCGAACTGAGCAGCATCCGCTTCAGCACGACGGTGACGAAGGTCGCGTACGAGGCCGGGAGCGAGCTGTACGTCGTCCACACCGCCGACGGCGAGACCCTCCGCGCTCGCCGGCTCGTCCTGGGCACCGGCACCCCGCCGTACATCCCGGACGCCTGCCAGGGCCTCGACGGCGACTTCCTCCACAACTCGCGCTACCTCCAGTCCAAGGAGGAGCTGCAGAAGAAGAGGTCCATCACCCTCGTCGGCAGCGGCCAGAGCGCCGCGGAGATCTACTACGACCTGCTCGCCGAGATCGACGTCCACGGCTACCAGCTCAACTGGGTGACCCGCTCCACGCGGTTCTTCCCGCTCGAGTACACCAAGCTGACGCTGGAGATGACGTCCCCCGAGTACATCGACTACTTCCACGCGCTGCCGGAGGCCACCCGCCACCGGCTGGAGTCGCAGCAGAAGGGCCTGTTCAAGGGCATCGACGGGGAACTGATCAACGAGATCTTCGACCTGCTCTACCAGAAGAACCTGAAGGGCCCGGTCCCGACCCGGCTGCTCACCAACTCGGCTCTGCAGACCGCCTCGTACGAGCCCGGGACCGGGACGTACACGCTGGGGCTGCGCCAGGAGGAGCAGGGCAAGGACTTCGAGATCAGCACCGAGGGCCTGATCCTCGCCACCGGCTACAAGTACGTGACCCCCGAGTTCCTGGAGCCCGTGCGCGACCGCATCCGCTGGGACGGTCAGGGCCGCTTCGACGTCGCCCGCAACTACTCCGTCGACACCACAGGACGCGGCATCTTCCTGCAGAACGCGAGCGTGCACACGCACTCCATCACCTCGCCCGACCTGGGCATGGGCGCGTACCGCAACGCGTACATCATCCGCGAGCTGCTCGGCAGCGAGTACTACCCCGTAGAGAAGACCATCGCGTTCCAGGAGTTCGCCGTATGAGCACCGTCGCCCCCGCCCTGGGGACGTTCACCTTCCGGCCCGTCGACCCTTCCCCTACCTCCGGTGGGGAGACCCCGAGCGACGCCGAGCTGCTGCACGGCTGGATCACCCACCCCAAGGCCGCGTTCTGGATGATGCAGGACGCCGAACTCCACGATGTGGAGCGCGAGTACATGGCCATCGCGGCCGCCGAGCACCATCACGCCTTCCTCGGCCTGCACGACGGGGAGCCGGCCTTCCTGATGGAGCGGTACGACCCGTCGAAGGTCGAGCTGGTCGGCCTGTACGAGCCCCTGCCGGGCGACGTCGGCATGCACTTCCTCGTCGCCCCGACGGACACCCCGGTGCACGGCTTCACCCGTGCCGTGATCATCGCGGTGATGCGTGAGCTGTTCGCGGACCCGGCGACCCGGCGCGTCGTCGTCGAGCCGGACGTGTCGAACAAGGCCGTCCACGCGCTGAACGAGGCGGTCGGCTTCGTACCCGAACGGGAGATACAGAAGCCCGAGAAGAAGGCCCTGCTGAGTTTCTGCACGCGCGAGCAGTTCGAGGCCGCCGTACGGGAGGAGGCCCGGTGACCACCGCGATCGACAGCGTCTCCCACCTCACGCCCGAACTGTGGGCCGAGGCCAACCGTCAGCTGATCCGCAAAGCCATCGCCGAGTTCTCGCACGAACGGCTCATCACCCCGAAGGCGCTCGGTGGGGGCGCTCCCCCTGGCTCTTCCCCCAGAGCTCACGCCTGGGGGCGCCCCCAGGGGACCCCCACCCAGGCCGGTGGCTCCGGGGGAGACCGCTACGCGGTGCTCAGCGACGACGGCACGACCGAGTACCGCTTCACGGCCGGCCGGCTCGCCCTCGACCACTGGCAGGTCGTCGCCGAGTCCCTCACCCGCCACCGGGACGGCGGCGAGCTCCCCCTGGACGCCCTGGAGTTCTGCACCGAACTGCGCGGCGCGCTGGGCCTGTCCGACGAGATCCTGCCGGTCTATCTGGAGGAGATCTCCTCCACCCTGTCCGGCACGGCCTACAAGCTCACCAAGCCCGAGGTGTCCGCGGCCGATCTGGCCCGCGCCTCCTTCCAGGCGATCGAGACCGGGATGACCGAGGGCCACCCCTGCTTCGTCGCCAACAACGGACGGCTGGGCTTCGGTGTGCACGAGTACCACCGGTACGCCCCCGAGGCCGCGGCCCCGGTCCGGCTGCTGTGGGTCGCCGCGCACCGCTCCCGCGCGACCTTCACCTCCTGCGCGGACCTCGGCTACGAGAACCTGCTGCGCGCCGAGCTGGGCCAGGAGACGCTCGACCGCTTCGACGCCCGGCTGCGCGGGCTCGGCCTGGACCCGGACGCCTATCTGCTGATGCCGGTCCACCCCTGGCAGTGGTGGAACAAGCTGTCCGTCACCTTCGCCGCCGAGATCGCCCAGCAGCGCCTGGTGCCGCTCGGTGAGGGCGACGACGAGTACCTGGCCCAGCAGTCGATCCGTACCTTCTTCAACACGAGCGACCCGGCCAAGCACTACGTCAAGACGGCGATGTCCGTCATCAACATGGGCTTCATGCGGGGTCTGTCCGCCGCGTACATGGAGGCGACGCCCGCCATCAACGACTGGCTGGCGGCGCTGATCGCGAGCGACGACGTGCTGAAGGCGGCCCGCTTCTCGATCATCCGCGAGCGGGCGGCGGTCGGCTACCGGCACCTGGAGTACGAGGCCGCCACGGACCGCTTCTCCCCGTACCGCAAAATGCTCGCCGCGCTCTGGCGCGAGAGCCCGGTACCCACGCTGGAGCACGGTGAGCGGCTCGCGACGATGGCCTCGCTGCTCCATGTCGACCGTGCCGGGAAGTCGTTCGCGGGCGCGCTGATCGCGGAGTCGGGGCTGGCGCCCGAGGTGTGGCTGCGGCGCTACCTCGACGCGTATCTACTGCCGGTGCTGCACTCCTTCTACGCATACGACCTCGTCTACATGCCGCACGGCGAGAACGTCGTCCTCGTCATCGGCGACGACGGGACCGTGCGGCGGGCGATCTTCAAGGACATCGCCGAGGAGATCTGCGTGATGGACCCGGACGCAGTCCTTCCGCCGGCGGTGGAGCGGGTCCGCGCCGAGGTCCCCGAGGACATGAAGCTGCTGTCGATCTTCACCGACGTCTTCGACTGCTTCTTCCGCTTCCTCGGCGCCACGCTGGCGACGGAGGGTGTCGTCGACGAGGAGACGTTCTGGCGGGCGGTCGCGGAGTGCGTGACGGCCTATCAGGATTCGTCGCCGCATCTGGCGGACAGGTTCGCGCAGTACGACATGTTCGCCGACGAGTTCGCGCTGTCCTGCCTCAACCGGCTGCAGCTGCGCAACAACAAGCAGATGGTCGACCTCGCCGACCCTTCGGGCGCGCTCCAGCTGGTGGGCAGCCTGAAGAACCCGATAGCGCGCTTCGCGCGCTGAAACAGCGCGTTCCGCGCACCGAAGACGGGCCGGCGCCCGGGGTTAGGGTCCCCCGGGCGCCGGCGCCTGCGTCGGGGTGCCGCCGGCCAAGTGAGGTGGAGGCCCTCCACCTCCGCCGGGACCCCCTCACTCAGCCGGCCACGGCACCTGCGGCGAGCGGTAGTAGTCGATGCCCAGCGCCTCGAAGCGAGGCCCCTGCGCCGCGAGCCGCACCTTGTACGCGTCCCAGTCGTGCGTCGACGCCGGGGACCAGCCGAGCTCCGCGACGCCGGGGAGCCTCGGGAAGGCCATGTACTCGATGTGGTCGCTGGTCGAGACGGTCTCCGACCAGAGCGGCGCCTCGACCCCGGCGATCGCCGACGGGGGTGCGCCGGGCAGATAGGCACCCGGGTCCCAGTCGTACGCGCGCTGCACCTCGACGTAACCGGCCCAGGCCAGGCCCAGCGGGGTGTCCTTGGTGTACTTCATGTCGAGGTAGATCCGGTCGGCGGGCGACAGGATCAGCCGCGTGCCGTTCCGCGCGGCGGCCGCGACCTGTTCCTTCTCGGCCGCGCCGGTGCCGTCCAGGCCCCAGTACTGGGCGACCGCGCCCTTCGCCGGCGTCGTCCCTGTCAGCTGGTGCCAGCCGACCACCGTCTTGCCGTACTTGGCGACGACGGCCTGTGCCCTGTCCATGAACGCCACATAGTCGGCGTGGCTGGTGGAGTGGGCCTCGTCGCCGCCGATGTGCAGGTATCTGCCGGGGGTGAGCGCGGCGAGTTCGCGTACGACGTCGTCGACGAAGTCGTACGTGACGGCCTTCGGCACACAGAGCGAGCTGAAGCCGACGCCGGTGCCGGTGTAGAGCGGCGGGGCGATCCCGTCGCAGTTCAGCTCGGCGTAGGAGGCGAGAGCGGCGTTGGTGTGGCCCGGCATGTCGATCTCGGGGATCACCTCGAGATGGCGGGACGCGGCGTAGGCCAGGATCTCCTTGTACTGGGCCTTGGTGTAGTGGCCGCCGGGGCCACCGCCGACCTGGGTGGAGCCGCCGTAGGTCGCCAGCCGCGGCCAGGAGTCGATGGCGATCCGCCAGCCCTGGTCGTCGGAGAGATGCAGATGCAGCTTGTTGATCTTGTAGAGGGCGAGCTGGTCGATGTAGAGCTTGACCTGGTCGACCGTGAAGAAGTGCCGGGAGACGTCGAGCATCGCGCCGCGGTGGCCGAAGCGCGGGGAGTCGGTGATGGTGCCGCCGGGAACCCGCCAGGGGCCGGCCTGCCGGGTGTCCTTCTCGACGGTGGCGGGCAGCAGCTGACGGAGCGTCTGGACGCCGTGGAAGAGGCCTGCCGGCGTGCGGGCGGTGATGGTGACCCCGCCGATGCCCGACTCCAGGCGGTAGCCCTCGTCGCCGAGGCTCCTGTCGCGCGACCCGAGCGCCAGTCGGATGCCGCCGCGTCCATGGTCGTCGTCGGTGACGGGCAGCGCGTACCCGGTGGAGGGCCGCAGCACGGCGGCCAGATACGCGCCGATGCGCCGCGCCTCGCGCGAGTCGTCGTCGACCCTGATGCGGGTCGCGGGGGTGAGGGCGTACGGAGCTCCGGAGGGCTTGACGGACGCGGGGGCGGGGACGACCTCGCCGAGCGGTCTGACGGCGGCGGGCGCGGTATCGGGAGCCGCACCGGCGCCGCCCGGTACGGCTCCGACGCTGGAGATGCCGGCCGCCGCGACGAGAAGCAGCGAGCCGAGGAGCCGGGGAAATGTTCTGTGCTGTCTCACAGGCTGGGTCCCTTCCGAGGGCGTCACAACTGTGGTGCCGAGCAACCGAACGGTCACCATCCGTACCGCGCACCCCATGAGTGGTCAAGGTGTAGACCACTTCCGGTCCTTGGCCGCGCCACCGGAACCGAAACCTCCGCCATCCTCGATGCGGCGATGCCTCCATGGCGCCCCCGCATCCCCGGGGACGACCCCCGGACCCCCGGTCATCACGACCACCCACGGAACCGAAACCTCCGCCACCCCCGGTGCGACAATCACCCCCATGGCCGAAATCATCCAGAAGGACGGGACCTGGACCTTCGACGGCGACGTCGTCCGCGTCGTGCCCGGCAGCGGCGGCAAGACGCATCCGGTGCGGCAGGCGCTCGGTGAACTCGCCGTGCCGCTGGAGGCGCTGGCCGGGATCGCCTTCGAGCCGGGGCGCCGCAGCGGGCGGCTGCGGCTGAAGCTGCGCGACGGCAGCGACCCTCCCCCTGCCTTCGGCGGGGGGACCCCCAGCTGCTGGCCGCGGACGGCCGACTGCCCGAGAACGGCGACCCGTACCGGCTGACCGTCGACAACGACCGCAGCGGCGTGGCCGAGTACTTCGTGGACGAACTGCGCAACGCCCTGCTGCTGGACCAGGTCCCGGACGGACCGGCGGACCGCTTCCTGCTGCCGGACCCGGCCGTGCCCGTCTCGGGCGGCGGCGGCGACGGCACCGCCTCCTTCGACGGCGAGACGATCCGGCTCGCCTGGAACTGGAAGGCCGAGGAGTCGAAGGGCGCCTCGGGTGCGAGCACCTTCCCGCTCTCGGAGGTGACCGCGGTGCAGTGGCTGCCCGCGATCGGCCTGGAGAACGGTCATCTGCGCTTCGTCATGCGCGGCAGGACCTCATCGGGCCCCGCCAAGTACGACCCGTACGCCCTCGACCTGTGGGGGCTGTCCCGCAAGGAGCACACCGCAGTCCTCGTCGCGGCCGCGGTGATCGCCCGGCTTCCGCATCCGAACGCCCCGGAGAAACCCCCGGCACGGGAGCAGGCGCCGGCGATCCCCGTCACCGCCGACGATCATGACGTACTGCTCCGGCGACTGCGCGAGCTGGGGGAGCTGCGACAAGCGGGGATACTCACGGACGAGGAGTTCACCACGGCCAAGCAGGCCGTCCTCAGGCGCATGTGAATCCAGATAAAGCGGACATAAAACGCGGTCGCAGTCATGATCACGCAGGCTTCTGCCTGAAATCGGGCAGAATTCTTGCGTTCGAGCCCTGTCAGCCCTCAGTATCTACGGGTGCTCGAACGTCGCCCGCCGTCGCATGACGATCTCGTCGACCACCTGGTGCGCAGCACCGCGCTCCAGCGCGGTGAGGCGGCCCGGGTGGTGCTCGACGTGCTGGCGTTCTTCGACGAGACGACCGAGGACTTCGTCCGCCGACGCCATCGCGAGCTGCAGGCCGGCGGAGCCGTGAACACGGAGATCTTCGAACGGATCGCGGCCGAGCTGCCGTACCGCGCCGTGGCGCCGCCCGAGCTCTCGCTCCGGCAACTGCGTCGCATCGTCTACGGCTGAAACGGCCGGGCACACACCTGAACGTCATCGGAGGGGCATAGCTCTATGTGCGGAATCGTCGGTTACATCGGGAAGCGTGATGTCGCGCCGCTGCTGCTGGAAGGCCTGGCGCGGCTGGAGTACCGGGGTTACGACTCCGCGGGCATCGTGATCACCAGCCCCAAGTCCACCGGGCTGAAGATGGTCAAGGCCAAGGGCCGGGTCCGCGACCTCGAGGCCCGCGTCCCCAAGCGCTTCGCCGGTACCACCGGCATCGCCCACACCCGCTGGGCCACCCACGGCGCCCCGAGCGACCACAACGCGCACCCGCACATGGACCCCGAGAACAAGGTCGCGGTCGTCCACAACGGCATCGTCGACAACGCCGCCGAGCTGCGCGCCAAGCTGGAGGCCGACGGTGTCGTCTTCGCCTCCGAGACCGACACCGAGGTCCTCACCCACCTGATCGCGCGGTCCCAGGCCGACTCCCTGGAGGAGAAGGTCCGCGAGGCGCTCAAGGTCGTCGAGGGCACGTACGGCATCGCCGTCATGCACGCCGACTTCAACGACCGGATCGTCGTCGCCCGCAACGGCTCCCCGGTCGTCCTCGGCATCGGCGAGAAGGAGATGTTCGTCGCCTCCGACGTCGCCGCGCTGGTCGCCCACACCCGCCAGGTCGTCACCCTGAACGACGGCGAGATGGCCACCCTGAAGGCGGACGACTTCCGCACCTACACGACCTCGGGCACGCGGACCACCGCCACCCCTGAGACCGTCGAGTGGGAGGCCGCCTCCTACGACATGGGCGGCCATGACACGTACATGCACAAGGAGATCTCCGAGCAGCCCGACGCGGTGGACCGCGTGCTGCGCGGCCGCATCGACGACCGGTTCTCCACGGTGCACCTGGGCGGTCTGAACCTGGACGCCCGCGAGGCCCGCGGCATCCGCCGCGTCAAGATCCTCGGCTGCGGCACCTCCTACCACGCGGGCCTCATCGGCGCCGGGCTCATCGAGTCCCTGGCGCGTATCCCCGCCGACTCCGAGCCGGCCTCCGAGTTCCGCTACCGGAACCCGGTCGTGGACCCCGACACCCTGTACATCGCCGTCTCGCAGTCCGGTGAGACCTACGACGTGCTTGCGGCCGTCCAGGAGCTCAAGCGCAAGGGCGCGCGGGTTCTCGGCGTCGTGAACGTGGTCGGCTCCGCGATCGCCCGCGAGACGGACGGCGGCGTGTATGTGCACGCCGGCCCCGAGGTCTGCGTCGTGTCGACGAAGTGCTTCACCAACACGGTCGTCGCCTTCGCGCTGCTCGCGCTGCACCTGGGCCGCATCCGGGACCTGTCCGTCGCCGACGGCAAGCGGATCATCGAGGGCCTGCGCAGGCTGCCCGAGCAGATCTCCGAGATCCTCCAGAGCGAGGACGACATCAAGAAGCTGGCGGACCAGTACGCCGACGCCAAGTCGATGATGTTCATCGGCCGGGTCCGCGGCTACCCGGTGGCGCTCGAGGCCTCCCTGAAGCTCAAGGAGATCTCGTACATCCACGCCGAGGCCTACCCGGCCTCCGAGCTGAAGCACGGACCGCTGGCGCTCATCGAGCCCGCGCTGCCGACCGTCGCGATCGTCCCCGACGACGATCTGCTGGAGAAGAACCGCGCCGCACTGGAGGAGATCAAGGCCCGCAGCGGCCAGATCCTCGCGGTCGCGCACCAGGTGCAGGAGAAGGCCGACCACACGATCCTCGTCCCGAAGAACGAGGACGAGCTCGACCCGATCCTCATGGGCATCCCGCTGCAGCTCCTCGCCTACCACACGGCCCTGGCCCTGGGCCGGGACATCGACAAGCCGCGGAACCTGGCGAAGTCCGTCACCGTCGAGTGATCCCTGCCCCGGCCCCGGACGGGTCGGCGAAGTAGGCACAGCGCGGGCGCGGTCCTGATCAGGGACCGCGCCCGCGCTGCTCCGTCACCTCCTGTCAGTCCCAACCGTCGTCGCCGTCGTCGCCGTCGTCGTCCTCCCAGCAGTCGTCGTAGTCGTCCCAGCCGTAGTCGTCCCAGCCGTCGTCACTGTCGTCGTCCCAGGTGGCGTAGGTGGCGGCTGCCGGCATGACCGCGGCACCGGCAGGCGCCGCCGCCGGCGCGGCGAACGCGCTGGACGGCAGCAGCGCGCCTCCTGCCGCCAGTGCGGTCGCGGCGGCGAACATCACCAGGCGCTTGGCGCGCGAGTTGCTGGTCATGAGGATTCTCCTTCAGTGATAAGCGGTGTGTTCATGTGCTCTGAGTGAGCCCGTGCTTCAAGTAAGCCCGTCCGGGTGATGTGCGTCACGGCACGGCAATTCGGGACTTGACAAAAGGGGGCGACCCCTTCTGCGCACGCCACCTGCGCGCAGAAGGGGTCGCCCTTTTCGTCGCCGGCGTTGCCCTCACGCCGGCCCGTGGCCGCTCAGCCGGTGGCCGTCACCCCCCGGCCGGCAGCGCGCCCGGTGAACGTGGGCCAGTGGGCGAGCGCCGCCGTGGCGCCGTACCAGGCCGCGAGGCCCGCGACCGCGCCGACCCAGCCGCCGGCCTTCGCAAGACCGTCGTTCTCGGCCAACGCCGCGATGGCGAGCAACAGCAGCGAGATGAACAGCAGCCCGTAGACGCCCTGTCCGAAGATTCCGCTGCCCGCGGAGGCGGCGGTGAGCGTCAGTGCCAGAAGCGCGAACAGCAGCAGGAACAGTCCCGCGGCCTCCGCCGAGACCTCCGAGCCGACGCCGTTGCCCCAGGTGAACCAGAAGGCGCCGAGGCCCGCGAAGGCCGTACCCGTACCGCCGTTGCCCGCACGGAACTCGAGCAACCCGACGATGAACAGTGCGACCCCGCCCACCCAGGTCGCGAGTGACGCGGCATCGGACGCCGCGACGTTGTCGATCACACCGGTGTGGCCGATACCGAAGGCCAGCAGGGTCAGTCCCAGTGCGAGGTGGCCGAGAGTGGTTGACGTTGCGCTTCCCGCGGAGACTTCGTTGTCCACGGCGGGCTCCCTTCATGCGCGCGTAGGTGCTGGTTCCCAGCCACCCTTATGTACCCTTCACAAGCGCACAATCCACCTGTACGGGCGAGTAGATTTGACGGTCGTCAAAAAGTTATGAACGCTGCCCGACCTGGGCGAACGAGGGGTGTCCGGCGGGCCACGGCCGACGGTCAGGGAATGACGACCACGGGCCGCTGCGCGCGCCGGGCGAGCCGGCCGGCCACCGACCCGAAGATGCGCCCCACGATGCCGTGCGTGGAGCCGACCACGATCGCGTCCGCCGAATACTCCCGGCCGACTTCCTCGAGCTCATGGCAGATGTCGCCGCCGCGCTCGACGAGGATCCACGGCACCTCGGAGAGATAGTCGGCGCAGGCGAGCTCGAGGCCGAGCACCTCCGTGCGGTGGTCCGGTACGTCGACGAAGACCGGTGGCTCGCAGCCCGCCCACACAGTGGTGGGAAGGCGGTTGGCGACGTGCACGATGATCAGGCCGGAACCGGAGCGCCTGGCCATGCCGATGGCGTACGCCAGGGCCCGCTCACTGGAGGTGGATCCGTCGAAGCCGACGACAACTCCGTGCCGGAAGGCGGGATCGCAGGAATGGCGTGACTCTTCCGCCGCTCGCAGATCCGACATGTGATCGGCGACCTGCTTGCGGTCCGCGGGTTCGGGAAATTCGTGACCGGCCATCGGTGTCTCGGCGATTGGGTCCTCATGGGAGGGCGACGGTGGGCGGCTGAGCTGTGTCCGGGAATCTTCTTCCCAAGCCCATACCCCAAGGGTACGGCGACACTCCTCCTCTGCCCAGGGGCAGCAGCCCTACTCACGGCGTTCAAGGGAGCATGCACGAGCACGCTCCGTATGGCAATGGCGCCTGTCCCATACAGGCTTCGGCGGCTGCGCCGGCGCGGGCCGTGCGGCGCGCCCTGCCACGCGATGACCGCGCAGTGACCGGAACGTTCCGCTCCTCGTTGGTACTCGGTCGCCCCATCACGTCCAGGAGCTGTCCGTGCCCGCATCACCGGCCGCCCGCAACTCTGTCCCGACGCCCACGCAGGCGCAGGCGCCGAAGCCGAAACCCGAGCGGCCGAAGGGCCGTCGGGGGGTGCCACACCAGGAACGGCGCCAGGAACAGCGTCCGCACGCGCACAACCCGCCGGAGCGCGTCCCCTGCTACGGCACGGACGGCCGCGCCGACTCCGCGGGCGACGTGGTGCGCTGGGGGACGTTCTGCTGTCTGCTCGTCCCCGTCGTGCTCGTGGCGTACGGCACGCCCGTCGGCGGGGCCGTGGCAACAGCGGCAGGACTCGCTGCCATGACGGCCGCCTGCCAGGTGCTGCTGCGCCGTTCGGAACGGGCCGCGACACTGCCCGTTCGTACGGGGGCGCACAGGGGCGGAGGCCGGCGAGCGCGGAATGCGCCGGGGGATTGACGACCTCGTCACGCGCGCACCCGTATATTTTCAGCCAACTTCCCGTCTGCGGCCCGTCCTTGCGCGAATGCCCCGTCAACCCGCTTGCCACCAGGCAAGAAAGGAGCGACACGGTCGCTCGCACCCTACGGGGACGGGCCATGCATGCGAGACCCACTTCCCTGCGCGGCCCGTGAGTGGAACGCTTCGTGATCGAATGCTTCGCGCCAAGTTGCCTTGTCGACAATGTGCCGGATTCGGAACTTGTCACGCCGGCACCACGGGACGCAGTAGATTCGATCATGAGTATCGAAGGCTGGGGACTCGTGCAGAACCGAGGGGAAACGTGCAGGAGCGACAGGCACGAAACGAACGGGGAGACGCGAACACCGAGGGGGGCTTAGCGTCATGAGTCAGGACTCCGCCGCACCGGAGGTCGCGCGGAAACTTTCCGGGCGCCGCCGCCGTGAGGTCGTCGCGGTGCTTTTGTTCAGCGGCGGCCCCATCTTCGAGAGTTCCATCCCGCTCTCGGTGTTCGGAATCGACCGCCAGGACGCCGGAGTTCCCCGCTACCGGCTGCTCGTGTGCGCCGGTGAGGAAGGACCCCTGCGGACCACAGGGGGACTCGAACTCACCGCTCCGTACGGGCTGGAGGCGATCGGCAGAGCGGGGACCGTCGTCGTACCGGCCTGGCGGTCCATCACCTCACCGCCGCCGGCGGACGCGCTCGACGCGCTGCGCCGTGCCCACGAGGAGGGCGCGCGGATCGTGGGGCTGTGCACCGGGGCGTTCGTCCTGGCCGCCGCCGGACTGCTGGACGGCCGCCCGGCGACCACGCACTGGATGTACGCGCCGACGCTGGCCAAGCGCTATCCGTCGGTGCATGTCGATCCGCGTGAGCTCTTCGTCGACGACGGCGATGTCCTCACGTCCGCCGGGACCGCGGCCGGAATCGATCTGTGTCTGCACATCGTGCGGACGGACCACGGCGCGGAGGCCGCCGGGGCACTGGCCCGCCGGCTGGTCGTACCGCCGCGGCGCAGTGGCGGACAGGAGCGCTACCTCGACAGGTCTTTACCCGAGGAGATCGGCTCCGACCCGCTCGCCGAGGTCGTGGCCTGGGCTCTGGAGCATCTCCACGAGCAGTTCGACGTGGAGACGCTGGCGGCGCGCGCCTACATGAGCAGGCGGACCTTCGACCGCAGGTTCCGCTCGCTCACCGGGAGCGCTCCCCTGCAGTGGCTGATCACGCAGCGGGTGCTGCAGGCACAGCGGCTGCTGGAGACGTCCGACTACTCGGTGGACGAGGTCGCCGGCCGCTGCGGCTTCCGGTCGCCGGTGGCGCTGCGCGGCCACTTCCGGCGCCAGCTGGGTTCGTCCCCGGCCGCCTACCGCGCGGCGTACCGGGCCCGGCGCCCGCAGGGCGAGTCCGGTGTGCCGGCCCCGGCGGTGGAGGCCGTCGTTCCGGCGCAGGCCTCGGGTCCGCAGGCGAGGCGCCCCGCGGCGGCCGCGGCCACGGCCCCGGGCGGGCTGCCGGAACCGGGCAAGCCGCATTCCGACGCGTACGCCCCCGGGCGGCCCGCGCTCCCGGGCCAGCGGAGTGTGCACCAGGCCTGATCCGGAAGACACCCTGGGCCGACCGGTGATCGGGGGCATGCGACACCGCCCGTCGAACGCCGGTCGGCCTAAGGTAGGACGCATGAACGATCGCATGGTGTGGATCGACTGCGAGATGACCGGGCTCTCGCTGTCCGACGACGCACTCATCGAGGTGGCCGCACTGGTCACCGACTCGGAACTGAACGTGCTCGGTGAAGGGGTGGACATTGTGATCCGCCCGCCGGACGCGGCACTGACGACGATGCCCGAAGTGGTGCGGCAGATGCACACCGCCTCGGGTCTCCTCGACGAGCTCGCGGCCGGCACGACACTCGCCGACGCCGAGGAGCAGGTGCTGGCGTACGTACGCGAGCACGTCAAGGAGCCGGGCAAGGCGCCGCTCTGCGGGAACTCGGTCGGCACCGACCGCGGCTTCCTGCTGCGCGACATGCCGAAGGTGGAGGAGTATCTCCACTACCGGATCGTCGATGTCTCCTCGGTCAAGGAACTGGCCCGCCGCTGGTACCCGAGGGCGTACTTCAACAGTCCGGAGAAGAACGGCAACCACCGGGCCCTCGCCGACATCCGTGAATCCATCGCCGAGCTGCGCTACTACCGCGAGGCGATCTTCGTCCCGCAGCCCGGCCCCGACTCCGACACCGCGAGGTCGATCGCCGCGCGCCACGTACTCCCCGCGACGTAGCCGTGGACCGCTCGCGCCCCGCTCGTAAGCAGGTCCCCCGACAGGGGGACGTAAACACGGGCGCGAGCACCCTCTCGGACCCTGTACACTTTTTCTCGGCCGGTCGGAAGAACGACCGGTCGTGGTGGGTGTAGCTCAGCTGGTAGAGCACCTGGTTGTGGTCCAGGATGCCGCGGGTTCGAGTCCCGTCACTCACCCTGATCGAAGGGCCGGTCCGCGCAGGCGGACCGGCCCTTCGGCGTTGTGCGCGACGCACACGTGGCGGCGCCGGGGAACGCGCGGCGGGCGGAACGCGGCACAGGCACAAGCACAAGCACAAGCACAAGCACAAGCACAAGCACAAGCACAAGCACAAGCACAGGCAACACCGCACGGTCACGACGAGTCGCGGACCACCAGCTCCGTGGGGAGCACCATCTGCGGGCGGTCCGGTCCGCCGCCGGAGGCGATCTGGTGGATCAGCAGCCCGGCCATCGCGCGGCCCATCTCCTCGATGGGCTGGCGCACGCTGGTGAGGGCAGGGTCCATGTGGCGGGCGACCGCCGAGTCGTCGAAGCCGACCAGGGCCACGTCGTCCGGGATGCGGCGGCCCGCCTCGCGCAGGACCTGGCGGGCACCCGCGGCCATGACGTCGGAGGCGGCGAAGACCGCGTCCAGGTGGGGACAGCGCTCCAGCAGGTCGCGCATGGCGCGGCGGCCGCCCTCCTCGGTGAAGTCTGCGGGCGCGATCAGATGCTCGTCGGGGGGCAGGCCCGCCGATGCGAGGGCCTCGCGGTAGCCGTCGAGGCGGCACTGGGCGCCGTACACATCGAGGCGGCCGGTGATCGTCGCGATGGCGCGGCGCCCGCGGGACAGCAGATGGCCGACGGCGCCGCGGGCGCCCTCGGTGTTGTCGGAGTCGACGGCGGCCAGCGGTTCGTCCGCCGAGCGGCGGCCGCTGATCACTGCCGGGATCATGAGCTGTTCCAGCAGGTCGGGCAGCGGGTCGTCGGCGTGCACGGACACCAGCAGAACACCGTCCACGCGGTCCGCGGCCAGGTACTGGGCGAGCCTGCGGCGCTCCCGGTCCGAACCGGCGAACGTCAGCAGCAGCTGCAGGTCGGTGTCTGCGAGGGCCGCACCGACGCCCCGGACGATGTCGGAGAAGTACGGCTCGGCGAAGAACCGCGCCTCGGGCTCGGGCACGACGAGGGCGATGGCGTCGGTGCGGTTGGCCGCGAGCGCGCGGGCCGCGCGGTTGGGTACGTAACCGAGCTCGGCGACCGCGGCCTCGACGGCGGCCCGGGTCTCGTCGCTCACCCGCGGCGAGCCGTTGATCACCCGGGAGACCGTGCCGCGGCCGACCCCGGCGCGTGCGGCGACCTCTTCGAGGGTCGGTCTGCGCCCGCTCCTGACTCCGGACCGGGCGCCCGCTACGCCCGCCCGGACACCGTTTTTCCGGCGATCCACCATGTCCGCCTCCCGGAGGTCCCCTGGCCGAGAACATAACGTGCCGGGTGCCTTGACACCCTTCCGGGGAGCCGCGACCCTTCAACACATCACGCATGGGAGCGCTCCCACCGTACCTCACTCATACAGAACCCGCACGTTCCCCGCCCGAGCCGCATGCTTCAACGAACGGGCGCAGCACCTCAGTTGGCCGGGGGGTCGGCACGTCAGGGCACAAGGAGGACGCAATGCGCAAGACCGTAATCCTCGCGGTCGTCGCGGCGCTCGGCGCCGGGCTGCTGGCCGGCTGTGCCGAGGACAGCGACGAACCCGCCGGCGGCAGCTCGAAGGGCGGGGGCGACGCCAAGGGCAAGACCACGATCACGGTGGGAGTCTTCGGCGCCTTCGGGCTCAAGGAGGCCGGGCTCTACGACGAGTACATGAAGCTCAACAAGAACATCGTCATCGAGCAGACCTCCATCGAGCGGAACGAGAACTACTACCCGCAGCTGCTCACCCACCTGGGCACCGGCAGCGGGCTCGCCGACATCCAGGCCATCGAGGTCAACAACATTGCCGAGATCACCGCGACGCAGGCCGACAAGCTCGTCGACCTGGGCAAGGCGGAGGGTGTCAGCAAGGACAGCTTCCTGCCCTGGAAGTGGGCCCAGGCCACCACCAAGGACGGGAAGACGGTCGGGCTCGGCACGGACATCGGCCCGCAGGGGATCTGCTACCGCAAGGACCTCTTCGCCAAGGCCGGACTGCCCACCGACCGCGAGGCCGTCGGCAAGCTCTGGGCGGGCGACTGGAACAAGTACCTCGCGGCAGGAAAGCAGTTCAAGGCGAAGGCGCCCAAGGGCACGGCCTTCGTGGACTCCGCGACCGGCGTGATGAACGCGATCCTCGGCAGTAGCGCCGAACGCTTCTACGACGCGAACGGCGCGATCATCTACAAGACCAACCCGGCCGTGAAGGAGGCCTGGGACGTCTCGGCCTCCTTCGCCACCGAGGGTCTGACCGGCAAGCTCCAGCAGTTCACGCCCGCCTGGGACCAGGGCTACGCCAACGGCACCTTCGCCACGGTCTCCTGCCCGGCGTGGATGCTCGGCTACATCCAGGACAAGGCCGGGGCGGCCGGCAAGGACAAGTGGGACGTTGCCCCTGCGCCCAAGCCCAGCAACTGGGGCGGCTCCTTCCTGGTCGTCCCCGACGCGGGCAGGAACAAGACGGAGGCGGCGAAGCTCGCGGCCTGGCTGACCGCCCCCGAGCAGCAGGCGAAGCTCTTCGAGAAGCGCGGCAGCTTCCCGAGCGCGTCCGCCGCGTACGCGCTGCCCGCCGTGTCCGGCGCCGAGCACGAGTACTTCGCAGGCGCCCCGATCGGCGAGATCTTCTCGAAGGCCGCCGAGGGCATCCCGGTGACCATCGTCGGCCCGAAGGACCTGGTCATCGCCCAGAACCTGGGAGACATCGGCATGCTCCAGGTCGACCAGAAGGGCAAGTCCTCCAAGGAGGGCTGGGACGCCGCGGTGAAGGCCATCGACAACGCGCTGGACCAGTGACAGGGACCGGACCATTGACCGGCATGGCAAGTGACACCACTGCCGCCGCGCCCTCCGAGGGGGAGGAGGGCGCGGCCCCGGCGCGTGCCCGGATCGAGGGCGCCGCCGCGGCCGAACGGCGCCGCGCACGGCGCAGCCGCTGGTACCGGCGGGACGTGCGGTGGAGCCCGTACGCATTCGTCGCGCCGTTCTTCGTGTTCTTCGCGGCCTTCGGGCTCTTCCCGCTGCTCTACACCGGCTGGGCCTCGCTGCACCGGGTGGAGCTGACGGCGCCGAACGACATGGAGTGGGTGGGGCTGCGCAACTTCTCCCGCCTGCTGGAGGACGAGTTCTTCTGGAACGCGCTACAGAACACCGTCACCATCGGGCTGATATCCACCGTCCCACAGCTGCTGATGGCGCTCGGCATCGCGCATCTGCTCAACTACCGGCTGCGCGCCTCGATGTTCTTCCGGGTCGCCGTCCTCACCCCGTACGCCACGTCGGTGGCCGCGGCGACGCTCGTCTTCGTGCTGCTCTTCGGGCGCGACTACGGAATGATCAACTGGGCGCTGGGGACGGTGGGGATCGACCCCGTCGACTGGCAGAACGGCACATGGACCTCGCAGATCGCGGTCTCGACGATCGTCATCTGGCGCTGGACCGGCTACAACGCGCTGATCTACCTGGCGGCGATGCAGGCCATCCCCCACGACCTGTACGAATCGGCCGCGCTGGACGGGGCCTCGCGCTGGCAGCAGTTCGTCCACGTCACGATCCCCTCGCTGCGGCCGACCATCCTCTTCACCTGTGTGGTGTCGACGATCGGCGCGACCCAGCTCTTCGGCGAGCCGCTGCTGTTCAACGGGAGCGCGGGAGCGACGGGCGGCGCGGACCACCAGTTCCAGACGCTCGGGCTCTATCTGTACGAGCAGGGCTGGGTGAATCTCCATCTCGGCCGGGCCTCGGCGATCGCCTGGTCGATGTTCCTGATCCTGCTGTTGATCGGCGCGGTGAACTGGCTGCTGGTGCGCCGGCTCCGCAAGAGCGTGTAGGGGGCCGGTGTGCTGACCACGACCACCAAGCGGCAGCGGGTCCGCGCGGGCAGGCAACTGCGCGGCGGACGGATCACCTACGCCGTACTGATCGTCTTCACCGTGGGCTCGCTGTTCCCCCTGGTGTGGACGGCGATCGCGGCGTCCCGCAACAACACCCGGCTCGCGCAGACTCCCCCGCCCTTCTGGTTCGGCGGCAATCTCTTCAAGAACCTGGAGATCGCCTGGACCGACGCCAACATGGGTACGGCGCTGCTCAACACCACCGTCGTCGCGGGGTCGGTCGCGGCGGGCACGGTGCTCTTCTCCACGCTCGCCGGATTCGCCTTCGCCAAACTCCGGTTCCGCTTCAAGAACCTCCTCCTGCTGCTCGTGATCGGCACGATGATGGTGCCGCCGCAGCTGAGCGTCGTTCCGCTGTACATGCTGATCGCCGAGCTGTCCTGGACGGACCAGCTGCAGTCCGTCATCCTCCCCACCCTGGTCAGCGCCTTCGGTGTGTTCTTCATGCGGCAGTACCTGAGCGAGGCGCTGCCGACCGAGCTGATCGAGGCGGCCCGCGTGGACGGCGCCGGCAGCTGGCGGGTGGTGTGGCACGTGGTCTTCCCTGCCGCGCGGCCCGCGATGGCGGTGCTCGGCATGCTGACCTTCGTGATGGCCTGGAACGACTTCTTCTGGCCGATCATCGCGCTGACGCAGAACGGCAGCCCCACGGTGCAGGTCGCGCTGACCGGGCTGGGCCGCGGCTACATCCCCGACCAGTCGGTGATCATGGCCGGAGCGCTGCTGGGCACGCTGCCGCTGCTGATCGCCTTCGTGATCTTCGGCAGGCAGATCGTCGGCGGCATCATGCAGGGCGCGGTCAAGGGCTGACAACTGACGCCTGCTCACTCTTTCTGTCCCTACGTACCGTTGGGAGCTCTCCATGTCCGAGTCCGTCAGCTTTCCGCCCGGCTTCCTGTGGGGCGCCGCCACCGCCGCGTACCAGATCGAGGGCGCCGCGCGGGAGGGCGGCCGTACGCCGTCGATCTGGGACACCTTCAGCCACACCCCCGGCAAGGTCGAGAACGGGGACACGGGCGACGTCGCCGTCGACCACTTCCACCGCCGCGCCGAGGACGTCCGGCTGATGGCGGACCTCGGCGTCAACGCGTATCGCTTCTCGGTCTCATGGCCGCGCGTACAGCCGACCGGCCGCGGCCCCGCCGTCCAGCGCGGCCTCGACTTCTACCGGGCACTCGTCGACGACCTGCTGGAGCACGGCATCACGCCCCTGCTCACCCTCTACCACTGGGATCTGCCGCAGGAACTGGAGACCGCGGGCGGCTGGCCGGAGCGGGACACCGCGAGCCGCTTCGCCGACTACGCCCGTATCGTCGCGGAGGCGCTGGGCGACCGGGTCGAGCGGTGGACCACCCTCAACGAGCCCTGGTGCAGCGCCTTTCTCGGATACGGCTCCGGCGTCCACGCGCCCGGCCGCACCGACCCGGCAGCCGCACTGCGCGCCGCGCACCACCTCAACCTGGGCCACGGTCTCGCCGCCCAGGCTCTGCGCAGCGCGCTTCCCGCCCGGGCGCAGTTGTCGGTGAGCCTCAACCCCAGCGCGGTCAGGGCCCGCACGCAGTCGGACGCCGATCTGGACGCCCGTCGCAGGATCGACGCGCTGGCCAACCGGATCTTCACCGGTCCGATGCTCCACGGCTCGTACCCCGAGGATCTCCTCGCGGACACCGCGCATCTCACCGACTGGTCGTTCGTCCACGGCGACGATCTGGCCCTCATCCGGCACCCCCTGGACTCGCTCGGGATCAACTACTACTCACCCGCTGTCGTATCAACCGCCGCCGACAGTGACGGCCGGACTGTCGAGCGGAACGACGGCCACGGCGCGAGCGAGCACTCCCCCTGGCCCGGCGCGGACTCCGTCGCGTTCCACCAACCGCCCGGGGACGTCACGGAAATGGGCTGGACCATCGACCCGTCGGGGCTGTACGACCTGCTGCTGCGCCACACGCGCGAAGCGCCTGGACTGCCGCTGATGATCACCGAGAACGGGGCGGCCTACCCCGACAAGCCCGCGGCGGACGGCAGCGTCCACGACCCCGAGCGGATCCGCTATCTGCACGGCCACCTCGCCGCCGTCCACCGGGCGATCGCCGACGGGGCCGACGTCCGCGGCTACTTCCTCTGGTCCCTGATGGACAACTTCGAGTGGGCGTACGGCTACGGCAAGCGCTTCGGCGCGGTCTACGTCGACTACGACACCCAGGCCCGCACCCCGAAGTCCAGCGCCCGCTGGTACGGACAGCTGGCCAGGACGGGTGTGCTGCCCGACGCGTGACGCGTGCCCCGGCCGGGTGGGGGGCGGCTCCGGCCGGGGCACGCTGTGTGGGGGCGGGCAGTGGCTACTTGTAGGCGGCGAACGCCTTGGTGAAGGCCAGCGGCTCCTGGAGGATCGAGCTGCAGGTCGCGTCGGCGCGGTTGACCGCGCCGTCCGCGCACTGCTTGTCACGGGTCGAGGACCACATGGCCAGCCAGCCGATGCCCTTCGACTTGGCGAAGTCGACCAGCTGGGTCGCGTCGTCGACCTTGAAGATCTCGGTCGTGACGTCGTTGACGCCGATCATCGGGGTGACGGCGACAGTCTTCCAGGCCGCCGCGTCCGAGAGCCCGAGCACACCCTTGATCTGTGCCTGCGTCGCGGTGGCGGCCTGGATCGCGTACGTGCCCATGTCGCCGCTGTACGCGGGTCCGTAGTCCATCGCCATGACGTTGACCGCCGCGACCTTCACGCCGTTCTTCCCGGCGTCCGCGAGCAGGTCGACACCGGGCTGCGTGAGGCCCTCCGGCATGACCGGGAGCGTGAAGGAGACGTCGAGCCCCGGGTGTTCCTTCTGGAGCTGCGCGATGGCCTGCGAGCGGCGGGTGTTGGCGGCGGTGTCGGGCAGGGCCGCGCCCTCGATGTCGAAGTCGACCTTCGTGAGCTTGTACTGGTCGACGACCTTGCCGTACGCCTTCGCCAGCTCGCCCGCCGACGCGCAGTTGAGGGCCAGCTCGTGTCCGGCGGCACCGCCGAAGGAGACGCGGACGTCGCCGCCCTTGGCGCGCAGGGCCGCTATCTGCGCCGCGACCTTGTCGTCGGCGAGGCCCGTGACGCCGCCCCAGAGCGGGGCGCAGCCGCCGCCGGAGGTGATGAAGGCGAGCGTGAAGTCCTTCACCCCTGTCTTGGCGGCGGTGTCGAGCATGTCGTACGCCGGGTAGAGGGAGGTGTCGATGTACGGCGCGAACCTGGCGCCGCTGCCCACCGGAACGGTGGCGGTCGGCACCGGGGTCGGCGTCACCGTCTGCGTCGGCGTGCCGGTCGGGCTGGGCGGAGTCGTGGGAGCGGTCGCGGTCGGGGACGGGGTGGGCTGCTCCGTGGGGCGGCCACTGGGCTGCGGCGTCGCGCCCTCGTCGACCGAGCACGCGGTGTCGTCGATGCGACAGCCGGACGGGTCGCCCGCCTTGCCGCTTGCCGAGGTCACGAACCCGACGGTGACGGACGCGCCGGGTGCGAGCTCCTTGTTCCAGCTCGCGGGCTTCACGGTGACGTGCTGACCCTGCACGGTGTGGTCGCCGTTCCAGAGGGAACTGATCGTGGTGCCGGCGGGCAGGTCGAATTCGAGGGTCCAGCCGGAGCGGGCCTTGCCGGTGTCGTTCGTGATGACGTACTGACCGGTGTAGCCGCTGTCCCAGGAGCTGGTCCTGGTGTACGCGGCACCGACCGCGGCCGCCTGCGCCGTGCCGGTGAGGGCGAACGCCGCGCCGCCGATGATCGCGGCGGCCACGACCGCGCCGATCGCCTTCGTCCTGCCGCTCGCCCTGCGCCGGTGCGTGCTGCTGCTGCCCATCGCGTGCCTGCCTCTGTGTAACGGGGGTGGGGTGCGGCAGCACGCTAGCGGCAGCGGATCGGGCAATTGCCCTGATTCGGACAGTGGTTGAGGTTCTTAGGGTGCGCTTAAGGACCGCATGGGTGGCGATTAATGGTTGAGACCTCTGCGCTTGCGCCGCCCCGCCCTGCGGCCCAGCCGCGCCTGTGACGGGCCGCGTGTCGCGTCGCCGAGACCGATCCAGATCCGGACCTCCGTGCCGCCGAGCACCGAGCGCCCGATGCGCACATCGCCGCCGGTCGACTCGGCGACCCGTCGCACGATGTCGAGGCCGAGCCCCGTCGAGCCGTCCCTGCCCCCGCTGTTGCCGCGTTCCAGCGCCGCCTCCGGGTCCTCGATACCGGGTCCCGCGTCCGAGACGAGCACGATCACGGCGTCCTCGCCGTTGTGCACGTCCACCGAGAAGGCCGTGCCCTCCGGGGTGTGGCGGAAGACGTTGCCGAGCAACGCGTCCAGTCCCGCCGTCAGGTCGGGCCGGGCGACGGGGATGCGTACGGGACGGTCCACGCCCGCGAGCCGCACCTTGCGTCCTTCGTCCTCGGCGAGTGCCGACCAGAACTCCATGCGCTCACGCACGACTTCGGAGACGTCGCAGCCCGCGCCCGGAGCCGTGGCCTGCGTCTGCGGCTTGGCCTCCCGCGCCGTACGGATGATCGTGTCCACCTCGCGTTCCAGCTGCTCGACGGCGGCCCTGGTCTGGTCGGCCGCGGGGCCCGTGCCCAGCGAGGCGGCGTTGAGCCGGAGCACGGTCAGCGGCGTGCGCAGCCGGTGCGACAGGTCCGCGGCCAGCTCCCGTTCGTTGGCGAGCAGCTGCACCACCTGGTCCGCCATCGAGTTGAACGCGATCGCGGCGGACCGCAGCTCGGTCGGCCCCTCCTCCGGTACGCGCGCCCCGAGCCTGCCCTCGCCCAGGTCGTGCGCGGCGCCCGCGAGCCGCTGGGCGGGCTGCACCATCCGTACGCCGAGCCGGTCGGCGACCGCGACCGAACCGACGATCAGCGCCGCTCCGACCGCCGCGAGGACCAGCCAGGCCGTGGTCACGCCGTTGCCGACCTCGTCCTCCGGTACGAACACCTCGACGACCGCGATCTTCCCGGAGCTGAGCGCCGTCGGCTGGAGCAGCGCGGAGCCGCCGGTGACCTCGGTGATGGAGGCGCGGCCCATCTGCTCGGTGGTGACGACATCCCGTACGGCCGCGCGCCGGATACCGATCGCCAGCTCCTGGCCGCCCGTCTCGTCCGATGCGGGGATGTGGAGGGCCATCCGCCCCGCGGCGCCCGCCTGGGTCGACGCGACGGCCCGCTCCAGCTGGTCGCGGTCGACGGTGATGGACAGCGTGGGACCGATGGCGGCGGCCTGCCGCTCGGCGTTGGAGAAGGCCCGGTCCCTGGCCATCTCCTGGATGACGAGTCCGAGCGGTATGGCGAAGGCGATCACGACCATCGCCGTGACCGCCAGGCACACCTTGACCAGCGCCCATCTCACTGCGGCGGCTCCAGCTTCACTCCCACCCCGCGAAGGGTGTGCAGATACCGGGGGCGAGCGGCCGTCTCCCCCAATTTCCTTCTCAGCCAGGACAGATGCACATCGATGGTCTGGTCGTCGCCGTACGACTGCTGCCACACCTCGGCGAGCAGCTCCTTGCGCGGGACGACGACACCCGGCCTCCCTGCGAGGAAGGCGAGCAGGTCGAACTCGCGGCGGGTCAGGTCGAGTCGGTCCCCGTCGAGTTCGGCCTGCCGGCGCAGCGGGTCGACCGTCAGTCCACCGACCCGGATCACCCTGCTCGGCGGCGCCTCACCCGCCGCCGCCCGCGAACGCCGCAGCACCGCGGCCATCCGCGCCGACAGATGCTCCACCGAGAACGGTTTGGTGAGGTAGTCGTCGGCGCCGTCGTTCAGCAGCCGTACGATCTCCGTCTCGTCGTCGCGCGCGGTCGCGATGATCACCGGTACGTCGGTGATGCCACGGAGCATCTTCAGCGCCTCGGCCCCGTCCAGATCCGGCAGTCCGAGGTCGAGAATCACCACGTCGAACCGGAAATGAGCCACCTCGCGCAGCGCCTCCAGGGCCGTCCCGACGCTCCGTACGGTGTGGGAGGCCTCGGTCAAGTGCCTGATCAGGGCGGATCGCACGAACTGGTCGTCCTCGACCACGAGCACACTTGCCATGGGCGGCACCGTACGCCATCCGGAGTACGAAGGTCCCCCGCGGGACATGGGCCCGGACGTAGTGCAGTATGGCCGGGATGCGGAGAGGACTCGTACACGCCATGGCTTGGTCGCTCGCCACGGGCGCGGCGGTCACCCTCTCGTGGTGGGGTGTGCACACGGTGATGGCGGGGACGGCGTACGACCGGCCCCGCGCGTTGCCGATCACGACCGACGGCCGCACCACGCAGGCCGCCCCGCCCGAGTCGTCGTCGACGCAGAGCCCCAAGTCGCCGTCGCCCTCGGCGTCCACCGGTGCGAAGCCGGACAACACCCGGAAGCCCTCGGCGTCCTCACCCGCCGACAAGCCCGGCGACAAGCCGGCCACGACCAAGCCGCCGTCGTCGCATACGGCTTCGGCGAACGTGAAGAGCTACTCGGTCGAGGGCGGCCGGGTCGCCTTCGACATCGGAACCGCTTCGGCGGAGCTGGTCTCGGCGACCCCGGCCTCCGGCTGGACGATGCAGGTCTGGAAGCAACCCACGTACATCCGTGTGACGTTCTCGCAGGGCGGGCGGGAGATCGACGTCTTCTGCACCTGGCACGACACGGCTCCACGCGTCGAGATCGAAGAGCGCTGACGCCAGGCGGCGAGGGCCGGAACAGGCCTTGCGTACGGGACAACCCCTACGGCCGGGGCAGGCCCTACGTCCGGAACACCGACGGCGGCGGGACGGGCGAGGGCCTGGCGGTCGCGTCGGTGACCGCGGCCGCGCCCCCGGTGAAGTCGGCCAGCGCCTTTCCGTGTTCGACCCTGCCCGCGTGCGGGTCGCCCGCGACCCGGCGGGTCAGCTCGGCGACCGGCAGCGGCACGTCGGAGGCGAGCAGTACGGCGTTGCCGAAGCGGCGCCCGCGCAGCACGGTCGGGTCGGTGGCCAACGCGAGCTCCGGGAAAACGGTGGCCGCGGTCGCGATCTGGCCGCGCAGATGGGCGAGGGGCGGGCCGTCCGCGAGGTTCGCGGCGTAGTGCCCGCCGGGTTTCAGCACCCGGCGCACCTCGGCGAGGAACTCCGTACTGGTGAGGTGGGCGGGAGTGCGGGCCCCGCTGAAGACGTCCGCGATGACGAGGTCCGCCCAGCCGTCGGGGAGCTTGCCGAGCCCCGCGCGGGCGTCGGCCGACCTGACCCGTATCCGGGCGTTCGGGTCGAGCGGGAGGCGGGCGCGGACGAACTGGACGAGAGGTCCGTCGACCTCGACGATCTGCTGCGTCGAGCGCGGGCGGGTGGCGGCGATGTACCGCGCGAGGGTGAAAGCGCCGCCGCCGAGGTGGACGGCGTTCACGGGCCGCCCGGCGGGCGCGGCGAGGTCGATGACATGGCCGAGGCGGCGCTGGTACTCGAAGGTGAGCAGGGCGGGGTCGTCGAGGTCGACATGGGACTGAGGGGCGCCGTCGATGACGAGCGTCCAGCCCCGGGGGCGCTCGCGGTCGGGTATCAGCTCGGCGAGCCCGCCGTCCACGGCCTCGACGACGGTCTCGGGAGCCGCCGTGCGACCGCGCTGCTTCTTCCTTGCCACCCGGCCATTATCGGTGCCGCCCACCCCGGGCCCCGGCACGGCCTGGGGCCCCGGTGCCGGCGGACGGGCGCGGTGCTGTGTCAGCGCGCCAGGCCAGATCCGGAAGGCGGGCCTCAGATGCTGTCCGCTGCCTCGATCATGCGGGCGGCCTCGCCGAGGGCCTCGCGGAGCACCACCGGGTCGGTGACGGGGCCGCTGTCGCCGGGAGGAAGCAGCCAGCCGCTGCCGGAGACGGGGGGCTCCGCGGGGATGCGCAGTCCGCGGCCCGACGTCTGCGTACAGGCGCTGCCCGGCATGTCCCAGCCGTCCGCGGTGCCGGGCGGCACCAGGAAGCCGAGGGTGTCGCAGCTGCCGTCGTGGAGTACGGGACCGACGGCCGGGGAGCCACCGCGGCGCAGGATGTCGACCGCCTCCAGGCCCTGGCGGGCCGGAACGGTCACCAGGTCGCAGGGCACGGAGGGCTCGCCGCCCTCCTCGGTGCCCGGACGGGCCTGGCCCGGTGCCGCGCTGTACTCCTCGGTGGGCAGGTGCTGCGCGCTCGTCGCACTCGTCCGCGGGCCACTGCTGGTCTCCATGCCGACCTCCAACAAGGGAACCCCTCCTCGCCGAGTGGGAGCACGTTCCGTGTCCCCGCATGGTTCAACGCTCGCCGGCGTCAACGGCTACGGCGGCACGCCGCCGCAAAGGATGGCAGTTCATGGCGGATCGTGGGTGAGATATCCCGTTTGTAGCCAAACCCTGCGTATCCGGCTCGTCACAGCAGGTACGTTCTTCCTCCGCCGGAGCATGGAACGTCTCCGTACAGGAGAGGGCGCCGGCAGTACCAGGAGAGGGCTCGGCCATGGCGTCGTCACGGGCAGTTCCCAACCTCACCTTCCGGCGGCTGCGCGGACAGCGCTCGCCGGGGGAGTTCGCGGCTCTCGTGCGCCGGGCCGCCCGGGAGATCGGCGAGCAGGTCGCCTGCGACGCCCGCTACATCGGGCGCGTGGAGGCCGGTGAGATCCGCTGCCCCAACTACGCCTACGAGCGGGTCTTCCTGCACATGTTCCCCGGCACGACCCTGGCGGATCTGGGGTTCTCGGCCCGCGAGACGGTACGGGGCCGGGCGGCGCGCACCACTGACGGCGGCCCCACGGGCGCCGACAGCGCCCTCGCCCCCCACAGCGCCACCGACCCCATCGGCTCCGACAGCAGCAACAGCACCTACAGCAACGAGGAGAGCGACGTGCTACGTCGCGCATTCATGACCAGCGGCACGGTCACCATGGCCGCCGCATCCCTGGGGTTCGGCCCCCTGCCGAACACCGAGGCTCTCCGCGCCGACGGGCTTCGCGCCGATGTGCCCCGGCCGCGGATCGGCGAGCCCGAGGTGCGGGCCGTCGAGGAGGCGGTGCGCCAGATCCGGCTGCTCGACGACCGCCACGGCGCCGACGGCCTCTACCAGCGCGCCGCACAGCCGCTGCGGACCGCGTACGCGCTGCTCGACGCGGGCACGACCACGCGTGGTTCGACCGCCGACCGGCTGGCCGCGGGCGCGGGCGAGCTCGCCATCTCCGTCGGCTGGCTGGCCCATGACTCGGGCCGCAAGGAAGAGGCCCGCTCGCACTACGCGGAGGCCCTGGCGACGGCGCGGGTCGCCGGTGACCCGGCCCTGGAGGCGCACGCCTTCTGCAACACGTCGTTCCTGGCCAGGGACGCGGGCCGGTACCGGGAGGCGGTGCGGGCCGCGCAGGCCGGGCAGCGCGCGGCCGGCAAGCTGTCGTCGGCGCGACTGCTGGCGCTGCTGAACCTGCGGGAGGCGGGCGCCTGGGCGGGGCTCGGCGACCGGGCGGCCTGCGAGCAGGCACTGTCCCGGGCCCATACGCTCTTCGGCCGGGGGCCGTCGGACACGGACCCCGAGTGGATGTCCTTCTTCGGCGAGCCCGAGCTCCATGCGCTGGAGGCCCAGTGCTGGTCGACGCTGGGCGAGTGGGGCCGCGCGGCCCGCCACGCCCATCGCGCGGCGGCCCTCCAGGACCCGCACTTCGCCCGCAACCTCGCCCTCTACCGCGCCCAGCTCGCCGCCGACCTCGCCCGCGCGGGTGCACCCGCGGAAGCCGCGGCGGCGGCCGGCCAGGTCCTCGACCTGCTCGACGACGTCCAGTCCTCACGCATCCGCGCGCTGCTCGCGGAAACGGCCCGCGTGCTGACCCCACTACGCCACGCGGCGGGGGTCGCCGACTTCCTGGACCGCTACGCACGGACACCCAGAGCGAGAGCGGTGGCCACCCGGTGAGGCGTCCGGCCCCGGTGACGCGCCCAGGGCGCCACGGTCCTCGGGGACGAACCACCCGCCGACCCGCGGAGCGGCACGCGCGCGGGGTCAGGTCCCCAGGTGGCCCGTGTCGTTCCAGCGCTCCAGCGCCGGGGCCCCGTACGCCCACCCGAGAGCGGACAGGCTGGTCGGATCCAGCTTGATCCGCGCGGCGAAGGACACGTCCTCCCCGATCCAACGCGCGCACAGCACCCGCAGGATGTGCCCGTGCCCGAACAGCAGCGAGTCCCGGTCGGCCGAGCGCGCCCACTCGATGATCCCGTCCGCGCGGGCGGAGAGCTGCTCCATGGTCTCGCCGTCGCGAACGCCGTTGCGCCAGATCATCCAGCCGGGCTCGATCGCCTGGATCTCGGCCTGCGTCAGACCCTCGTACGCCCCGTAGTCCCACTCCATCAGCGCGTCCCAGGGCTGCGCGCGGTCGGCGAACCCTGCGAGTTCGCAGGTCTCGTACGCCCGGACGAGTGGGCTGGTACGGATCACTGCGTCCGGGAGCCCCGACCACGGGGCCTTGTGCAGCCGCTCCCCCAGCAGCTTCGCGCCCCGGCGCCCCTCGTCCAGGAGCGGAATGTCCGTCCGCCCCGTGTGCCTGCCCCGCAGGGACCATTCCGTCTGCCCGTGACGGGCGAGAAATATGCGCGGTGCCATATCCCCATCATCGCCCAACTGAACTCGCGGTGACGTCCGGGCAACCTCGACCCGTCGCCTCGCGTCCTGTACGCCGTACGGTTGATCGCCGGCCGCTGGCCGCTCCGACGACACGAGGGAGACGCGTCCGGATGCCGCAGACCGCGCACAGCAGCCGCCGACCGCGCCGGGACCCGGACAGCGGGCCGGACCGGCGGCCCGCGGGAGCGCCGGGCCGGCAGTCGCTTCGGCAGCCGGTCGGACGGAGGCCCCGGTGGTGGACCGAACTGCCGCTCATCATCGTGGTGTACGCGGCGTACTCGGCCGGAAGGCTGCTCGCGCGCGGGGACACGGCGGACGCGGTCGGGCACGGCGTGGGGATCCTGCGCCTGGAGGAACGCTTCCACATCAACTTCGAGCACCCGCTCAACCGGCTCTTCACCCGCACCCCGGGCCTCGGCATACCCGCCGACTTCGCCTACGCCTCGCTCCACTACCTGGCCACGCCCGCCATCCTGGTCTGGCTGTTCCGCCGGCACCCCGCCGGCTACCGGGCGGCGCGGACCTGGCTGATGGCCTCGACCCTGCTCGGGCTCATCGGGTTCACGCTCCTGCCGACGTGCCCGCCACGACTGCTGGACGCGGGACACGGGTTCGTCGACACCATGGCGCAGTTCAGCTCGTACGGCTGGTGGGGCGGGGAGGCGAGCGCGCCGCGCGGTCTCGGGGGGATGACCAACCAGTACGCGGCGATGCCGAGTCTGCACGTCGGCTGGGCGCTCTGGTGCGGGGTGATGCTGTGGCTGCACGGCCGGGGCGTGCTCACGAAGACGCTGGCGATCGCCTATCCGACGCTGACCACGCTGGTGGTGATGGGCACGGCGAACCACTACTTCCTCGACGCGGTCGGGGGTGTCGCCGTGATGGGGGCCGGGCTGCTGCTCACGAGGCCGGCGATGCGGTTCGCGGAGCGGACGAGGACCAGGTTCGGACGGGGTGCCTGGGTCAACAGGTCCACGATTGTCGGTGGCGGATGCGAGACTTCCGCGGGTGAGCACATCCCTGGACAGCGGACCTCCTCCGCAGGCGCCGGTGACAGCACTCCGGCAGCGACTCGCTGAGCTGCGCGGCCCGTCCGCCGCGCCGCATCCGCTCGACGCCCGCGCGCTGGCGGCCCTCGCCGCGAACCCCGGGTGCAAGCGGCGCGCGCTGCTGGACGGAGCCGGCGTGGACAAGGCGGCGCTCGCGCGGGCGCTGGGTTCGCCCGCGGCGTTCGGCCAGTCCCAGTTCGCGTTCATGCGGGGCAACGCGTTCGAGGCCCGCGTCAAGGCCGACGGCGGGGCGGAGCTGCTGAGGCTGCTCGGCATCCCCGATCCCCAGGAGGCGCGGGTCCCCGACCTCACGGCTGCCGGACCCGAGGGCCGCGCGGCCCGCACGGCGCTGGCACTGCGGGAGGCGACCGGGGCGGGGGTGTGGACGCTGCTCGACCACCCGATGCTGGCGCTGGAGGTGGCGGGTTCGCCGGCGTATCTGGAGCCGGACGCGGTGGTGGTGCATCCCGACGGACGGTGGACGGTCGTCGAGATCAAGTCCTTCCCGATGGTCGACGGTTCGGCGGACGCGGCGAAGGTGGGCGCGGCGGCGCGCCAGGCCGCGGTGTACGTGCTGGCGTTGGAGCGGGTCGCGGCGCTCACCGAGGGCGCGGAGGTGCGGCACTCGGTGCTGCTGGTCTGCCCGAAGGACTTCTCCAACCTGCCGGCGGCGTCCGTGGTCGACGTACGCAAGCAGCTCGCGGTGACTCGTCGCCAGCTCACCCGCCTGACCCGTGTCGAGGACATCGCGGCCGCCCTGCCCGACGGGCTGAGCTTCGACGTGGAGACCTGCTCTGCCGGCGAACTGGCGGCCTCCGTCGAAGCGGTCCCCTCGGCCTACGCTCCCGAGTGCCTGGCCGCCTGCGAGCTGGCCTTCCACTGCCGTGAGCGGGCACGCACCGCGGGCGCGGTCGAGTCGCTGGGGCGTGCGGTGCGGGGCGAGCTGGGCGGTCTGACGGAGGTCGACGAGATCCTCGCGGCGGCCCGCGGCGAGGCGGGCGACCCGGCCGACCCCGCGGTCGGCGCCCTCCGCCGCGCCGCCGCGCTGCGGGCTGAAGCGCTGACCACATCCGGCGCGGGCCGGGGGACGGCGTGATGGCGATGCCGCTCGCACCCGCCCGACGGTCCTGGGGCGCCTGCGGCGGCCGGCCCTCGGCAGCCGGGAGCCTGCTCGGTACCGTCCCGTCGGCCCGGGCGTCCGTCCTCGGACGCCGGACCGGGTCGTTCGGAGCCCCGCCGGCGATCGGGGCGCGGGGTCCGGGGCGGAGCCCGCACGCGGCGGAGCCGCACATCGACGCAGCCCGGAAGGGGTGGGGCGGGGGAAGCAGCACCGGACCCCGCGTGCGGGGAGCGGCCGGTACGGCGGGGAGGGGCGCATGTCGCTGATCTCCACCCTCGCACGGCTGGAGGCCGTCGAGAGCGGCCGGGCGCAGCCGATCGCCACCGTGCGGCACCGGCACGTGGCCGAGCGGCCGCTCGTGTTCGTGCCGCTCACCACCGCCGGAGAGGCGGGCGCGCCGCTCGGGGCGCTCGTCGGGACGGACCGGGACGCACCCCGGCTGCTGACCGTCGCGCAGCCGCGCGACCGGGATCTGCGGTTCGCCTTCCTCGCGGAGCTGGCCGAGGCGGTGCTGCCGTATCTGGACGCGTACGCGGACGACGTCGAGGCCGCCGAGCGGAGCGAGACGGACCCCGAGACCGGCAAGAAGGTCAAGGTCGAGGTCGAACTGTGCGCGGACGCACCGCAGGTGATCGTGCCGAGCCGGGCCGGTGTCGAGTTCGTGCGGCTGCTGGGGCGGTCGATGCGGTTCCGGCGGACGGCCGAGCAGGATCCGGACACCCCGTATCCCGCGCCGCCGCGCGTGCCGCTGCTCGGACGCTGGCTGACGCACTACGGGGAGCGGGCACGCGTACCGGGTTCGTCGTTGCTGTTGGCGATGACGGATCTGCTGGGGCGGCACTGGGCGACCGGGCAGTCGCATCTGGAGGACCAGCATCTGGGCGCACTGCTCGCCTGGACGGCTCCTCCCGACGGCGAGTCGGGCGCCGAGGCGGCCCTGCGCGCCGAGCTGGCGCGGGACGCCGGCGGTCAGCTGCTGTGCCCGCCGGCCGGTCCCGCCACGGACCCGGCCTTCGACAACAGGCTGCTGGCACCCGCGATGGAGCGCTACGACCGGGCCCGCCAGGCGCTCGCCGCCGCCGAGGACGGGGGCGCGGCGGACGAGCAGCTGGGCCGTCTGACGGCCGCCGAGCGGGAGATCCGCGGACTGCTCGAGGGGGTCATGCGGCCGAGCTGGGACGCAGTGTGGCAGGGCCTGGATCTGCTGCGGGAGCTGCCGGTGGGCGCGCGGGTCGCCGACCGCTGGACCCGTGACCGCTGGTCGTTCACGGGCCACCGCGACCGGGTCCGCGCGGGCGAGCCGCCGCAGCCGCGCCGTGACGACGCGGTGACCGCGGCGCAGAAGCTCGCCTCGCGAGAGACGGCCCAGGCGCAGCTGGAGGCCCAGGAGGCGTTGGACGATCCGCTGGTGCTGGCGGGGCGGCGGCTCGCGGGCGAGGCGTTCGTCGGCGAGGTCACCGAGGTGGTGATGGCCTGGTCCGAGTCGAAGCGGCCGTCACCGCGTCCGCTCCTGACCGTGCGCACGGACGACCGGCCGCATCTGGGCACGGGTGTGAAGGTGTACCGCTCGCTGGACGGCAAGCCGCAGTCCGCCGAGTTCGTACGGTCCGAGGAGGACGGCGCGCTCGTGCTGCGGCTGCTGGACCGGATGGGCCGTTCCAAGGATCCGGCCGAGGGTTCCGTACCGGAGAAGGGCGAGCGGATCGCCTGGACGGTGTTCGAGCACGACCAGCGCGGCGGGCCGAAGCTCCCGGACCCGGAGGAGACGCCGTGGACGCACGGCGGTCCGCCCCGCACCGATGCCGCCGAGAGCCCTGACGCCGTGACCCCGGAGGACCTGCTGTGACGACCGGTTTCGATCCGGGCGCCGAGGCGGCGCGCGCCACCGCCGGCATCCTCGACGACACCCTCCACGGGGATGCCCGGGGCGTCGTCGTGGACTCCCCGCCCGGCGCCGGAAAGTCGACGCTCGTCGTGCGAGCGGCACTCGAACTGGCCGAGGCCGGGCGGCCGTTGATGGTCGTCGCGCAGACGAACGCGCAGGTGGACGATCTGGTGCTGCGCCTGGCCGAGAAGGAGCCGGAGCTCCCTGTCGGCCGGCTGCACAGCAACGACCCGGATCCCTACGACAAGGCGCTCGACGAGCTGGAGAACGTACGCAAGTCGGCGAAGGCCGGTGACCTCGCGGGCCTCGACGTCGTCATCTCGACGGCCGCGAAGTGGGCGCATGTGAAGGGTGTCGAGCCGTGGCGGCACGCGATCGTGGACGAGGCGTACCAGATGCGCTCCGACGCGCTGCTCGCGGTGGCCGGGCTGTTCGAGCGGGCGCTGTTCGTGGGGGATCCGGGGCAGCTCGACCCGTTCTCCGTGGTCGGGGCCGACCAGTGGGCCGGGCTGTCGTACGACCCGTCGGCGAGCGCGGTCTCCACGCTGCTGGCGCACAATCCGGAGCTGCCGCAGCACCGGCTGCCGGTGTCGTGGCGGCTGCCGGCGTCGGCGGCGCCGCTGGTGTCGGGGGCGTTCTATCCGTACACGCCGTTCCGCAGCGGTACGGGCCACGGCGACCGGAGGCTCACCTTCGGGGTGGCGTCGGACGGGTCAGGACCCGACCGGGTGCTCGACGAGGCGGCCGAGTCGGGCTGGGGCCTGCTGGAGCTGCCCGCCCGGCACACTCCGCGGACCGACCCGGAGGCGGTGCGGGCCGTGGCGCTGGTGGTACGACGGCTCCTGGACCGCGGCGGGGCGTCGGTGTCGGAGCGGTCGGAGCATCCGGTGCCGCTCACCTCGGACCGTATCGCCGTCGGCACGGCCCACCGCGACCAGGCCGCGGCGGTGCGGGCGGCGCTGACCGAGCTGGGGGTGAGCGGGGTGGCCGTGGACACGGCGAACCGACTGCAGGGCCGCGAGTTCGACGTCACGGTCGTCCTCCACCCCCTGTCGGGCCGCCCCGACGCGACGGCGTTCCACCTGGAGACGGGCCGCCTGTGCGTCCTCGCCTCCCGGCACCGGCACGCGTGCATCGTGGTGTGCCGCGCGGGCGTGACGGACCTCCTGGACGAGCACCCGTCGACGGAGCCGGTGCAGCTCGGCGTGACGGTGAAGTTCCCGGACGGATGGGAGGCGAACCACGCCGTTCTGTCCCACCTCGGCGAACACCGCGTGGCATGGACACCATGAGAGCCACCGCCCGAAGCCGGCGAAGGAGTGCGAGCGCGGCCGGAGGAAACGGCCCGGACGGGTGCGAGGCGAACCACGCGGTTCCGTCCCACCTCTGCGAACACCGCGTGGCATGGACACCATGAGAGCCACCGCCCGAAGCCGGCGAAGGAGTGCGAGCGCGGCCGGAGGAAACGGCCCGGACGGATGGGAGGCGAACCACGCCGTTCTGTCCCACCTCGGCGAACACCGAGTGGCATGGACACCATGAGAGCCACCGCCCGAAGCCGGCGAAGGAGTGCGAGCGCGGCCGGAGGAAACGGCCCGGACGGATGGGAGGCGAACCACGCCGTTCTGTCCCACCTCGGCGAACACCGCGTGGCATGGACACCATGAGAGCCACCGCCCGAAGCCGGCGAAGGAGTGCGAGCGCGGCCGGAGGAAACGGCCCGGACGGGTGCGAGGCGAATCACGCGGTTCCGTCCCGTCTCGGGGAACACCGAGTGGCGTGGACGCCTTAGGTTCTTGGTGGGCCCGGCGGTTCTCGTGGGCCGCGCAGGCCCACGTAGGACCCCTTGTGCCGAGCGGGACAATAGGGGGTGGTCGGAATGTGCGAGGAGGAGACACGCATGGCGGAGTCGTCTGAGCGGAGCGAGCGGCGGATGCGGCCTGCGCCGCTGCTCTTCGAGCCCTCGGAGGCCGCCTCCGACCCGGAGCACTTCTTCGACCTCGAGTCGATCGAGGACCCCCGGGACCTGCTGTCGCGTGCGACGGAGCTGACGATGGCGTTCCAGGCCGCTGCGGACCGCGCCCTGGAGTACCAGGCGGTCGCGGCGGCACAGCTCGCCGACCCGCGCCGCTTCGACCGGCTGACCGCGGCGGACATCGCGCAGCGTGCGGAGTGGAGCGAGGACTACGCGAAGAAGATGGTCGAATTCGGCCGCGACCTCCTCCGCGCGACGGATCCCGAAGACCAGTAGGCAGGTGGCCGGCGGGCAGGTGGCCTGCAGGCAGGCGTCGGGCGTTGCGGCACGCACACGACAGGCCCGTGGATCCGGCTTGCACACGACAGGCAAGATCTCGCATGGCATATGCCGCAGGGCAAGATACCCCTTCCCGCCCCGTGCCGTCCCGATTTTCGGCAACCCACAGAAACGGGATGCTGACTCCCCGTAGATGTAGGCGCCATGAGTACTTGGCTGCGCGACGAGACCCCGCTGAGCCCCGCCAGTGACCACGACGAGCGCCGGCGCGACATCTTCGCGTTGCTGCGGGACGAGGGCCGGCACCAGACCGCGCACGTGACCGCGTCGGGGGCAGGGTGGCTCGCGTCGGCGAGCGCGCATCCGCGGTCCGCGCTGGCGCTGTGGGAGGCCGAGCCGACGGCGCCCGTCGTCGTGCCCTGCGGGACCCTGTTCGACGTCGTCAACGTGCCCGGGATCTTCGGGCGCCGGATGCTCGAGCGGCTGTGGTCGGACGGGCCCGGCTCCGGGCCCGTGGCCCTGCACCGCGGTCGGATGCTGCTGTTCGCCGCGCCCGGGACGGCCCAGCGGTTACCGTCCCTGCTGGACTGGGAGGAGTGGGGCGCATCCGTGCCACCGCTGCTCTGCCACGGCACGGGCGACGCCGTCACGCTCCCGCCGCTGACGCCCCGCCCCGGCTCCTCATGCCCGGCCTCCCGTGCGTCGGACCCACGCTGGATCGTGGCCCCTGACACCCGCAACCCGTGGCTTCCCGGACCCGAGATCCTGCTCTGGGCATGCGTGCGGGCCGCCCGGGCGACCTCCGTGGCGACGGTCCGTATATCGATTTTTCCTCCTGCCGATCAGGGTGCTAAGGTCTACGACGTCAGCAGGCGCCGCTAGCTCAGTTGGTTAGAGCAGCTGACTCTTAATCAGCGGGTCCGGGGTTCGAGTCCCTGGCGGCGCACTTGCGATGTTTCATCGCTGACCTGGGCGTTCTCGGCTTCCGAGGACGCCCTTCGGCGTTCCGTCACCCCTGCGGATGCATGGCGCGATCGGCCGGACACCCCGCGACAGCGATCCGGCGGGGTGCCGAGGCGCCGCCCACGGCGACGACCCGCGCAGGGACCCTCCGCCCGCCGACCGCCGGCCCTCCACCGCCTCGCGCTCACGCCACCGGCGTGATCTTGACCGTCCACGCTCCCGTACGCGTGCGGTCCGCGACCTCCACCCGGACCCGCTCCCCCGGCACCGTGAAGGCCTCCCCCACCGTCAGCGGTGCGTCCGCCAGCGGCGGGTACACGGACTGGCCCCAGCACGCCTCCGTGTCCGGGTGCGCGTCGATCACCTCGACCGGCCCGCCGCCGGACTCGGCCTCGTTCCGTACGCGGTAGATGAGCACGCCCTCGGTGCAGGTGTCCCGGTCGTTGCCGGCCGCGCCCCGCGCCTCGATCGCGAGCGCCGCGTTCTCACCCGTCCGTACGACCGCGAGGCGGGTACCGGCGGAGATGCCGGGCGGCGGTTCCGCGCCGAGCGGTTCCAGGGTGAGCATCCGGTCGGACAGCCTTCCGCCGGTGACGCAGCGCACCTGCCGGTCGTCGAGCCAGCCCAGCTTCCACTTGTGCCAGCCGAAGAGCTCGGGCGCGAGCCCGAACTGGCTTCCCATCACGTCCCAGTCCCCGACGTGCGTGTCCCAGTCGCCCTTGCCGTCCGACGGCCGGTGATAGAGGTCGGGCAGGTCGAAGACGTGCCCGGTCTCGTGCGCGAGCACATTGCGGTCGGGCGGGTGCCGTTCGAAGACCGTCACGACGCGCCGGATGTCCGTGCCGTCGGCGGACAGCGGCCGGTCGAAGTTGACGACCTTCGTCGCGTCGGAGTCGACGCCCGGCGCGTCCGGGTCGGCGACCAGATAGACGATGTCGTAGCGCGAGAAGTCGACCGCCGGATCGGCGACGGTGATCGCGTCCCGCAGATACGCGGCGCGGCGCCCGGCGTCCCAGTCACGCTTCATCCGGTACGCCGTCGAGGGCTGCGGCATCTGGATCCACTGCGGCAGGGGATGCGCTCGCAGGTTGAACTTCCCGTAGGAGGCGCGCCGGAAGAAGTCGCTGGTCGCCGGGAAGTGGTCGGCGGCCAGTTCGTCCGGGCGGGTCAACGGGGTGGCGTCCGGAAAGGACAGGAAGACCATGGCCGCGTCCAGCGTGCGCTCGGGGCGCGGGAACGCCCCGTTCCAGCTGTCCAGTCCGAGCGAGTGATGGGCGGACGTACGCGGAAGGGCGCAGGGGCCGGCGGAGGTGTCGGCCGCGGCGGGTCCCGCCACGAGCGAGGTGGCGGCGAGGGCCGCGAGGGACGTGAGAGCGGCGCCCATGGCACGCAGGTTGAGCCTTTCCACTCCCCCGGGTGTTCCGACGCGCGTCTGCTGACCCTCCACGTGGACCTCCGGCTGCGGAATTCGGGACGCCTCACCCACCTTGTGATGATTTTCTGTGATTCGCACCTTTCGGCTGACCTGGTTGGGTGAGACAGGGCGACACCCCGGCGGCTCACAGAAAGTCACAACCGATCACGACAGTGTCGTCCGAGGCCACAGCCGTGCAGAAACGATCGGTCTGGACCTTCGCGTGCGCTTGATCACGAAAGGCAAGCTGGAACGGCCCCCCGGCCAGCCTCTATGATCGGCACACTTTCCCGGATTTCCGGCCTCGACCGGACCTGAACGACACGACGCACAGCGGGAGCGAGCGGTGAGCGGAAACACCGAAGGACCGAGTCCCGCGGCGGTCGCGGCGCCCGGGAGCGCCCTGCCGCCGATTACGGAGCGTCATGCGTCCGGACGTGGCACACACACCGCGAGCAGCTCGACGGCCACGACACCGGTCGCCGCCCCGCCGATCGCCACCACCGGTTCCGCCGCGCCCACGACCTCCGCCGCGTCCGCATCGCCCACCTCGCCGTCCGGCGCATCCAGCGCATCCGTCACAGCCGGCGCATCCGTCGCGCCGAGCCTTGCGCCGCCACTCGCCGGGCCCGCTCTCGACCCACCCTCCGCATCGGCTCCTGCCGGGTGCCCCGCCCTGCCGGCCACCGCGGAACTCAGCGACTACCGCGCCGCCTTCAACACCGCCCAGCTCGCCATGGCCGTCGTCGACCACGACGGCCTCGTCGTCACCGCGAACGACGCGCTCGCGACGCTCCTCGGCACGGAACCCGCCACGCTCCACGAACAGTCCGCCGCCGACCTCGTCGACCTGGCGTCCGACGGCCGCACCTGGCACGCGTACCGCGAGGTGCTGCGCGGCCGACGCTCCCGCTTCCGCTGTACGCGCCGGCTCAAGCACGCCGACGGACACGCCCTCTGGGCGGAGGTCACCGTCGCGCCCGTGCCGGACAGCCGTCGCGTTCTCCTCTCCATCGCGGACATCAGCGACCGGCGGGAACTCCAGGCGCGGTTGCGCCATCTCCAGATGCACGACCCGGTGACCCGGCTGCCCAACCGCACGCTGTTCTTCGAACGGCTCAGCGCCGCCCTGGAGACGTCGTCGTACGAACACGGCGGCACGGGCCGGATCGGGCTCTGCTACCTCGACCTCGACGGCTTCAAGGCCGTCAACGACACACTCGGCCATCGCGTCGGCGACCGGCTCCTGACGGCCGTGGCGGCCAGGCTCACCGAGTGCGCGGACAGCGACGGTTACACGCGCAGCGGCGGGCACCTGGTGGCCCGGCTCGGCGGTGACGAGTTCGCGATCCTGGTCGAGGACTCCACGGGCACGGAACAACTCGCCGATCTGGCACGGTCCGTGCTCATCGCGCTCCAGCAGCCGTTCGACCTGGCCGGGCAGCGGCTGTCGGTCTCGGCGTCGATCGGTGTCGTGGAGCGGGCCGCGGAGGGGACGACGGCGACCGGCCTGATGCAGGACGCGGACACGACGCTGTACTGGGCGAAGGCGGACGGAAAGGCCCGCTGGACCCTCTTCGACCCCGAGCGCAACGCCCACCGGATGACCCGGCAGGCACTGTCGTCGACGCTCCGGCCGGCCGTCGAGCGCGGGGAGTTCGCACTCGAGTACCAGCCGCTGGTCGGGATGGCGGACGGAGCGGTGCGGGGGGTCGAGGCGCTGGTGCGGTGGAACCACCCGCAGTTCGGCACGCTGGCGCCGAATCGGTTCATCGGAATTGCCGAAGAAGACGGCTCGATCGTCCAGCTCGGCCGCTGGGTGCTGCGGACGGCCTGCCACCAGGCCCGCCAGTGGCAGACGGACCACCCCGGAGCGGCACCGATCTTCGTCAGCGTCAACGTCGCCGTACGCCAGGTCTGGGACTCCGACCTCGTCGCGGACGTCGCCGGCATCCTCGCCGAGACGGGGCTCGCGCCCCATCTCCTCCAGCTGGAGCTCACCGAATCGGCGGTGATGGGCTCGGCGGGCCGCCCGCTCCAGGCCCTCCAGGCGCTCAGCGACATGGGCGTGCGCATCGCCATCGACGACTTCGGCACCGGCTACTCCAACCTGGCGTACCTGAGCCGGCTTCCGGTATCCGTACTGAAACTCGACGGATCGTTTGTTCGCGGCTTCCGCTACGACGACGGCGCGCACCCGAACCCGGCCGACGAGACGATCGTCGAGGCGATGGTCCAACTCGCCCACCGCCTCGGCCTGACGGTCACCGCGGAGTGCGTCGAGACGGCGGGGCAGGCGGAGCGTCTGAGACGCATCGGCTGCGACACGGGGCAGGGCTGGCTGTACTCGCGGGCGGTGGCGCCGGAACGCATCGACGGGATGATCGGCGGGGTCAGCCCTCTGGCGGTGTGACCCCATCCGGTCCTGGACGCCTCGCCCCCTGCGGGTGCGGAGGCCGGGGCTGGTGGTACGTCGGCCCGTCGCCGTCCCAGGCGCCGTGCATGTCGTACGTCATGATGTTCGCGTAGTCGAGGTACGCGCCGATCTTGTCCGTGAACCGCTCGCCACCATCGGTGACGAGCGGTTCGATGCTGTCTTGAGGGAGCCGTCGGCGGGTGCATCACGCGTGGACCGTTCCGCCCGCGAAACCCCAGGATTCACCCGGCCAGGTCCGGCAGTCCGTACGCGTCCGCGATCAGCTCGTACGAACGCAGGCGCGCCTCGCCGCCGTGCGCATTGGCCGTGATCATCAACTCGTCGGCGCCCGTGCGCTTCTGGAGGTCGTCCAGGCCGGTGCGGACCTCGTCCGGCGTGCCGTGGACGATGTTCACGAGCCAGCTGTCCACGAACTCCCTTTCCATGGAGCTGAATTCGTGCGCCTCGGCCTCCTCGGGCGTCGGGACCAGACCCGGCCGCCCGGTGCGCAGCCGCACCATGGAGAGGGCGCCGGTCAGGACCTGGCGACGGGCCTCGCGCGGATCGTCGGCGGCGAGGGCGGAAACGCCGATCAGGGCGTAGGGGGCGTCCAGGACCTCGGACGGGCGGAAGGTGTCGCGGTAGAGGTCGAGCGCCGGAATCGTGTTCTGCGCCGAGAAGTGGTGGGCGAAGGCGAAGGGCAGACCGAGCATTCCGGCGAGCCGGGCGCTGAAGCCGGAGGAGCCGAGGAGCCAGACCGGCGGGCGGGCCGGGGACTGGACGCCGCCCGCCGCCGTGGCCTGCACCGGCCCCGGTACCGCGTGGATACGGGCGTACGGGTGGCCGTCGGGGAAGTCGTCGTCCAGGAAGCGGGTCAGCTCGGCGAGCTGCTGCGGGAAGTCGTCGGCACCCGAGTGGATGGGGGTACCTCCCGTGCCCGAAGGGCTACGGGAGAGCTCGGTGCGCCGCAGCGCGGCCGCGGTCGCGCCGTCCGTGCCGGGCGCCCGGCCGAGGCCCAGGTCGACACGGCCCGGGGCGAGGGCCTCCAAGGTGCCGAACTGCTCGGCGATCACCAGGGGCGCATGGTTGGGCAGCATCACGCCGCCGGAGCCGAGCCGGATACGTTCGGTGTGGGCGGCCAGATGCGCCAGGATCACGGCGGGGGACGAGGAGGCGACGCCCGGCATGGAGTGGTGCTCGGCGACCCAGTGGCGGTGGTATCCGCGGCGCTCGGCGAGCCGGGCGATGTCCACGCTGGTGCGCAGGGCCTCGGTGGCGGTGCTGCCGCTGCCGACCGTCACCAGGTCCAGTACCGACAGGGGGACGGGGGCGGTTCCGGCCGCCGGGCCACGGATGTCGTCGCCTGCGTCCACTGCGTCCACGGAGGGGCCTCCTGCGTTGTCGTGCGCCATCACAGCACTAACAGGAGGCTATCTCCGCTTTATTCCCGGCGTCGTTCCTCCTGGCCGGGCTTCCACTCGGACCGGTCCCAGTCGGGGCGGGCGAACAGCGTGCCCAGCTCGTCCGCCCACGCCCTGCGGTCGGCCAGCCGCAGCCCCTCCCACACCGTCACCTGGTTCGCCGTGAGCACCGGCTTGCCCAGCTCTGCCTCCAGCTCCTCCAGATACGCCACGGTGTGCAGGGCGGTGTCCGGCATGAGCACCGCCTCCGCCCTCGGGTCGTCCCCCGCGCGGGCCAGGCCGACGACCTGCTCGCGCCCCCAGGTGCCGACCTCGGCGGCCGTCACGATCCCGCTCGCCCGCGCCGCGGTCACCTCGAGCCCGGCCGCCCGCAGAAACTCCGCGAAGCACGCGGTGATGTCGTCCGGGTACGTCGCCGCGACCGCGACCCGTGTGGCGCCCAGCGCCCGCACCGCGTGGACGAAGGCGAACGACGTGCTCGACGCCGGCAGCCCCGCCGCCTGCGCCAGCTCCCGGATCTGTTTCTGGGCACCCGACCACCCCCGGATGAAACCGCCGCTCGTGCAGGCCCACACCAGCGACTCCGCCCCGGCCAGCCGCAGCTCCTCGACGCCGGCCGCCAGCCGCTCCGGCGCCCCCATCTCGATCAGTGCGTCCGTCCGGTGCGCGTCCTCGCCGATGTCGGTGTGGAAGAGCGGCAGCCGGACGTCGCTGTCGAGCAGGACCGCGATGCGCGGGTAATCGTCCTCGGCGGAGTACCCCGGGTAGAGGAGTCCGACGGTCGTCATGTCCATCCTTCCTGTTCCTCGGGCAGTCCCTGGGCCCTGTGGCCCTCGCCGGGTGACGGGGCCGGCGTGTCCATCAGCAGCGCCTGGTACGGACCGACCGCGTACACCCCGATCCGCCGCAGCGCGGCCCACATCGTGACCTGGTTCGCGGAGATCACCGGCATGCGCAGTTCGGCCTCCAGCTGGGGTATCGCGTCGTACGTCGGCAGATTGGTGCAGCTGATGAAGAGCGCGTCCGCCGCGCCCACCACGGCCTGGCGCGCCATGTCCACCACGGACCGGTACGGCACCTTCCAGATGTGCCGGGTCAGCCCCAGGAAGGCGCGACCCGTGACCGCTACCCCAGCTTCGCCCAGGTACTCCTCCAGCGCCTGGGTCACCGACTCCGTATAGGGCGTGACCAGGGCGATACGGCCCGCGCCCAGCTCCTCGACGGCCTCGAGCAGGGCGCCGGACGTGGTGAGCGAGGCCACGTCGCCCGCCTGGGTCATGGCCTCGCACATGGCACGCTCGCCCGTCAGTCCACCGACGAAGCTGCCGCTGGTGCACGCGTACGCCACGACCTCCGGTTCGGAGGCGGACAGGGCCCGCACCGCCTCGCCGAGCGTCTCGTGCTCGCTGACCAGCCGGGCCAGGTCGAGGGAGACCTCCACCGGCACGTACGGCGTACGCGTCAGCCGCAGCGAGACACCGTCGGGCACCCAGCGCCACAGCTCACGGTCCAGCGCGAAGTCGAAGGGGGCGACCACGCCGATCCCCCGCTGGGGGGCCGGTCCGCCCAGCCAGGAAACTTCGAGGGACACATTCACGGCAGGCCCCCTTACGTCTTGTTGACGACGGTAGGTTGGGGTGCGAGCGTGGGTCAATCCGTACATGTCAGACGTTCAGAAACGGTTTCTCCGCGATGTCGGTCCCGATTCTTCTTGTACTGGAGGCGGACCCTCCGCCACGCCTCGGAGCGCTCGCCGGACAGGTCGACATCAGATACGCCGACGGCCGCCGCCTTGCCGCCGAACTTCCGCACGCCGACGCGTTGCTGGTGTGGGACTTCACCTCCGACGCGGTGCGCCGGGCCTGGCCGGGTCCGGGCCCGCGGCCCCGCTGGGTGCACACCCCCAGTGCGGGCGTCGACCGGTTGCTGTGCCCCGAGCTCGTCGCGTCGGACACGGTGCTGACCAATGCGCGCGGGATCTTCGAGGAACCCATCGCCGAGTACGTGGCCGGCCTGGTGCTCGCCATGGCGAAGGACCTCCCCGGCACCCTGGAGCTCCAGCGGCAGCGGCGCTGGCGGCACCGCGAGGGCCTGCCGGTCGCGGAGAGCCGGGCGGTCGTCGTCGGCGCCGGCCCCATCGGCCTGGCCGTCGCGCGCACCCTGCGGGCGCTCGGGGTGGCCGTCGCCGTCACCGGGCGCACGGCCCGTCCCGGGGTGCACGGGGCCGAGGACCTCGACAGGCTGCTCGCCCGCGCCGACTGGGTCGTCTGCGCGGCGCCGCTCACGCACGCGACGCGCGGCATGTTCGACGCGCGGCGCTTTGCGCTCATGCAGCCGTCGGCCCGCTTCATCAACGTGGGGCGGGGCGCGCTGGTGGTGGAGGACGAGCTGGTCGCGGCGCTCGCGGGGCGGCGGATCGCGGGCGCGGCCCTCGATGTGTTCGAGCACGAGCCGCTGGGGCCCGAGAGCCGGCTCTGGGACGTTCCGGGACTGATCGTTTCGCCGCACATGAGCGGCGACACGGTCGGCTGGCGGGACCGGCTCGGCGCGCAGTTCGTCGAACTGTTCGCCCTGTGGTCGGCCGGAAAGCCGCTGACGAACGTGGTCGACAAGAAACGTGGGTACGTCCCCACTCATGACTCCTGAGCCGATCGACACGAGCGACCTGACCGCCCTGACCGCCCGTCAACTCATCGCCGGCTACGAGCGGGGAGACTTCTCCCCCCTGGACGCCACCCGCGCCGTCCTGGAGCGCATCGAGGCGATGGAGCCGGCGGTGAACGCGTTCGTCCGGGTCGATGCCGAGCAGGCCCTGGCCCAGGCCGATGCGGCCACGGCGCGCCGCCGCCGCACGGAGCCGCTCGGCCCGCTCGACGGCGTACCCGTGACGGTCAAGGACCTTCTGCTGCAGGCGGGCGCCCCGACGCTGCGCGGATCGCGGACCGTGCGTCCCGCCGCGGCCGTCCGGGACGAGGACGCGCCGGCCGTGGCGCGGCTGCGGGAGCAGGGAGCGGTCTTCGTCGGCAGGACCACGACGCCCGAGTTCGGCTGGAAGGGTGTCACGGACTCCCCGCTCACCGGGGTCACCCGCAATCCTTACGACGTGACGCGGACGTCGGGCGGGTCCAGCGGCGGCAGTGCGGTGGCCGTCGCGCTGGGCGCGGCCCCGCTGTCGATCGGGACGGACGGCGGCGGCTCGGTCCGCATCCCGGCCTCCTTCTGCGGGATCTTCGGGCTGAAGCCGACGTACGGCCGGATCCCGCTCTACCCGGCGAGCCCCTTCGGCACGCTGTCCCACGCGGGGCCGATGACGCGGGACGCGGCCGACGCGGCGCTGCTGCTCGACGTGATCGGCGGGCCCGACTGGCGGGACTGGTCGCAGCTGCCGCCCACCGCCGCGACGAGCCCGGGACTCGGCGTGGGCGCAGAGGGTGTGAAGGGGCTGCGGGTCGCGTACTCGCCGTCCCTCGGCGGACAGGTCGCCGTACGGCCCGCGGTCGCCGCGGCCGTCCGCGGGGCGGTCGCGCGCCTCGCGGAGCTGGGCGCGTACATCGAGGAGACGGACCCGGACATCACGGACCCGGTGGACGCCTTCCACACGCTGTGGTTCAGCGGAGCCGCCCGGCTGGTGCAGCACCTCGGCAAGGAGCAGCGGGAGTTGCTCGACCCGGGGCTGCGGGAGATCTGTGCGGCGGGGGCGCGGGCGTCCGCGCTGGACTATCTCGCGGCCGTGGACGCGCGGATGGAGCTGGGGCGGCGGATGGGGCGCTTCCACACGTCGTACGACCTGCTCGTCACGCCGACGCTGCCGATCACGGCCTTCGAGGCGGGCGTCGAGGTCCCGCGCGGCTCCGGGCACCGCCGGTGGACGGGGTGGACCCCGTTCACGTACCCCTTCAACCTCACCCAGCAGCCGGCGGCGACGGTGCCGTGCGGGGTGGACGCGGACGGTCTCCCGATCGGCGTCCAGCTGGTCGCGGCGCGCCACGCGGACGCCCTGGTGCTGCGCGCCGCCCATGCGCTGTACGAATCGGGCGCGGCGACGATCCCGGCGCCGGCCTTGTAGGGCGTGGGGGCGGGTGGCATCTGCGGCAGGCCCACGCGGCGGAGCCGCCCATCGGCACACCCCGCCCGCCCCGTCCCTTCCCGAACCGGGGACAAGCCCCCGGCCACCGGACGGGCCTTCGGCCGTGTCCCTCGATCGCCACGCCCGCCGATTCTCGGCCCGTCCGGCGTTCGAGGACGGACACGCGGGCCCGTCGCAGGGCGCCGGTCACGACCGGGGCCCGTGGCCGGGCCGCGCGCCCCTGTCACGCCCGACGGAACGTCAGCGTCTCCCCCAAGGCACCCGCGCGCCACAGGTCCTGGCAGGCGTCGGCCATGCGGTCGAGCCCGTCGACCACCTGGCCCCACACGGTCCCGGGGACCCAGCCCGTGTCGCCGTTCAGCAGCAGGTTGTTGCGCTCGTAGAACAGCGCGAGATCCACGGTCACGGGCCGCCGGCCGACGTCGTTGCGGTCGTAGCCGTACGCCGCCGTTCCCAGCTCCGTCCCGCTGAAGGTGAAGTAGCAGAGGTCACCCGGAATCGGCGTCACCGTCGGGTTCTCGAGCGGCGGCTCCCGGTCGGCGAAGGCGGCGAAGAGGGCGTAGATCTCGTTGCGTGCGTACTTCGCGTGGTACACGTCACCGCCCAGCGGCAGCGCGTCCCACACCGTGCGGCAGGTCACGGGCGCCCGGTCGTCGAGGAGGCGCGCGGTGCAGTGGACCCCGCGCTTTGCGAGTGAAACGTCGATGAAGCGATCGGCCATTGGCTACGCATACCCCGCCTCGGGCCGGGTAGCCGCGCGCCCATGGTTCCCCACACGGCTGAACACACCGGACATGCGATACGGCGGCGCACGCTGCTGCTCGGTACGGGGGGCGCACTCGCCGCGGCGGGCTGCGCCCGGGTGCCCTCGGGCGACTCGCTCGCCCGGCTGAGATCGCAGGGCACGGTGCGCCTCGGGATCGCGGGCGAGGTGCCGTACGGCTACATCGACGACCAGGGCGAGTTCACGGGTGAGGCCCCCGAGCTCGCCAAGGCCGTCTTCAGCCGGCTCGGCATACGTGATGTCCAACCCGTCGCCACGGACTTCGCGTCCCTCATTCCCGGCCTCAACTCGCAGCAGTTCGACGTGGTCTCCGCCGGGATGTACATCAACAGGGAACGCTGCGCGCAGGTCATCTTCTCGGACCCCGAATACCAGATGCTGGACTCCTTCATCGTACGCAGAGGCAATCCGAAGAAGCTGCGCAATTACGAGGACGTGGTGCGGACGGGCGCGAAATTCGCGACCGGAACCGGTTATGCGGAAATCGGGTACGCGGTCGCGGCCGGCTATCCGGAGAAGGACATCGTCATCCTGCAGGACCAGGTGGCCGGACTGAACGCCGTCGAGTCCGGACGCGTCGACGTCTTCGCGGGTACCGCCCTCACGACCCGCGAAGTGGTGCGCAAGAGCAGCAAGGCGGAGGCGACGGAACCGTTCGCGGCGGTGGTCGAAGGCAAGGAGAAGATCGACGGCGGCGGCTTCGCCTTCCGTCCGGCCGACACCGAGCTGCGGGACGCGTTCAACGACGAGATCCACCGGATGAAGAAGAGCGGTGAACTCTTCCGCATCCTGCGCCGGTTCGGCTTCACCGAGAGCGAGATGACGGAGCTCACGGCGAAGGAGCTGTGCCGATGACCGCCGGACTGTGGCAGAACTGGGTGCTCCCGGGGATCTGGATCACCATCCAGCTCACCGTGTACAGCGCGGCCCTGGCCGCCGTCGTCGCTTTCGGTGTGGGTATGGCCAGAACTCATCGCTCGCGCTTCGTCCGCTTCCTGGCCGGCTTCTACACCGAGGTGTTCCGCGGAACGTCGGCACTGATCCTGATGTTCTGGCTGTTCTTCGTGTTGCCGCTGCTGCTGGAGTGGCAACTGGTGCCGATATGGGCGGCGGTGCTCGCGCTCGGGCTCTCGTACGGGGCGTACGGCGCCGAGATCGTGCGCGGCGCGCTGAACGCGGTGGCCCCGGCGCAGCGCGAGGCGGGGGTCGCGCTCAGCTTCACCCCCTGGCAGCGGATGCGGCTGATCCTGCTGCCTCAGGCCGTGCCCGAGATGGTCCCTTCCTTCTGCAATCTGCTGGTCGAGCTGCTGAAGGGCACCGCACTGGTGTCGCTGCTGGGCGTGGGCGATGTGTCGTTCGCGGCCTACCTGGTGCGGCTGGCGACCCAGGAGAGCGCGCAGATCTACACGGTCACGCTGGTGATCTACTTCGTGCTCGCCTTCGCCATCACCCGTTCCATGAAGGCGCTGGAGCGCCGTGCCAAGGCCAATGTCGGGATCGGGGTGGTGGCGAAATGACATGGGACTGGTCCGCGGTCGCGGACTTCATGCCACGGTTCTGGGACGGTGTGCTGGTCACGCTGCAGATCCTGGTGCTGGGCTCGCTGCTGTCCTTCACGCTCGGCCTGGTCTGGGCGTTCGGGCTGCGTGCCGGTCCGCGCTTCGTGCGCTGGCCGGTCGGGCTCGTCACCGAGTTCATCCGGAACACCCCGCTGCTGGTGCAGCTGTTCTTCCTGTTCTTCGTGCTGCCCGAGTGGGGTGTGCAGTTCTCCGCGCTCACCACCGGCACGATCGCGATCGGGCTGCACTACTCGACGTACACCGCACAGGTCTACCGGGCCGGCATCGACGCCGTACCGGCCGGACAGTGGGAGGCCGCAACGGCACTGAGCCTGCCCGCCCACCGGACCTGGTCCGCGGTGATCCTGCCGCAGGCGGTCCGCCGGATCGCGCCCGCGCTGGGCAACTACGTCGTCGCGATGCTCAAGGACACCCCGCTGCTCGCCGGGATCGGCGTGCTGGAGATGCTCCAGCAGTCGCGGCTGGAGAGCGCGGCGACCTTCCAGTACACGGAACCGCTGACGGTCGTCGGCATCGCGTTCATCCTCATCGCCTACCCGGCTTCCCTGCTCGTACGGACCCTGGAGCGCCGCCTTGCCCGCTGACCGCCAGCACGAGAAGCAGAACCAGAAGCAGAACCAGAACGAACTCATCCGCTTCACGAACGTCACCAAGCGCTTCGGGGAGAACACCGTCCTCGACAACCTGTGCTTCTCGGTCCGCCCCGGCAAGCACGTCACGCTGATCGGGCCCTCGGGCTCCGGCAAGACGACGATCCTGAGGCTGCTGATGACGCTCGAGCGCCCCGACGAGGGCACGATCGACGTCAACGGCGGCCGCCTGTACCCCGCCGACGAGAAGCAGCGGCGCGACGTGCGCAAGAAGATCGGCATGGTCTTCCAGCAGTTCAACCTCTTCCCCAACATGAGCGTGCTGCGGAATCTCACCGAGGCACCGGTGCGGGTGCTCGGTCTGTCCCGGGACGAGGCCGAGGAGCGCGCCCGCGAGCTGCTGGATCTCGTCGGGCTCGCCGACCGCTGCGACGCCCGGCCGACCCAGCTGTCCGGCGGCCAGCAGCAGCGGGTGGCCATCGCGCGGGCGCTGGCGATGCGACCGCAGGTGCTGCTTCTGGACGAGGTGACGTCGGCGCTCGATCCGGAGCTGGTGGCCGGGGTGCTGGATCTTCTCAGGGACATCGCCCGGACCACCGACATCACGATGCTCTGTGTGACCCATGAGATGAACTTCGCCCGGGACATCTCGGACGAGGTCCTGATGTTCGACTCGGGAAAGGTCGTCGAGTCGGGGTCGCCGGAGAAAATCTTCTCCGAGCCGGAGCACGACCGTACTCGTGAGTTTCTCGGCGCGGTGCTCTGACCTTTCCTTCCTTGTGCCTACTTTGACTTTGGCATATGCCTTTGTCGTGCGCCCCAGCATATGGTGCTGGGGCGCGGCACAATTCTCGCCAACAGGAGCCCCGAGAAGGGTTCTTGGCAGCTATCGTGGTAGGGAAGCTTGCGGTCACAACCTGGTAGGGGGAAACCGTGGCGCTGAAGCCGGAGCCGACCGCGCCGTTCCACTCGGTGCAATACGCCCTGCGCGTTCTGGAGACGGTCTCCAGGCACGCCGGCGGGGTCACCGACGTCCAGATCGCGCGGGAGACCGGTCTGCCCACCGGCCATCTGGCCTCGATGCTGCTGATGCTGCGGCGCGAGGGTTATGTGGAGCAGGTGGCGGACGGCGCATATGTGATCGGCGACTCCCTCGTCCTGGTGGGCTCCGGCGCCACGCGGCGGGAGGCCCTGGAGCGCAAGCTGCAGGAGACCCTCACCGAGCTGCGCGACTCCGTCGGCGCCGCGGTCTACATCAGCCGGTACATCGACGGCGAGGTGAAGATCACCCAGTTCGCCGACGGCCCGCGCACCCCGAAGGTCAACGAGTGGGTCGACTTCCGCTCGGCGGCGCACGCGAGCGCGGTCGGCAAGTGCCTGCTCACCCAGCTCGACCAGAACGGCCGCCGGGATCATCTGTCGCGCCACAGGATCGCACGGCTGACGTCGCGGACGATCACCAACGAGCGGATCCTCTTCTCGAAGCTGGACTCGCAGCCGCCCACGGTCCCGGTGCTGGATCTGCAGGAGTACGCGGTGGGCACGGTCTGCGCGGCGGTGCCGCTGACGGCCGGATCCTCCGTGGGCTGCCTGGCGCTCTCGCTCCCGATCGAGCATGCGCACCGGCTGCGCGCGGCGGCGGACACGCTGAACCGGAAGGCGGCACCGGTCGTGCTGTCGCTGACGCTGTAGGCCCCTGGCACCGCCCTTTGGGCGCGGGTGGTCGGGAGCACCCCTCCGGACCAGGTAGTATTAATCCTGTCGTCAGCCGCGGAGAGCGGCGAGAACGGCAGCCCGCGCCGCTAGCTCAGTTGGTTAGAGCAGCTGACTCTTAATCAGCGGGTCCGGGGTTCGAGTCCCTGGCGGCGCACAACCTCACTGGAGCCCCTCGCAGTCGCGAGGGGCTCCAGTGGTTTTCCGCTTCAGCCGCGGCACCCGTCTCGGCCCATCCGCTCCGCGACCACCGCGCAGTGGCCCCCGGCTGCTGAAGCAAGCAACCGAGTCCGCGGCAGCGCAGGTGCCGTCGCCGCCGCCGGGGCATGGGGCACCTTCCCCGCTCGTCACGCTCGTGACGCCCCACCCCACCGACCGTGACCTGCGTCACCTTCGCCGGATCGTCGACGGAGGCGAGCGGCGCGCCGGGCGCGGAGATCAGCGCAGATACGCGAGGACGGCCAGGACCCGGCGGTGGGTGTCCTCGGCCGGGGGCAGTTCGAGCTTGGCCAGGATGTTCCCGATGTGCTTGCCCACGGCCGCCTCGGTGACCACCAGTTCGCGGGCGATCGCGGCGTTCGACCGTCCCTCGGCGACCAGGGCGAGGACCTCCCGCTCGCGCGGGGTGAGCTGCTCCAGCGGGTCCCGGCGGCGGCGCAGCAGCTGGCGTACGACCTCGGGGTCGACGACCGTGCCGCCCTGGGCGACGCGGACCAGCGCGTCCATGAACTCCTCGACGTGGCCGACGCGGTCCTTGAGGAGATAGCCCACGCCGATGCCCTCGCCGGAGTCGAGCAGCTCGGTGGCATAGGTGCGCTGGACGTACTGGCTGAGGACGAGGACGGGCAGCCGCGGGCGCTCGGAGCGCAGGTCGACCGCGGCCCGCAGCCCTTCGTCCTTGAGGCCGGGCGGCATGCGTACGTCGGTGACGACGATGTCCGGCTCCTGGGCGGGGACGGCTGCGCGGAGGGCGTCCGCGTCGCCGACTGCGGCGACGACGTCGTGACCGAAGCGCTGGAGGAGTCCGGTGAGGCCCTCGCGCAGGAGCACGCTGTCCTCGGCGATGACTACCCGGAGCGGTTCGTGTCGGTCCGGCACGGTATCTCCAGTCGCAGGACGGTGGGCCCGCCCGGCGGGCTGGTGATCGACAGTGTGCCATCCAGGACGGCTGCACGGTCGGCGAGTCCGGCGAGCCCGGTGCCCTTGTCCGGGGACGCGCCGCCCTTGCCGTCGTCCCGGACCTCGATGGTCAGCCGGTCCCCGATGTGCCGGGCGGTGAGCCCCGCCCGGCGGGCGCCGCTGTGCCTGTCCACATTGGTGAGGGCCTCGCAGACCGCGAAGTACGCGGCGGTCTCCACCGAGCGCTCCAGGCGCGGCAGGTCGACGTCCGTGTCCACGGGCACGAAGGCGCGGTCGGCGGCATCGGCGAGAGCCGAGCCGATGCCGTAGTCCTCCAGGACCTTCGGGTGGATGCCGTGGATGAGCTCGCGCAGTTCCGTCAGCACGCGCCCCGCCTCCTCGTGCGCGGTGACGAGCCGCTCGGCGAAAGGGCTGCCGGGCGGGGCGTCGAGCCGGGCCAGGCCCAGCGTCATGGTCAGCGCGACGAGCCGCTGCTGGGCGCCGTCGTGCAGATCGCGCTCGATACGGCGCCGCTCGGCCTCGAAGGCGTCGACGAGACGGGCGCGGGAACGGGTCACCTCGTCGATCCTCGTGCGGAGTTCGGCCTCGCGCGGGGCGAGGAGCGCACGGGTGAGAGCGGCCCGGGCACCGGCGAGCGCGCCGAGCGGATAGAGCAGCACGGCGAGGAGCACGAGGCCGGCGGCAGCCGTGGCGAGGGCCGCGGGGTGGTCCGTGACGAGCCACAGCTTGGCCACGCGGGCCTCGTGCCCGTCGACGGCGAGCTGAATCGGCGCGGCCGTCATGGCGAGGGGCACGCCCACGCCACAGGCGACGGCCAGCAGATCGAGCGGCCACAGCACGGTGGCGTGCACCACCCCGTACGCAAGCTCCCGCCACGTGGCCTGCTCCGTGAACCGGGTCCTGGCCCAGGCGGCCATGCCCGGCTCCGGAGGTGTGCGGTGCGGGCTGTGGGTGGGCTCCAGGTCCGCGATCCGCAGGCGACGGCGCTCGACGGCGGCGAGGGCGACGCCGCCGAGCACCAGGAGGGGCAGGCCCACGGCCACGGCGGAGAACGCACCGAGCAGCACCAGGCCGACGAGGGCCGGCACTCCGGTGAGCGCACTGCTCAGGAGGTACCCGACTGCCCGCCAGGGCCAGTTGCTCCGCAGGTAGTCGCGCCGGGTCAGCGCCCGCCAGAGGGTGCGTGCTGTCATGCCGCCCACGCTATGTCCCGCCACATGGGCCGGACCATGGCCTCAGGGGGCGTCTCCCGGGTGTACCTGGCCCTACCCCGCGGCCGTTCCCGAACCGGGCACGGCCACGGACCCCGGGAGGTGCCCCGAGCCGTCCACTGGCCCGGTGTCCGTCCCCGAGCGCCGGACGGGCCGAACTGCGGCCCTGCCTGCGTGCGCGGCGCGGGGGTTCGCGGGCGGAGCCCCGGGTGTACCTGGCCCTACCCCGCGGCCGTTCCCGAACCGGGCACGGCCACGGCCCCCGGGAGGTGCCCCGAGCCGTCCACTGGCCCGGTGTCCGTCCCCGAGCGCCGGACGGGCCGAACTGCGGCCCTGCCTGCGTGCGCGGCGCGGGGGTTCGGGGGCGGAGCCCCGGCCGCAGGCGCCGCCCCCTCACCGGTCCAGCAGCGCAGCCCGGTCGTGGGACTCGTACTCGCGCAGCAGCGCCTTCACGTCGTCCCGCGTCAGCCGGCGGTAGTGCGGCTGGCCGCCCGGGCGCCACCAGATCGGGTCGGGGCAGCGGAAGGACTCACGGCGCAGGGCCGCTCGGTGGATCTTGTTCGTGGCGGTCACCGGCAGTCCGCGCACGATGCGCACGAAGCGGGGCGCCATCTTCGTGCCCAGGTCGGGCTGGGCGGCGAGAAAGTCCCCGAAGGCAGCCGCGTCGAAGTCGGTGCCGTCACGCAGGGCAAGGGCGGTCATGACCTGGTCGCCGGAGACGGGGTCGGGGACGGCGTAGACCGCGACGCCCGCGGCGCGGTCCCAGCGGGACAGGATGTTCTCGATCACGGCGGCGGCGAGGTTCTCGCCGTCGACGCGGAGACGGTCGTCCGTGCGGCCCGCGAAGTACAGGAAGCCCTCCTCGTCGCGGAAGAAGAGGTCCCCGGTCCAGTACCAGCCTCCCCGTACGCGCGCCGCGTCCGCATCGGGGTTGCGCCAGTAGCCCTCGAAGGGGTTGCGGCCACGGTTGACCAGTTCGCCTATTGCCCGGTCGCCGTTGAGCAGGCGGCCCTCCTCGGAGAAGCGCGCCGCCTCGCACTCCTCGCCCGTCGACGGATCGACCACCGCCATGTCGTCCCCCGGCGCCGCCCGCCCGACCGCACCGCGCGGTGTGCCCGGCGTGCGCTGGACGGCCGCGCCGCCCTCCGAGGATCCGTACCCCTCGACGAGCCGTACCCCGAAGCGCTCCTCGAAGCGGGCCGCGTCGACCGCCCCCGCCTCCGTGCCGAAGCCGAGCCGCAGGGAGTGCGAGCGGTCGTCCTCACGCTCCGGTGTGGCCAGCAGATACTGGACCGCCCGCCCGACGTACGTGAAGTACGTGGCGCCGTGGGCACGGACGTCGGGCAGAAAGCCCGAAGCGGAGAAGCGCCGGCGCAGTGCGACCGACGCACCCGCCACGAGCGCGGGCGCCCAGTCCGCGATGACGGCGTTCCCGTGGAACATCGGCATGCAGATGTAGTGGACGTCGTCCGGCCGCACACCGAAGTGCGCCACGAGCGACGCCCCGGCCGCAGCGAGCCTCCCCTGGCTGCATATCGCGGCCTTGGGCGTTCCGGTCGAACCTGAGGTGAAGTAGAGCAGCAGCCGGCTGTCGGGCCGCACCGCGCGACCCGACAGCGCGACGGCCTCGCCGGGCTTCACGCCCTCGTACGGCGCGAGCAGCGCGGCGTACTCAGGGTTGTCGGGGCCGGTCACCAGCACCCGCACGCCCGGCAGTTCGAGACCGTCGAGCAGGGGAAGGTGCGCGCGCTCGGTGACCAGCACACGGCAGTCGGTGTGCAGGATGTCGCGGGCGATCTCGGCGCCGCGGCGGGTCGGGTTGATGCCCGCGACGGCGGCCCCGGCAAGGGCCGCCGCGCTGAGCCAGAGCGGGAACTCGGGAGTGTTGTCGAGCAGGATCCCGAGGTGCGGCTCGGTACCCCGGGGCAGCAGCTCCGCGAGCAGCGCGGCCCGCGCCGAGGCGCCGGAGGCGACCTGGTGGTGGCTGAGGACGAGGTCCTCGTGTCTCAGCCCGGTCCTGTGGTCGCCCCACTGGCGCTGCACGAGCTCCGCGACGGTCGTGGCGCCGTTCATCCCGCCCATGGCGCCGAACGGTAGCTGACTGTGCGTCAGAACTGAACGTCCGAGCAGGCGTAGAAGGCGTTCGGGGTGTCATGGATGGTCCACACCGCCAGGATCAGATGGCGGCCCGACTTCGACGGGAGCGTTCCGGAGTGGGAGAGCGTGGACGGCGGCTGCTGGCCGTTGTAGGGGATGGTCAGGAACGGCTGGGGGTCGAGGGCCGCACGGGTGAGCGGCTGGCTCGGGTTCCACCCGCTCTTGGTGATGTAGTACTTGAAGTCGGTCGTCCTGTGGTTGGCCGTGAACTGCCACCGGAAGGTGTAGTTCTGCCCCGACGAGACCTTCGTCGTGGGCCAGGCGCCGCCGCGTGGGTCGTCGAGCTGCGCGAAGCGGCTGAGCCCGCCGGCGCAGATCTTTCCGTCGGCCGGGCCCGCCGCCGGGAAGCCCTTGGGGCCCTCGACGCTCTGCGGTTCCCACTGGATCTCACCGCAGTTGGTCACCGTGCCGTTGGCACAGAGTTTCTGACGGCTGATCGGAGAGTCGGTGTAGCCGTGGCTGCTGGCGCTGCCGGTGGCGAGGAAGGAGGTTCCCGCCACCGCGAGGCCGACCATGGCCGCGCCTATTCGCTTTCGCATGCTGTCGCTCCTGAGAACGTGGGGGAGTTCCGTGAGGCGTGCTGTGCGGTGCGGATGCTTGTGCGGTCGTGCACGTTCCGGTCTAGACCAAGTCCCAGATTATTGACGAACGTTGAACATGTCCAGACCAATCACGGTGCCTCCGTGCCGCCTGCCCTTGCCGTGCAGAAGGCGACGGTGAGATCCCGCACCAGCGCCTTCCGCTCGTAGTCGTCGAGCTCCACCAGGCCCCGCACGGTGAGCCGTTGCACGGTGTCGTCGACCGCGTCCACCACCGAGGTCAGCACGGTGTCCCGGTGCTCGGCCTCGATCGCGGCGATACGGCGCCGCCGCATCGCCGCCGCGACCTCGGGGGCGTACTCGATACGCGTCGGCTGCGCGGAGAAGATGTCGATGCCGACCGGGACGCACTCCGCCGACAGGGTCTTCGTCAGCGCGTCGCCGACGGCCTCGGCGTTGCGGAGGGTGGGCGCGTCCTCGTGGAAGGCGTCGGTGGGGAGTTGCGAGAGCACCCGCGCCATCGCCGCCTCCACCTGCTCCCGCAGGTACTCCTCATGGTCCTCGACGGACAGTACGGCGCGCGCGGTGTCCTGGATCCGCCAGACGACGAGAACGACGGCCTGCAGCGCGGTGCCGTTCGCGTCGACGGCGGGCATGGGCTCGCTGCGCCAGTGACGAAGGCGTACGTCGACGCTCCGGCGGAGGAGAAGCGGGCTGACCCACAGGAGGCCGCTGCGGCGCACGGTCCCGCGGTACTCGCCGAACAGCGTCAGGACCCAGGCGTTACCCGCACTGCCGCGGCCGAGGCCGCCGAGGGAGAACAGCGCGAAGACCACGGCGACGGCGAGGAGCGCCCACTGGCCGCCGCCGATGCCGTGGTACGGGCGCGGCCTCAGCCGGAACAGCTCGGTCAGTTCCCGCGGGAAGGCCCCGGCCCAGTGCAGCACGGCCGCGCACCCGGTGAGCGCGACGACCCCGACGAGCAGGGCGGCCCATCCGGGCAGCACGGGCCCCGGCCGCTCCCGCACCTTCGGGTCCGCGGGCGGCGCGGGCCGCCGGCTCGGCGAGACCACGGTCACCCGCGGTGCGGTCGCGACCCGGCGGCCGGAGGGAACGACAGGCGCCATGGCGACGGTGTCGGGCCCCCCGTCGTCGTCCTTCCCGGCAACCACCTTGCCGGCGACGTCCTTCCCGGAATCCGTCCGGGAGTCCTTCCCGGCGACCGGTGCGACCACGTGCCCCGCGGCCACGGAGTCTCCGGGTACGTCCCGGAACAGCAGGTGCACGGGAATCGCCCCGGTCGTCTCGGCCCCGATCACGACCGTGCGCCGGCCCGCAGTCGCGGGCGCGGGCACCGCCGGCGCGCCGGCGTCGTCGTCCATGGCCTCCCGCCCGGACGGCTTCCGCGCCACGCCCGGCACATTCATGCCGACATCCACGGAACCACCGGACGCACCGTCAGCTCGCGGTCCGGCGAAGCCCTTGCCGTCGTCCGAGCCCGTCGAGTCGCCCGACCCGTCGTCGCGTCGCCGGACAGTGGGGTCCTTTTTGTCTCGTACGGCGTCGGCGTCAGCGCCTTTCGCGTCGGCCCGCTCGTCCGAACCGAAGGCGTCGCCGTCGGGCCCACTCGCCGCCAGACCGCCCACCGCCCCCCAGGCCCACACGGGGCCGGGATCGGTGCCGGAATCGGTGCCGCTGCCATCGGGCGCCGCAGCGGGATCGGCTGGTGCGGCCGGCTTGGGGCCGCCGGTCACGGTCGCGGTCTCGGACGAGGTCGCGTCCGTGGATGCGGCCGTGGATGCGGGCGTCACCGCCGGGGCGGGCGCGTAGGTCGTGGTTCCGGTCGCCGTGCCCAGGTCGAGGACCGGGAGCGAAAGCACCTGCGAGCGGGAAAGGCCGGGCGGCAGGGGGGCCGCGGTGTCCTCGGGGTTGGGGGTCGTGGGGGTCACCGGGGACGCCTCCTCGGGGTTGTGGCGTGGTCTGGTGGGCGGCGGGTCATGAGAAGAGCCGTCGCCAGGTCTCGGGGCCGGGGTAGCCGTCGGCGGCACCGCCGCGCCAGCCCTGGGCACGCTGGAACGCCTCGACGTTGCGGCGGTCCGCCTCGGTCCACTGCCGGCCGGGCGCCGTGAGGTAGTGCTTGCCGAAGCCCCGCTCCACCAACTGGCGGCCGAGCTCCTCGACATGTGCGTTCGACTGGCCGGGGCGGAAGTGCGCCCGGCCCGGGTAGACCGAGGCCGGGACCGGCACCTGTGCCTGGGCCTGCGGCCGCGGCCGGGACTGCGCCGCCACCTGCGGCTGCTCCTCTGTCTGCGACCGGGACTGCGCCGCCACCTGCGGCCGGGGCTGTGCCTCCACCTGCGGCTGCTCCTCCGTCTGCGGCTGGGACTGCGCCGCCACCTGCGGCTGCTCCTCTGTCTGCGACCGGGACTGCGCCGCCACCTGCGGCCGGGGCTGTGCCTCCACCTGCGGCTGCTCC